>NZ_JBAJEX010000002.1 GCF_039822265.1 Thiobacter sp. AK1
CCGAACGCTTCAACCGCACCCTCCAGGAGTCCTTCGTCGACTACCACGAAGACTTGGCTCTACCGACCTGGCCCTCTTCAACCAAAAACTCGCCGATTGGCTCATCTTCTACAACACCCAGCGCCCCCACCATCGACTCGGCCAACAAACCCCTCTATCCTTCCTCCTCCAACACCAACCCGAGTGCCAAAGGTGGTGGACTCATACATTGCGTTGACAGGGGTGGGGCCCCTCCCTATAATTCCGCTTCTTTTTCGGGTCGTTAGCTCAGCCGGTAGAGCAGCGGACTTTTAATCCGTTGGTCGTTGGTTCGAATCCAACACGACCCACCAAATACGTAAAAAGGGTTGGCGTCTGCCAACCCTTTTTCTTTGGCCGCTGGGCCCCTCCCAGCCATCCCGCCCGTTTTCGTGCGATTACTTTGCGCGCGATTACTTATTGAGCGTCACGTAAATAGTTGACAGGCTGCGTAAGTCAAACGTCATGCCCCCGAAAGCGAGAATCCAGAGTATTCCTCGCCATGTGCCTGGGTCCCCGCCTTCGCGGGGACGACGCGCAGCTACTTACGCCGTGCTCAACAAGGCCCATCAAACTAGGGGACAGGCGCAGTAAGTACCCCCCGTCATTCCCGCGAAAGCGGGAATCCAGAGTACTCTTGGCCCTTTTTCCTGGGTCCCCGCCTTCGCGGGGACGACACAAAGGTGTCACCTACTTACGTAATGCTCAATAATCTCGCGCGAGAGGGAAAGGCTCGTGTAGAAGCGGCCTTGACCGCGACACCAAGGCCGCCTCGCTTCTCCTAAAGCGCCTCCTACCGTGTCTCGGGCCGTGCAAGCCCTGTCGGACCGGCTTTGCCCGCGATGCCAATTCGCCACGACCAGCAAATCGAGTCCGGGCGCGGCTTGGGCACGACTTTCCCGCCAAACATGCACAGGACACGCAGTTGCAGCCAGCAGTGGGGCGCGCCTTGAACCCGAACCGGTAGCTTGACGCAACCAACTGTTTCTATGCGTATTTATTGCCGTGCGTTTTTTGGTCACGGGAAAAATGTCTTTGCCTCGATGGAGCTTAAGGTCGGTTCCTACAAGCTATCCACAAGCTTGCCCACAGATTTTGTGGACAGTCTGACCCGACGAACGGCGCGCCGCCGCCCCTCCCTTGCTCATACAATGCAAGCACGAACAGCCTGGGGACATTGCGGCCCAACGGGGCCGCGGGGAGATCGGGCATGGCCAGCGTCATCCTCACCCTGGATGGCGAAATCGTCCAGGAACACCACTTGAGTCAGGCGCGCACCACCATCGGGCGCCGGCCTTATCACGACATCGTGATCGACAACCTCGCGGTGAGCGGCGACCACGCGATCATCATTCGTACCCCGGACGGGTGGGTGATCGAAGACTGTGGCAGCACCAATGGCACCCTCTACCAGGGTGAGCCCATCACGCGCCGGGTCCTGAAGGATGGCGACCTGTTTCAGATCGGCCGCTACAAGCTGCGCTTCGTGGCGGGCCCCGCTACGCCCGCCATGAAGCAGCTGGAAAAGACGCTGGTCATGAGGAGCCCCTTCGCAGGCAAGACACTGGCCCAACTCAAGGGCGAAGCGCCATCGGCGGATGCGCCCACGGAAACTTTCCCTACTACCCTCGCGCCGGAACTCTCGCCCCGCGCCCACGGCGGCGTGGTGACCGTGACAGGCCGGGAAGCCGCCGCCCATCCCGCCGTGCTGAAAGTCCTCTCCGGGCCCCAGGCGGGACAGAAAATTCCCCTCGACAAGCCGCTCCTGTCCCTGGGCAAGCCTGGTGTGGCGGTGGCCCTCATCACCCGCAAGGCCTCGGGCTATTTTTTGGCCCATGTGGATGGGAAGCGGCGCCCCCTCGTCAATGGCCATGCCATCAATGACAAACCCTGCCCCTTGAACCACCATGATCTCATCGAGCTCGGGCCGATCAAGATGCAGTTCTGTCTGCTCTATTGAGCGTTACGTAAGTAGTTGACAGGCTGCGTAAGTCAAACGTCATTCCCGCGAAAGCGGGAATCCAGAGTATTCCTCGCCATGTTCCTGGGTCCCCGCTTTCGCGGGAACGACGCCCAGATGTCATCTACTTACGTAATGTTCAATAATCCTTCGGCGCCGACAACAATATAAGCGCGCCGCAGCGCTTGACGCGAAGGCAGGGCCTCGCGGGGCAAGCGCACCCACTTGTCTCGCCCATTCCGCGGGCGGGCGCGGCAGACGATGCGCCCCAGAGCGGCCAAAACTGCCGCTTGGCGTCACCATCGAGCCGCCTCTGCCGACCTCCAAGCAGCGTCAGCACCTGCGCGCGCAGCCACTGGGGCCCTTGAAAAGTCCTCGAACCTGGTCCCTCGCCACCGTTTGCGCTCGCTGGCACGCAGTTTGCTTTGTTGTCCGCAGACACTCGCGTGTCGGTTCTTTCCATCCATTTTCAGCGAAGGAGTGACAACATGAAACGCGTTCAACAAGGTTTCACCTTGATCGAACTGATGATCGTCGTGGCGATCATCGGCATTTTGGCGGCCATCGCCATCCCGGCTTATCAGGACTACACCATCCGGGCGCGGGTATCGGAAGGGTTGAGTCTCGCTTCCTCGGCAAAAACCACCGTATCCGAGAATGCCATGAACGGCAACGCAGACCTGGCCGCGGGCTGGGTGGCCCCCGCCGCAACGGACAACGTGGCGAGCGTAGCCGTGGACGGTACCAATGGGCAAATCACCATTACCTACACCGCGCGGGCCGGCAACGGAACCATCATCATGACGCCCCAGTCGGGCGGCGCGGCTCTTGCGGCGGGAACGGTGCCCACTGGTGCCATCACTTGGAACTGCACGGGCGGCACCTTGGATAACCGTTATCGGCCTGCCGAATGCCGCTCCTGAGTCTCTAGATAGTGTGCTGGGCGAAAAGCCCGACCCTTTGGGGTCGGGCTTTTTGCTCTGCGCTCATTCAGCCGAGATGATCCATGGCGACGTGCGTGATTCCGTCGGCGCGAAGTACCGGCCGTAAACCCTGATTTCCAGCGCCCAACGCGAGCGGCACGAAGGGACAGTTTCGGCCAGGGCCACGCAGGTCTGGGCTCGCTGCGGAGGTATGAGGGGGCGAGGCACGTTTCCGTGTTCGCAAAATGACATGCTAAGCTGCCCCTCCTTGGGAGTTGCAAGTCGCGCCCGGCGTCGGGCAGACATGGCGAGTGGGCAGGCTTGCCCGGCGATGTCTCTCAATGAGGCAAAAAAGGGGCGCCGCGCGCCCCTTCTCGCTGCACCCGTAGAAGGCCGCTCAGGCCAGGCCCGGGTTCTTGCCGACGCCCACGATGGTGGGCCGGTTGAGTTTGACTTTTTTGATAACCTTGACGCTGCGCAGGTATTCCGCTACCACGTCCCAGATGGGGGTGCCAGTGACGCCTTCCTGCACTGAGGCCCAGCCTGCGACCAGGTATTTCTTGTTCGGGTCCAGCGGCTTGCCCTTGAGCATCATGTTGCTGATGCGGCTACCCATCTTGGCATTGGGATTGACGGTGTACTGCAAGCCGCCCACCCGCACCATGTCCCCCCCCTGCTGGTAGTAGGGATCCGGGTTGAAGAGGTTGTCGCAGACATCCTCCATGATGTCCTTGATCTGGGCCCCAGTCAGTTCGTTCAAGGTGGTGGCCGGGTAGGTGAGGCTGGTCTGATCCATTAAGCGCTCCATGGTAATGGTGTCGCCCGGCAAAAGCGTGGTGCCCCAGCGGAAGCCCGGGGAAAAAGCAATGTCCGCGCCTTTCACTTCCAGCAGCGCATCGACGATGAGCTGGTCGAAGGTGCCGTTGAAGTTGCCGCGCCGATAGAGCAGATCCTCGGTGACCGCCAGTTTCTCGTTGAGCTTGGCCTCATAGGGCGCGCGCACTTTGCGGATATAGTCCGCCATGGCGCGATCCGGCTCGATGAGGTTGGAGAATACCGGCAGCAGCCGGTATTTGTATCCCTGGATCTTGCCGTTACGCACGTCAAGGTCCATGACGCCGAGGAACTTGCCGTTGGAGCCGGCGTTGGTGACGAGGGTGGTGCCCTTGGCATTCTTGACGGGAATGGCCTGGGGGACGGCGTCGTGGGTGTGGCCGCCGAAGATCACGTCGATGCCGGTGACACGGGAGGCCATCTTGAGATCCACGTCCATGCCATTGTGGGACAGCACGGCCACCACCTGCGCGCCCTTCGCGCGCACTTCGTCCACGTATTTCTGCAGGCTCTCTTCCTGGATGCCGAAGGTCCAATCCGGTACGAAGTGGCGCGGGTTGGCGATGGGCGTGTAGGGGAAGGCCTGCCCGATGATGGCCACCGGAACACCGTTGACGTGCTTGATGACGTAGGGCTTGAACACCTGATCGCCAAAGTCGGCGGTCTTCACGTTCTGTGCCAGGAAATCGACGCTGCCCGCGAAATCTTTCTCGACGATTTCCTTCACCCGCTCGGCGCCCAGAGTGAATTCCCAATGGGGTGCCATGACGTTCACGCCCAACAGCTTTTGCGCATCCACCATGTCCTGGCCTTTGGTCCACAGGGCGGTGGCCGAACCCTGCCAGGTATCGCCAGAATCCATGAGGAGGGCGCCGGGCCGCTGAGCACGAATGTTCTTCACCAGGGTGGCCAGATGAGCAAAGCCCCCCACCTTGCCATAGGTGCGCGCCGCGGCGACGAAATCCAGGTAGGTGAAGGCGTGGGCTTCAATCGTTCCCGGTTTGATGCCGAATGCCTTGAGGAAGTTTTCCCCCACCAGGTGGGGCGGCCGACCTGCTGCAGAACCAATGCCGATGTTGACGTCCGGTTCCCGGAAATAGATGGGCAGCAACTGAGCGTGGCAGTCGGTGAAGTGCATCAAGCAGACGTTGCCGAACTTGGGCAGTTCGTAGAAGTTCGCCGGCACGTTGCCCGCCAGTACCTGTTTGCTGTCCATCGCCAAGCCCGCAGCCACACCGGCTGCCAGCACCTGCATAAACTCACGACGCGTCATCGACATCTGAATCGCTCCTGCAAAGTTTCAACTTGTTTCCGGCCTCCGACGCGTTGCATCACGTCGGCACACTAGTGCATTTGGGTGCATTTGGGGTGGCGCCAAGCACAAAAAACAAGGCTTGCCGGCAATGCCCACAAGCCTTGTTCCGACCCAGCGCTGATTATTTGCGGAACACCGATGCGTGCATCGGCAGCCCGTTGCTGATGTAGGAGTGGAAATACTCCAAGTCGTTATACTCTTCACTACCTTCTTTGTAGGGCTTGGCACGCACCTGTCTGTTGCAACCGACGTAGCGGTTCTGCAGCGTCACCAGGTTTTCACCAGCGCGGAACACCGGCCAATGGGTGGCTTGTCCTAGCACGGGAGACAGGTACTCCGTGCGCAGGATGTTGCCCGCATTCTGGATGTGGCAGGTGGCACAGGAGAAATTCAGCTGACCGCGGCGCTGGAAGAAATGCTGCTTGCCGCGCTCGTAGGCCTGGAGAGCTTTGTCCCCTTCCACCTTGATTTGCATCTTCATGCCGTCGGACAAGGTACGCGCGTAAGCCGTCAGCACCCCCATGGTCTTCATGTCGCTGTAGGAGAGCTCGTCCTCGCCATTGGCCTTACGACAGGCGTTGATGGCCATTTCGAAGGTCACCACCTTGCCCAACTGCTCATCGAAGTAGGGGTACAGCCCCGCGACATTTTTGCCCCCATTGGGGAAACAGCTGGCGTAGGTCTTGCCGTTCTTGAAGGGCGTCTCCCACATCTTCTTGCCCTGTTCGATGACCGTCACGAAGGGCGGAAACTCCATGATGGCCTGATACTGGGCAAAAGCATCAGGCGAGAAAATGAACGCCCCGTGGACATAGTCCTCGAACTTGACGTTGGGAAATTTGTTCTTGAAATAGTCCAGGATTTCCTTGCGGTCCTGCTCCGGGCTCGCGTGCGCCGTCGCCAACGTCCCCACGGCCAGACTCGCGCCCAAAATCGCCATCAGCCATTTTTTCATTGCGTCCTCCTCGTCAATGCGGGTGGGTGCGGCAGCCTGCGCCGCCGCACCGCGTCGATCTCAAGCCACCGTGGCTTCGGCGCTATTTTTGTCGCCCTTGTTGTCGGTCCAGCTCACCGTGACCTTGTCGCCCGCCTTGGCACCTTTGACCTTGAAGCCAAGGAAAGGATTGCGGGAGATGGCCACGCTCCACTGGGCATCCAGCACGGTCTTGCCGTTCACTTCCGCCTTGACGGTCTGGATGAAGTGGGCGGGAATCAGCTGGCCGGTTTTGGCATCCTTGCGCTGGCCAGTTTCCATGGGATGGTTCATGAGGACTTTGATGTCGGCCACGTCGCCGGCCATCGTCGCACGGATTCGCATCGGTTCTGCCATGTTCGTCTTCCTCGAAATCTGTTTAAGGGTTAACGCGGGTGCCGCATCAGCCGCCGCAACCGCCGATGGTGACTTTCACTTCCTTGACCGCGGCATAGTACTTGCCGCCAGCCTTGACCACCACACGCACGTTGGAGGTCTGGCCCATCTTGATGCGGGTGCTGACATAGCCCACGGCGCCATTGGAAAGGGCGAAGTCCGCCACCAGAGGCGTGGCATTCTTCTCCACCAGCAGGGCGATGGCTTCCGTGCCGGCGATATTGCTGGTCACCTCCACGGGCACCACGGCGCCATTCTCGGCGATATCCGGTGCTTTGATCTGAATGTCCTTGCTGTCGGCCGCGCTGGCCACACCGATGGCCTTGAGCGCGTCGGCCACACCCTTGGCCTCGAAGGCAGCCTTGTTCCATTCGCTGGCCAATACCTCGGTGGGCTTGATGAGGCCCGCGGCCACCGCCACGGCCACCGTGCCGGCCGCACCCGCGCCCTTGATGAATGTTCTGCGTGCAAAATTCATGAACTCACTCCTTCTTGGTTACAGACCGTAAACGTAATCGACCACCTTGTCGATCTCCTGCTCACTCAGGATCTTGTGCTTACCGAAAGGCGGCATGGAAGTGTAGGGATTGGCCGCAGTGGCATCCCAAATCTGGGCGCGCAGCTTGGATTTGTCCGGGAAGCGCGCCTTCATGGCGATGAGGGGAGGACCGATGTTGGCGATGGTCACCGCCTTGGGGTCACCAGGAATGGAATGGCAGGCCAGACAGTTGCCCTTGCGATTGTTGAACGCGATGTCCTGGCCGGTTTCTTCCTTTTTCTCCTCGGCGGCGAAAACGGAAGTTGTCAAGAGCGCGCCGACGATGCTGGCGGCCAGCAGCATGGCTGGGGCTTTACGCATGTACATCCTCCTTTAACCTCTGATTGGATTTTTAGCGAGCAAATCGGCCGGGGACGGGAGGCGCACCATCTGCCCTGGCGATCCGTCGGGTGTCGATAGGATAACCAAACCTTTCCGCAGCAAGCAACCCTGGATGGCGAAAATTTTCGCAGGAAAATCTAGTCTTTAAAGACTAGCGCAGCCGGTCATTGGCTACGGGTCGCCCGCGCCGGCGAGAGGGGGAAGTTAGACCCATCTGGCCACGACCAAGGTGGTGCACTGGATCCCGGCTCTCGTCGGGCTCGACCGGAATGACGATGAAGGCGTGAGGTGCGCGCAAGCGCCAATCCAGACGCGGGTTTCTAGCGTCACAGCGGCATGCTGAAGGCGGATTCGCCTGCACCGGGGGCAATGATTTGTTCCGCGCCATGGGGCTTCATCGCTTGCGCGTCTCGGCGTCGAGGCTGCGCAGTTCCTTCAGCCGGGCTTCCACGCTGGAGAGTTGATAGAAGTCCCCCTGGCCGCTTCTCAGGGCGATCTGCAGCTGCTCGATGGCAGCAGGCAGGTTGCCGCGCAGAACCTGGGCCTCGGCCAGCGCACGGTGTTGCGCGAGGACCTGGCCAAGCTGCGCATAGCCGCGCGCCTGCAATTCGTAGAGCCGCGCATCGGCAGGCGTGCTACGCAGACGGTTTTCCACCAGCTTGAGTGCGTCCTGCGCTTGGCCGGCCTTGAGCAGAGCATCGGCGTAACCGTAGATCAGGGCCCGGTGGAAGGGAAAACGCTCGAGGGCCTGGCGGTAGTGGTCCAGCAGCGCCTGGCTGCGTCCCTGAGCCGTCAGAATCTCTCCGGCGAGCGTCTCCACCCACGGATGGGGCGCAGCCAGGCGAGCGCGCAAGCGGGTGAGCGCCTCCCATGCGGCGTCCACCTGACGGTCGCGCAGGAGGGCCATCGCCAGACCATAACGCGTCGCCGTCTCGTTGGCGTACTTGTGCTCGCGCAGACTCTCGCGAAAATACGTCACCGCCTCGCGGGGGTTGCCCGTCACGGCGCGCAGCTTGGCGCGCGCGAACTGGAACTCGAGGCTGTCCGGCACTTGGCGATAGGGGAGCTCCGCCACCCGCGCTTCCATGTCGGCGATACGTTCGGTGGTAAGGGGATGGGTGCGCAGATAGCTGGGCGCGTTGTTCTCGTAGATGCGGTTATATTTTTGCAGCCGCTCGAAGAAGCTCACCATCCCGCGAGGATCGAAGCCCGCGGCCTGCAGGGTCTGCAGCCCGACGCGGTCGGCTTCCCGCTCGTTCTCCCGGGTAAAATCGAGCTGACTCTGGATCGCGCCCGCCTGCGCCGTGGCCACGGCCGCGCTCGCCACTTGGCTGTTGGAACGCGCGGCGAGAATGGCCACCGCCAACGCGGCGAGGGTGGTGAGCGTGTTGCGGCTTTCCGCCGCCACCATGCGGGCGATATGGCGCTGGGTGACGTGGGCGATTTCGTGGGCCAGCACACCGGCGAGTTCCGACTCGTTCTGCGCGGCGAGCAACAGGCCGGTATGCACACCGATGTAGCCGCCCGGCAGGGCGAAGGCGTTGAGGGTGTCATCGCGCATCAGGAAGAACTCGAAATCCTGGCCACTGGCGCCACTGTGGGCGGCAAGCCGCCAACCGAGCGCGTTGAGATAGTCGGTGATTTCGGGATCATCGTAATAGGCTCGGTCCAGACGCAGCTCGCGCATGATGGCCTCGCCCACCTTGCGCTCAGTCTGGGCCGAGAACACGGACTGGGACGCCTCGCCCAGATCCGGCAGATTGTCGGCGGCCAAGAGGGGCGTAGCAAATGGCAGCGCCGCGAGAAGCGCGACGAGCCAGCGGAAGCGGAAGGTCATGGTGCTATGATAACGCCCCTTGCGTTTGGTTCAGGGTTCACCCGTGAGCGAATTCACCCATTTCGACGAAGCCGGCCAGGCCCATATGGTGGATGTTGGGGAAAAGGCGGAGACGAAGCGCGTGGCGCGCGCCGCTGGGCGGATTTGCATGCAGCCCGAGACGCTGGCCATGATTCGCGCCGGTGATGCCAAAAAGGGCGACGTGCTGGGCGTGGCACGCATCGCTGCCATCCAGGCGGCAAAACGCACGCCGGATTGGATTCCCCTGTGCCATCCCATTGCGCTGACCCGGGTTGCGGTGGAGTTCGAAGTGTGCGAGGCGGAATCAGCCATCGACTGTATCGTCACCACCGAGACGGTGGGGCGCACCGGGGTGGAAATGGAAGCCCTCACGGCGGTGGCCGCGGGCCTGCTCACCATCTATGACATGTGCAAGGCGGTGGACCGCGGCATGCGCATGGAGGCGATTCGCCTGCTGGAAAAATCCGGCGGGCGGTCCGGGCATTGGCAAGCCGCATGAGGCAGCTGGCGGCGTGTCTGCTTGGCCTGATGTTGGCCAGCGCCGGATGGGCGGTGGAAGATGCCACCACCCTGCGGGTGCCGGCTGGCGAGACGGAGATACCCGTCGCGCGCTACTCGGCTGCGGGGTCCCGTGTCCTGCTCTGGTTACCTTCGGAATACGGCGTGCTGCCCCAGGAGCATCGAGCGGCGCGCGCCCTCGCTCAACAGGGCATCGAAACCTGGCTCGCCGATCTCTACGGAGCGCGTTTTCTGCCTGCTGTGGCGAGCAGTGCGGAAACGTTGCCCGCCGAGGATGTCTATCACCTCATCCGCGCAGCGTTTGCGGCCAAGCGGGAAGTGTGGCTCTCGAGCGCGGGCCGCGGCGCCAAATACGCGCTGGAGGGCGCGCGTCTGTGGCAAGAGCGGGAAGGGCAGGGCAAGCCGCTGGCCGGTGCAATTCTCCTTTACCCCAATCTCTACCTGGCACAACCCGAGCCGGGTAGCGAGCCCGCCTATCTTCCCGTTACGGCGCAGACGCGCCTGAACGTTTACATTCTGCAAGGCGAGCTGTCGCCTTGGTATTGGACCCTGGACACCTTGACGAGCGTAATGCGAAGCAGTGGCAGCCAGATCGTCGTGCGGACTGTTGCCGGTATCCGTGACCGTTTCTACTTCCGAGACGACGCCATGCCCGCAGAACGCGAGCTGGGGGAACACCTGCCGACCTTCATGCGCGATCTCATACTTCACCCACCAGCCGAGAGTCCCAAATGATGCGCGCCACGTTTTTGCTGCTCTGCCTGGTCCTGTTTGCTGCGCCTGTTGTCGCAGGCGAGCTCAAACCGCTCACACCGCGCACTGCGCCGCCACTCCTTCTTAAGGATCTCGACGGCAAGCGCCACGACCTGGCGGATTATCGCGGCAAGGTGGTGCTGGTAAATTTCTGGGCCACCTGGTGCCCGCCCTGCCGCGCCGAAATGCCCTCCATGCAGCGGCTCAAGACCATGATGCGAGACCAACCCTTCGCCATCCTGGCAGTGGACATGGCAGAAACGGAAAAGGAGATCCGCGATTTCCTCAAGGAGTTCAAGGATGCGCCCCTCGACTTCACCATCCTGCTCGACCCAAAAGGCGAAGCCATGAAGGCGTGGAAAGTGCACGTCTTTCCCACCAGTTTCCTGGTCGACACGGAAGGCAAACTGCGCTACGGCGTGGCCGGCTCGATGGAATGGGACGAGGTCGATCCCATAGCCAAGATCCAGAGCCTGCTGCCCGCACCAGTGGCACCCGCAGCCCCTGTCACCGCGCAGTAGCGCCGCCGTCGTTCCCATCAGCCGCGGCACGAAGCACGCGCCGCGCGTGCCCCGCCATCGCCGCACGCAGGTGACGGCCGCGGCAGCTTCCCGCCTGCCCCGCGGTTTGCCTTCGGTTAAACGGTTTGTTTGAATAGCGGAATGAGCGCCCCGCTGTCCCCCAAGAAACGCCTGTACGAACAACTCGCCCGCGTCGCCAAGGCGCTGGCTCAGCCCGGACGATTGGAACTGCTGGAAGCCCTGGGACAGGGCGAGCGCAGCGTGGATGCGCTCGCTCAGGTGACCGGCATGTCGGTGGCCAACACCTCCCATCACCTGCAGACCTTGCGCGACGGCGGGCTCGTGACGTCGCGGCGTGAGGGTCTGCAGGTCATCTACCGGCTGAGCGATCCGGCCATCCCTATTGAGCATTACGTAAGTAGGTGACACCTTTGTGTCGTCCCCGCGAAAGCGGGGACCCAGGAACATGGCGAGGATACCCTGGATTCCCGCTTTCGCGGGAATGACGTTTGACTTACGCAGCCTGTCAACGACTTACGTAACGCTCAATAGTTATCTTTACCGCCTATTGTTTTCAGGTCGATTAGGCCGCCTGCCAAAACTTGAACTGGTCTCCATTCACACCCACGCTCACACCGGATTGGTTGTCGAGACAATTCCCTTGGGCGTCGCAGAGGCCGCCGGGCTGCCTGGTGTCGCCAGTGGGGCGCCACTCCGCACACTGGTGCGGTTGGTGACAATGCCGGAGGTGCGAACGCCCAGGTCGCGCCCCTCAGCACACAGACCGGGATCGCCCAGGTGGGTGAGGGTAAGAGACGCGCTGGCACAAGAGGCTGGCGGATCGCAATGGAAAGGTCAGGGGGACGCGAGAGCAGCAGACTATAAAGTAAAGGCCTGACCCCGCGAGCGCCGCTGACCCCGCGAGTGACCCCGCGAGCGCCAGGGTCGTCGAACACCTGATGCCGAACCGGCCCCCCTGGGGCGCCCTGCTCCTGGCGGCGGGAGATAAGGCACAGTAGCGAATTCCGGAAGAGCGAAACACCCTGCTGTATTCGTCCAGTACCTTTGGCGCTCGGGGTGGTGAGTGAGGCGCCATTTTACGGGCGGCAGTCATGGCCGGCCCGGGTTGCACCTGCATCGGCGCCACGCTCGTGGCGCAACAAGTCGTGCCGCTGCCCTGCCAGGCGGCTGGCGCAGGCAATCTGCGCCTGGGAAAGCGTCCAGCCTTGCGTGGGCCGCACCGGCTCATTCCGGCGGGCCCGCCGGAATGAGCTGGCACCGTGGTCGAAAGCGTTGGAGCGCGCCACTGGGGGCGCGCCTGCGACGCGGACCTGGCGGACTTGCGCGAACGCTGGCTTGCCGCCCTGGCGCGACGGCGGCTTATTTGATGACCTTGAGATGGCTGCCGCGGGCGGGCTTGGGGGATTGGGGGCTGGGTGGCTCGTCACGGGGCGGCGTAGCCGGCAGACTGGTCGGCGCGGTATCGCCCGCAATGGGCGCCCCTGGGCTTCCCACCTGGAAGAAAAGGCCCTGGCCGGTCTCCTTGGCGAAGATACCGGACACCGCCTCCACCGGAATTTTCAGCTCGCGCGAGACGCCGTTGAAACGCGCGGCGAAGCGGATGAAGTCGTTGTCGATCTTGAGTTTGTGGGTGGCGGTGTAGCTGATGTTGAGCACGATCTGCCCGTTTTTCACGTACTCCATGGGCACGCGCGTGCGCCCGTCCACCTGCACCGCGAGGTAGGGCGTGTAGCCCTGATCCACGCACCACTCATAGATGGCGCGGATCAGGTAGGGCTTGGTGGAGGCATCGAACATTATTTTCGCATCGCCTTTTCCGAGGGCGTCATGGCTTCGATGAAGGCGGGGCGGGAAAACAAGCGCTCGGCGTATTTGAGCACGGGCGCGGCCTGCTTGGGCAGCTGGATGCCGTAGTATTCCAGGCGCCAGAGCAACGGCGCGATGGCCACGTCCAGCATGGAGTACTCATCGCCCAGCATGTATTTCTGTTTCTGGAACACCGGCGCAATCAGGGTCAGATGGTCGCGGATGATGGCGCGCGCTTTGTCTGCTTCTTTCTTGGGGCCCTTCTCCAGGGTATCGATGTGGCAGAACAGCTCGTTTTCGAAGCGAAACAGGAACAGGCGCGCACGGCCGCGCATCACCGGGTCCGCCGGCATCAGCTGGGGATGGGGAAAGCGCTCATCGATGTACTCGTTGATGATGTTGGCTTCGTGCAGCACCAGGTCGCGTTCCACCAGGACCGGCACGCGGTTGTATGGATTCATCACCGCGATGTCTTCCGGCATGTTTTCCACGTCCACGTCGATGACCTGGAAGTCCATGCCCTTTTCATAGAGCACGATGCGACAGCGTTGGCTGAAGGGATCGGTGGTCCCCGAGTACAAAGTCATCATAGGCGTTTACCTGTAGCGTATGCTCACTGGCCCCATTAGATGGGGCAAGGCGGCACGGGTTCAAGGGCGCAGCCCACAATGGACGAGGGGCGGAACCGTGGTTCCGCCCCCATCCGGCCAGGCCCTGCATGGGCCACGCAGGGCGCGTTTAGTGCACGTCTTTCCAGAATTCCTTCTTCAGGTAGTAAGTGAGGACTGCCAGGCCCAGCAGGAAGAAAATGACAATGATGCCCAGCTGCTTGCGCTTGGCCTGGGCCGGCTCACCCATATAGACCAGATAGTTCACCAGGTCGCCCACTGCAGCATCGTACTCCGCGCGGCTCATCTTGCCCGGCTTGATGAGCTCGAAGCGATCGAACACGTGTTGTTCTCGACCTTCGTGATCTTTCACGGTCTTGAAGTGCGCCACTTGCTCCCCCTGGAGTTCCCACAGCACGTGGGGCATGCCCACGTTGGGGAACACGGTGTTGTTCCAGCCAGTGGGCCGCGAAGGGTCGCGGTAGAAGCTGCGCAGGTAGGTGTAGAGCCAGTCCGGGTCGCGCGAGCGCGCGATCACGGTCAGATCGGGGGGCGTGGCGCCGAACCAGGCCTTACCATCCGCTGGACGCAGGGCGATGGTCATGGGCTGGCCCACCTTCTCCTGGGTGAACAGCAGGTTATCGGCGATCTGCTGCTCCGTCAGCCCCAGGTCGGTCAGACGCGAGTAGCGCATGTAGTTGGCGCTATGGCAGTTCAGGCAGTAGTTGACGAACAGGCGCGCCCCCTTCTGCAGGGAGATCTTGTCATTGACGTTGACGGGCGCCCGATCCAGGTGTACCGGAGCACCGCTGGCAAAGACGGCGGCCGGCAACCACGCAGCCAAGAAGAGGATCAGTTTGCTTTTCATTATCCAGTCACCCTTTCCGGTTCCGGTTTGGTCTTGTCAATCCTGGTGTACCACGGCATGAGCAGGAAGAACAGGAAGTAGATCACGCTGAAAACCCGCGCCAGCACGGTGTACACCGGCGTGACCGGCTGCATGCCCAGGTAGGACAGGCCGATGAAGGAGATGGCAAACAGGGCAAGAGCGGTTTTGTAGAGCACGCCACGGTAGCGGATGGACTTCACCGGCGACTTGTCCAGCCAGGGCAGGAAAAAGAGCAGCACGATCGCCGCACCCATGGCCACCACGCCCGGGAACTGGGAACCGAGAATGGGTGGCACCGCCCGCAGGATGGAGTAGAAGGCCGTGAAGTACCACAAGGGCGCGATGTGCTCGGGCGTCTTGAGTGGGTCGGCCGGGATGAAGTTGTTGGCCTCCAGGAAGTAGCCACCCATCTCGGGCGCGAAGAAGATGATGGCCGAGAACACGATCAGAAACACCACCACCCCGAAAATGTCCTTCACCGTGTAGTAGGGGTGGAAGGGGATGCCATCCAGCGGGATGCCAGTTTTCGGATCCTTTTTCTTCTTGATCTCGATGCCATCGGGGTTGTTGGAGCCCACCTCGTGCAGCGCCACCAGGTGCACGAACACCAGAGCGATCAGCACCAGGGGCAAAGCGATCACGTGGAAGGCGAAGAAGCGGTTGAGGGTGGCGTCCGAGATCACGTAGTCGCCGCGAATCCATACCGCCAGATCGGGACCGATCACGGGAATGGCGGCAAACAGATTCACGATCACCTGGGCGCCCCAGAAGGACATTTGCCCCCAGGGCAGCAAATAGCCCAGGAAAGCCTCGGCCATCAGCGCCAGGTAGATGAACACGCCGAAGATCCAGATCAGTTCGCGCGGCTTGCGGTAGGAGCCGTACATGAGACCGCGGAACATGTGCAGGTAGACCACCACGAAGAACATGGACGCGCCGGTGGAGTGCATGTAGCGGATCAGCCAGCCCCAGTCCACGTCGCGCATGATGTATTCCACAGCGCCAAAAGCCAGGTTGGCGTCGGGCTTGTAGTTCATGGTGAGGAAGATGCCGGTGACGATCTGGATCACCAGAACCAGCAGGGCAAGCGAGCCGAAGAAGTACCAGAAGTTGAAGTTCTTCGGTGCATAGTACTCGGACAGGTGGGCCTTCCAGGTGGCGGTGAGCGGAAAGCGCTCGTCCACCCAGGCGAGCAGTTGCTGCATCTTGGTCATGTTGTTACGCTCCCTTGGTGTCTTCGCCGATCAGGATGCGGGTATCGGTCACGTAGCGGTGAGGCGGCACCACCATGTTGGTGGGCGCGGGCGAGCCTTTGAACACGCGCGCCGCCAGGTCGAAGCGGGAACCATGGCAGGGGCAGTAGAAACCGCCGGGCCAATCGGGACCGGTCTCGTTGTCGGAAACGGGCTTAAGCTTGGGGCTTGGCGAGCAGCCCAGGTGGGTGCAGATGCCGATGACCACCATGTACTGATCCTTGATCGCGCGGTGGTTCTTGCAGTACTCGGGTTGGATGGAGCTTTCGGATTTCGGATCGGACAGGCGGTCGTCATGCTTGTCCAGAAGCTCCAGCATTTCCTTGGTGCGGTAGATCACCCACACCGGTTTGCCGCGCCATTCCACCGTAGCGTAGCTGCCGGGCTCGATCTTGCTGATGTCCACCTCCACCGGCGCGCCGGCGGCCTTGGCCCGCTGACTGGGGTTCATGCTGGCGATGAACGGCCAGGCCGCCGCCAGCACGCCTGCCCCACCCACCACCGAGGTGGCGACGATGAGACGGCGGCGGGTGCGATTGACTCCTTGGTTACTCATATCCCGTCCTGTCCAAATGGTGAAAAAGGCAAAAGCAGCATTCTAACCAAAAGCCTTGCGCAAATAGAAGCCCCAGCATCGCATCCGATTGATTTTCATCAAGTTAGACCGGGTTGGGGATGTCGATAAAACGATGTTCGAGCCCGAATTGGGCGGCCAGATGGTCCCCCAGGGCCTGGATGCCGTCCCGTTCGGTGGCGTGGTGGCCGGCGGCGATGAAGGCGACGCCAGATTCCCGTGCGAAGTGCACGTTGTGCTCGGAGGCTTCACCCGTGAGGTAGGCATCCACGCCCAGGGCCGCTACCGTCTCGAAATAGCCTTGGGCGCCGCCGCTACACCAGGCGATGCGCTTTAGCGGCCGGTCCCGCTCTCCCACCACCAGGGGAGTACGGCCCAAGGCGTGTTCCACCCGCGCGGCGAATTCTCCCAGCAGGCAAGGCGCGCTTAGTCGGCCCAAGGCGATCAGGCCCTGCTCCCCGGTCCACTCCTCGACGGTAAGCCCCAGGCGGCGTCCCAGCCGGGCGTTGTTACCCAATTCCGGATGGGCATCCAAAGGCAGATGGAAGGCGAATAAGCTCACCTCGTGGGCCAGCAGCAACCCGATGCGCGCGCGCTTGACACCGACGATGGGCGCGGGTTCGTTTTTCCAGAAGTAGCCGTGATGCACCAGCACCGCATCGGCACCGGCTGCGATGGCGGCTTCCAGCAGGGCGAGACTTGCGCTCACGCCCGTGACGATGCGCAAGACCTCGGCGCGCCCTTCCACCTGCAAGCCATTGGGGCAGTAATCCCGGAAGCGGGAAACGTCGAGCAACGCGCGCGTATAATGGTCCAGGTCTTCGAGCCGCATCCCTTTGTCTCCCGATGAAAAAGCTCTGGCTGCTGTTCGCCCAGTTCACCACCCTGTGCGTGGCGGCCCTGTTCGTGATCAGCGTTTTTCGGCCTGAGCTATTGCGCCGCGAGGCACCGCCTTTTGCCCCCGCCGCGCCAGTGGCAAGGCCGGCCGAGCCGGCGCCCGCATCCTACCGCCTGGCGGCGAAAAAGGCGATGCCCGCAGTGGTCAACATCTACACCAGCAAGCAAGTCCGCCCCACCCCCCACCCGCTGCTCAACGACCCCCTGTTCCGGCGCTTCTTCGGTGAGCGCTTTCCCAGCCAGCCGCAGCGCCTGGCGAGTCTGGGCTCGGGGGTGATCGTCGATCGCCGCGGCTACATCATCACCAATCATCACGTGATCGAATCCGCAGATGCCATCGAGGTCCTGCTCGCCGATGGCCGCACCGCAGCGGCGAAAATCGTCGGCTCCGATCCGGAGACGGATCTCGCCGTGATTCGCATCGACCTGCCGGATCTGCCCACCATCGAGTTCGGCCATGCCGATCGGCTGGAAGTGGGGGACGTGGTGCTCGCCATCGGCAACCCCTTCGGTGTGGGGCAAACGGTCACCATGGGCATCGTAAGCGCCCTGGGCCGCAGCCATCTGGGCATCAATACCTTCGAGGACTTCATCCAGACCGATGCGCCCATCAACCCCGGCAACTCCGGCGGCGCGCTGGTGGACACCAACGGTGCCCTGGTGGGCATCAACAGCGCCATCTTCTCCCGTACTGGCGGCTCGCTGGGCATCGGCTTCGCCATTCCGGAAACCCTGGCGCAACAGGTGATGGACCAAATCCTCGCCCATGGCGCCGTGGTCCGTGGCTGGATCGGCGTCTCGATGCGGGATCTCTCCCCGGAACTGGCCCACAATCTTGGACTTCCCCAGGTGAGCGGTACCCTGGTGGTAGGCGTGCTGCGCGGCGGACCAGCCGATGCGGCCGGGGTAAAGCCAGGTGATGTGCTCATGCGCATCGACAGCAAACCGCTGCCAAATGCCAATGCCGCGCTCGCCACCATCGCCAAGCTTCCGCCGGGACGCCGGGTCAAAGCGACTCTCCTGCGCCAAGGCCGGGAGCGGGAAGTCCAGATCGTGATCGAGCGCCGTCCCCCCATGCCGCGCGCCACGCTGGAGCAAGACCAGCCATGAGGGCAGCCACCAGTGCCCGTTCAAGGGGGTTCTCCCTGATTGAGATGGCCGTGGTGCTGTTCATCGTGGTGCTGCTCCTGGGCAGCCTGCTGGTGCCCTTCGCCACCCAGGTGGAGCAGCGGCGCATTGCAGAGACGCAGAAGACGATGGAAGAGATTAAGGAAGCGTTGATCGGCTTTGCCATCCAGCAAGGCCGCCTGCCGTGTCCGGCCATTTCCGCCACCGACGGACATGAGCAGTCGCCCTGCTCGACCCAGTCCGGCTTCGTTCCCTGGGCCACGCTGGGCGTGAGCAAACTCGACGCCTGGGGCCACCTGTTCCGCTATGCCGTGAGTCCTGCATTCAGCTCCCAGGCGAATCCCATTCGGTTTGACTCTGCCCCCACGCTCACGATCAAGACCCGCGACGCCGCCGGTAGCCTCGTGAATGTGACCGACCTTTCGTCCGTTCCCGTGGTGCTGCTGTCTTACGGTCCCAATGGTTACGGTGCCACCAATGACGACGGCAGCACGGCGGCGCCGGTCCCGGCCCAGAATCTGGATGAGGCCAACAATGCGCAGCCTGCCCCCAACGCCTATATCACCCGCCCTCCGAAAAAAGCCCAAGTAGGGTGTAACGACAACGGTAGTCCCGCCTGCGAGTTCGACGATATCGTCGGCTGGCTCTCGCCCTATGTGCTATTCAACCGCATGGTCGCCGCCGGCCGCCTGCCCTGACGCGGCGGCGGCAATCGCACCTGCGTCAGCGCTAAGACGCAGGCGGGGTATTTTCGTTGGCAACCACCAGCCGGAGCGCAGGCCGCAATTCGAAGCACACCCGGCCCACTTCGTTGTGGAGCAGGCGAAGCTGGTAGCCCAAGGCTTCCGCCTGGCGCGCCGCCTGATACAGGCCGATGCCGAAACCCGTGGTCGAAACCACGGGCGCGTTAATCAGACGCGCGGCCGTCTCTTGGCTCATGGGTCGCCCCGTGTCGCACACGGTAAAGGCGCGCCGCGGCCCGGCGGCGAAACGCACGCGAATGAGGATATCCTTCTGCTGGGCACGTTTCTTGAGGGCGTTTTGCAGCAGGTTGTCCGCCACGCTATCGAACAGGTCCACCGGGATGGGGGTATCGTCGGGCTCGCCTTCGGCTTCGAATTCGATGTTTTCGTCTTCGTAGCGGGTCATGAGCGCCGCCCACCACTGGCGCGCCGGCGCCTCCTCCTTGCCCACCAAGTGGGGCGCACGCAGCTTTTTCAGCGTCTGGTCAAGACGCGTGGTGATCAGGGGCAACTGACGTCTCATGAGGGCTTGCAGGGCCTCGGCCTGGTCGGTCCCGCTGGATTCCGCCGCGCTGCACAGGGTGGTGAGGGATTGCAAGAGATTCTTCACGTCGTGGGTCAGACGCGCCCCCGTCTCGTGAATGGCCTGCATGTAGGCATTCTGGCGCTGCTGCTGTTCCCGCAGCTTGGCCTCGTAGAAGAATTCGATGAGCTCGACCAACAGCCGGGTGTGCATCACCAGTGCGGGGGCGGGATGAGTACGGGTGTAGAGATCCAGGGCCAGGCGCCGCAAGGAAATCTCCAGGCAGTAGGCCGTGGGCAGACCGAACTCGCCTTTGGCCTCCGGGGTACGCCAGGTCCCGCCGGATACCCAGGGCAGTTTCTCGATCTCCCCCATGGCACGGCGTAGAAAGGCCTCTGGCTCGCGCTCACTTTCCGCCAGCCGCGCCAGATTGCGCAACCAGTCCTCGAAGGGTAGCCCCACACTCAAGAGATAGCGGGACAAAAGCTGCCCGAAGCCGGCGAAGCCCGCGCGCGGCTGCCACAGCCAGGCCAGCACCAGGAGCAGCCCGGCCAAGGCAATCAGGGCGCCGGCCAGCGCCAGCAGGTAGTGCTCACCGCTGATCACCTGGAGGGCGAAGCTGCCCAGTACCAGCACCAGCACCAGCAGGAACAGCATCAGACTGTAGATGAAGTCCACCACGTGGGGCTTTTCGGAAGCGGCCGCGTCGCGACCCAGGAGCAGGAGCAACAGTGGGAAGACGGGCAAGCCGAAGCGAATCAGAGCCGTCACCGGGGGCGGCACCGGTTGGGCGGCAAACAGATGGGGCACCACCCAGCCCAGGAGCATGCCCAGCAAATAGGTCACGGCCAGCAGGGCCGCCAGACGCGTGCGTCGATGCTCGATGCCGAAGGCGCGACCACCGATGAGGCCCACCAGCACCCCAATCCAGAGGGCCGCCGTCCACCAGCCCGCGCCCAGCACCAAAAGCGCCGCGAGCAGGGCGAGCGCCACGCCAGAGGCGGGACCCACCGGCTGGTCCGTTCGCCACACCGGTTGCCACAGCAGGAAGAAACCCAGATGGGCCAGCAGCAGGGCGCGCGCCCACCAGGGCTGCACCCCCCAGGCCAGGGAGGCGTGGAGAGTCAAAAGCATCAGCGCAAGCCACCAGGGGGGCCGCCCACGCAGCCCGTCCGGGCGGCTAGGCCGAGGGGTTTCGGTCATGGCTCATTCCGTTTCGTCATGAGAGCGCCGGGGCGCGGCCCGTTTTGTTACCATCGGCGAGTTAGCTTCCCCCGTTTGCCATGAGCCAGGTCCTCGCCATCGCCCGCTACACCGCCCTGGAAGCTTTGCGTGCGCGCAGTCTGCGTTGGGCGCTTTTCACCTTGTGCGCCCTGTTCGCGGCAAGCTTATTCTTGCGCGAGCTGACCCTCACCGACAGCCAGCGGCTGCAAACGACCTTCCTGGCCGCAGCCAGCCGCTTGGCCTGCGCCGTCATCGTGGCGACGCTCATTATCGGCGCCGTGGTACGCGAGTTCAACGAAGAAGGGCACTTGTTGCTGCTTTCCCTGCCCCTGCCACGCACGCGCTACGTGCTGGGCAGGTTCCTCGGCTTCGTGGCCGTGGCACTGGCACTCGCGCTAGCCAGTGCCAGTCTTCTTGCCCTCACCGCGCCACCGGCTTTGGTGCTCGGCTGGACGGTGGGCCTGTATCTGGAATTGAGCCTGGTGAGTGCCATGGCGGTTTTCGCCGCCTTCGGCCTACGGCAGTGGCTGCCCGCGCTTTTGGCCACACTGGGTTTCTACCTCCTCGCCCGCAGCATCGGCGGCCTGCAGTTGCTCGCCCATGCCAGTCGAGGGGACAGCGCTTGGCTTGCTCCCATGACGGACGTCCTGGCTTGGCTCATGCCGCGCCTGGATGGCTTCGCTAGCTCGGCGCGCCTTCTGGGTGAGACCGGC
This sequence comes from Thiobacter sp. AK1, assembly GCF_039822265.1. NCBI lineage: Bacteria > Pseudomonadati > Pseudomonadota > Betaproteobacteria > Burkholderiales > Thiobacteraceae > Thiobacter > Thiobacter aerophilus. Next base: position 21,330 of record NZ_JBAJEX010000002.1, read on the forward strand.
GGGCTGGCGGCGGCCTTGGTCCAGACCCTCCTCTATTGCGCCCTGCTGCTCACGGCGGCGGCTCTCGATGTCAGCCGACGTGATCTGTGAACGGCCCGCGCGGCGCGGCCTTATGCCCTTGCTCGTCCTGCTTTTGGCAGCGCAGATCGCCTGGCGCGCAGCCGAGCCCTTGCCCGAGGCCAGCACCGGCAAGCTGCCGGCACCGCCCCCAGTGGCGGTGCTTGAGGCTTTCTCCCTGGGCGAGCCCGTGCCGCTGGCGGGCCTGCTCACCCTATGGCTACAGACAGTGGACGAGGCCCCGGGGGCGACCACACCCTTCGCCCACCTGGACTACGGACGACTGCAAGCCTGGCTTTCCACCCTGCTCGCCCTGGATCCCCATGCCGACGCGCCCCTGCTCTTGGCCAGTCACGTGTATAGCCAAGTGCCCGACCCGGCCAAAGCGCGCCGCATGCTGGAATTCGTGCGGCGCGCCTTCGAGGCCGATCCCGACCGGCGCTGGCGTTGGCTCGCCCATGCTGCCCTGGTGGCACGCCACCGGCTGGGCGACCCCCACCTCGCCCTCGCCTACGCGCAGCAAGTCGCGCAACAGGCACGCGGCCCTGCGGTACCCCACTGGGCGCGCCAGATGCCGATCTTCATCCTGGCCGATCTGGGCGAAGTGGAGGCGGCGCGCATCGAGCTCGGGGCCTGGCTGGCTTCCGGCAGCGTGACCGATCCCCAGGAACGCCATTTTCTCACCGAGACTCTAGGAGAACTGGAACGCCGCGCCGCAGACGAAAAATCGCCAGCCCCGTCGAACACTCGACAGCCGACAAAGGCGAGCCCATGAAAGGCCAGCGCCAGCATCGCGCGCGACCGGCCCTGGCGCGTGGCATAAAACTTGCATCCGCTTGATCATCACGACATGCATGGAAGCCGTACCATGAATGCAAGGCAGCAGGGCTTCACCCTGATCGAAATCGCCATCGTCCTGGTAATCATCGGCCTACTCTTGGGCGGCGTGCTCAAGGGCCAGGAGCTGATCCAAAACGCCCGCGTGCGCAACATCATCGCGCAGCAGGATGGCATCAAGGCCGCGTTCTTTGGCTTCCAGGACCGTTACCGCGGCATTCCCGGGGATTATCCGGTGGCGCTTGCCAACCAGAACATCCCGGGTGCGGGAAACGTATGCGGGGGCAACGGCAACAGCCTGATCGAGGACAAGACTACCACCGGTTCGCCGGAGTACATCTGCGCCTGGTACCACCTGTCCAAGGCAGGCTTCATCACCGGCAACTACACTGGCACCGGCACCACGGCCGATGCCAACAACTCGCCGGCCAACCCCTTCGGCGGCCTGATCCAGCTCATCTTCGACAACGTTTATCTGGATGCCGCGAGCAACCCGCCGGCCGTGCACAACATCAAGACCGGAATTAACATTCCCAGCACGGTGCTGGCCGAGGTGGACCGCAAAATCGACGATGGCAATCCCGCAAGTGGCAGTTTCCGCTATACGCCCTGGAACGTGCCGAACACATCCACCTGCGTGACCAGCGCCACGCCACCGGCTTGGGACAATACCGGTGCCCAGACCGTGTGCGGCGGCGTGACCCTGTTCTGATGCCCGCCTCCGTTAACCACGCGTAAGGCGCAGCTCGGCTAGGGCCAGATCGTCCGGCAGCCCCATGAGAATCAACGAATCGCCGGCCTCGAGCCGCAGCTCGGGGCCCGGGTCCAGGCCGCGCACGCCATGGCGCCGCACCGCGGTGACCTCAACCCCTAGGCTGTCCAAATCCAGCTCCGCGAGGGTGCGCCCCAAGGTGGGGGCTTGCTCGGGAATGGTCACGGTATAAAGCCGCGGCTGCACGGTCTCGCCCCCTTCTTCTGCGCCCGCCTCACTCAAACCTAGGAAAAAGGCCTTGAGCAGTCTGTAGCGCTGCGCCCGCACCTCCCGCACCCGCTTGACCACGCGTGAGGGCGGCACGCCCAGCAGCATCAGGGCATGGGAGGCGAGCATCAGGCTACCTTCCAGTACTTCCGGCACCACTTCCTGGGCACCTGCGGCGATGAGCGGCTCCATCTGGCTGTCGTCCAGCGTGCGCACCACCACCGGCAGGCCCGGGCGCGCCTGCCTGACCACGGCAAGCACTTTGAGGGCGGAAGGCACATCGGCATAGGTGACCACCACCATACGCGCCCGCGACAGCCCCGCCGCCATGAGGACCTCCAGACGCCCGGCATCGCCGTAGACCACGCTCTCGCCGGCCGCGGCGGCCTGCTTCACCCGCACCGGGTCCAGGTCCAGGGCGATGGAGGGCACCTGTTCCTGGTCCAGCAGGCGCGCCAGAATCTGCCCGCTGCGTCCATAGCCACAGATGATGACGTGACCTTCCCGACCGAAGCTGGTGGCGGCGATGGCATGCAGCTCGGCGGCGCGGCTCATCCATTCGCTCGCGCACAGGCGGCGCACCAGGGCATCGCTATGCTGGATGACGAGCGGTGCGGCCACCATGGACAGCAGCATCGCCGCCAGCACCACCTGGGCCACGGGTCCTGGGATGAGACCCTGCGTCGTGGCAAGGGCCAGCAGCACCAGGCCGAATTCACCCGCCTGGGCAAGGGACAGACCCACGCGCCAGGCATCAGCGGTGCTCGCGCCCATGAGCCGCGCCAGTCCCGCCACGATGGCCAGCTTGCCCAAGACCAACACCAACGTGGCCGCCAGCACCCAGGGCAGCTCGCCCATTACCTGCGCGGGATCAAGCTGCATGCCCATGGTGATGAAGAACAGACCAAGCAAGACATCGCGGAAAGGCCTGATGTCCGCTTCCACCTGGTGGCGGTATTCGGTCTCGGAAATCAGCACACCGGCCAGAAAGGCCCCCAGGGCCAAAGAGAGCTCGGCGCGCTGAGTGAACCAAGCCAGGCCCAGGGTCACCAGAAAGACATTGAGCATGAATAGCTCCGGCGTCTTGCGCGCCGCGACCAGGGCGAACCAGGGGCGCATCAGCCGCTGCCCGAAGAAGAGGATTAGCGCCAGCGCCCCCGCCGCCTTCAACACCGCCAGGCCAAGCGTCGTGGCCAAGGCGTCGTCCCCACGGGCGAGCGCGGGAACCAGGATCAGCAGCGGCACCACGGCGAGATCCTGAAACAGCAACACGCCGACGATGCTCTGCCCGTGGCGCGACTGCAATTCGTAGCGTTCTGCGAGCAGTCGGCTGACGATGGCAGTGGAAGACATGGCAAGAATGCCGCCCAACGCGAGCCCCGCGCGCCAGTCCAGTCCCGCCGCGAGCGCGATGACCAACACGGCGAGGGCGGTCACGCCCATCTGCAGGCCACCCAAACCAAACACCAGATGGCGCATGGCCTTGAGCTGGGGGAGACTGAATTCCAGGCCGATGCTGAACATCAGGAACACCACGCCAAATTCTGCGAGGTAGCGGGATTCCTCCGTGTCTGGCACCAGTCCCCAGGCATGTGGGCCGATGACCACGCCTGCTGCCATGTAGCCTACTAGCGATGGCAGCCTGAGCAGGCGCAGCAAGGCGACGATGAGGACCGCAGCGGCAAGAAGGATGAGGACGAGTTCCAGCGTGTTGTGCATGATCGCGGCCGAGTATAACAAGCGTGCCCGCAGGGCGGCCGCTGCTATAATCGCGAACAACTCCGCCGAGCGCTTCCCATGCAGTGAAGTACCGCGGCCATGGCAGCATCACAGCCTCACTCACCTTGGGTGAGCACATCACGCGGTTGCTAGGACAATCCCAGGTCATCCATGAGGCCGGCTTGTGCCCAATGAACGGCACTGCACATGACATTCAGCCCCGTTTTTCGATTGGCCACCCGCGCCTGCGGGGCTGTGCGCGGCCTCATGCCGCGTCCTAATGGATAATCTGGGATAATTGCGTCCCATGTCAGACGATACGCTCACACATGCCCGGCCCCAGGCCCTCGACCTGGCGCGCCAAGTGCTCACCATCGAGGCCCAGGCAGTATCGGCCCTGGCCGAGCGGCTGGACGAGCGGTTTCTCGCCGCAGTGGAGCTGGTGCTCAACTGCCGCGGCCGGGTGGTGGTAAGCGGCATGGGCAAGTCAGGACACATCGCCCGCAAGATCGCCTCCACCTTGGCCAGCACTGGCACACCCGCCTTCTTCGTGCACCCCGCGGAGGCAAGTCACGGCGATCTGGGCATGATCACCCGCGAGGACGTGGTGATCGCCCTGTCCAACTCGGGCGAGAGTCCTGAACTGCTCACCATCGTGCCCCTCATCAAGCGCACCGGTGCCAAGCTCATCAGCATGACCGGCCGCCCCCAGTCCACTCTGGCACGCGAGGCCGACGTGCATCTCGATGCCAGCGTGGCACGCGAGGCCTGTCCGCTGGGGCTCGCACCCACCGCCAGCACCACCGCAGCGCTGGCCCTGGGTGATGCGCTGGCAGTCGCTCTGCTGGATGCGCGCGGCTTCGGCGCCGAGGATTTTGCCCGTTCCCACCCAGGCGGCGCGCTGGGCCGACGTCTGTTGGTGCGCGTCTCGGATGTGATGCGCAAGGACGAAGCTCTACCGCGAGTGCGCCCGGAGGCGAGCCTGCGCGATGCCCTGCTGGAAATGACCAAGAAGGGCATGGGCATGACTGCCGTCGTGGACGCCGACGACCGGGTGGTGGGAATCTATACCGACGGTGATCTGCGACGCAGCTTGGACCGCGGCTGCGACATCCACGCCACGCGCATCGCCCAGGTGATGACCCCAAGTCCGCGCACGATCGCGCCGGAACGGCTTGCCGCGGAAGCAGTGGAACGCATGCAGAATCACAACATCTACAGCCTGCTGGTGGTGGATGGCGCCGGTCGTCTCATCGGCGCGCTCTCGATGCACGACCTGATGCGCGCCGGCGTGGTGTGAGTTTGGTCATGACCCGTCATCCCATCACCAACGTCCTCTCCCTCGACGAGGTGAACCTGCGCGCAAAACAGCTGCGCCTGATCATCTTCGATGTGGACGGCGTGCTCACCGACGGTTCCCTCTACTTGAGCGACGATGGCCAGGAGATCAAGGCTTTCTTTTCCCTGGATGGGCACGGCATGAAGATGCTCAAGCGTTCCGGCGTGGAGCTGGCCATTATCACTGCCCGCAATTCCCAGCTCATGGTGCATCGAGCGCGCAACCTGGGCGTCACGCATCTCTATCAGGGTGCGGAAGACAAGCTCGCGGCCTATCAGCATTTGCTTGCGGAACTCGAGATCGCGCCTGAGCACATCGCCTACATGGGCGACGACGTGGTGGACCTGCCGGTGATGCGCCGCTGCGCACTGGCCATCACCGTTCCATCTGCTCCGGACATCGTCAAAGAGCACGCCCATTACATCACCGCTCTGCCCGGTGGCCGCGGCGCAGTGCGCGAAGTGTGTGAACTCATCATGCGCGCCCAGGGCACCTGGGAGGCACAGCTCGCGCCCTATCTGAAATGAGCCGCGACCTCGCCACGTGGGCGGCCCTCACCCTGTTGGGGCTTCTCGCAGCCCTCACCTATTGGCTGGCGCAGGTGGTGGAGCCGCCGCCTCCCAAGCGCGATGGCAGCACGCGCCACGATCCGGATTTCATCGTGGAAAACTTCAGCGCCGTGCGTCTGGGCGAGGATGGTAAGCCGCGCTTCACCCTGGCAGCGGCGAAGATGACCCATTACCCCGATACCGAGACCAGCGAGCTGGAACGTCCCCACTTCACACGCTTTTCCCCCACCGCCGCGCCGTTACACGCGCTGGCGCAAAAAGGCACCATCAGCCGCGACGGCGAGAACGTCTATCTGCGTGACCAGGTGCGTATCATCCGCGAGGCCCATGGCGACCGGGGCGAACTCACTCTGGCTACGTCTTATCTACACATCCAGCCGGAAAAGGAGCTCGCAACCACCGACGAACCGGTAACCCTCAGCGACCCGCATACCCAGATCACCGGTGTTGGCTTAAAATTGAACGCCAAGACCCGCCACTTCCAGATCCTCTCCCGCGTGAAAGTCCATTATGCGAAACCCCGCAGCTGAGGCCGTGCGCGCCTCGGCCCGCCTCGCCCGCCTCGCGCTCCTCGCCCTCCTTCTCGGGCTTGCGGCTCCGCCGCTCGCCCGCGGCGAGAAGGCTGACCGAGACAAGCCCATCAACCTGGAGGCGAACACCATGGAGGTGGACGATGCCGCCAAGGTGGCCACCTACACCGGCAATGTGCGCCTGTCCCAGGGCACCTTACTGATCCTGGCCGACAAGCTGGTGGTGCGCCAGGACGCCCAAGGTTTCACCAGCGCCACCGCCTATGGCAATCCAGCCAGCTTCAGGCAGAAGCGCGACGGCGTGGACGAGTACATCGAAGGCTGGGCAGCCCGCATCGAATACGATGGCCGGCGTGACCGCGTGGAATTGTTCGGCAATGCGCGCGTCAAGCGCGGCCAGGACGAGGTGCGCGGCAGCTACATCTCCTATGACGCCAAGAGCGAGTTCTACCAGGTGAAGGGCGGACCCGATGCGGTGACGGAAACCAATCCCAAGGGCCGAGTACGAGCGGTGATCCAGCCCAAGTCCCGCAACGTTGCGCCGCCGCCGGGGGACGGGCTCGAACTACGGCCGGCGCAAACACCGCGTCAGCCATAAGCCGGGAAGCCGGCCTACCATGAGCACGCTGGAAGTCGTTGGCCTAAGCAAGCGCTACAAGGCGCGCACGGTGGTGAAAGACGTCTCCCTCACGGTTCACAGCGGGGAAGTAGTGGGTCTTTTGGGACCGAACGGTGCAGGCAAAACCACCAGTTTCTACATGATGGTAGGCTTGACCCCGACCGACGGCGGCAAGATTCTCCTCGACGGGCAAGACTTGAGCCGTTTGCCCATCCATCGGCGTGCGCTTCTTGGGCTGTCCTATCTGCCCCAGGAAGCGTCGGTGTTCCGCAAGCTCACCGTGGAGGAAAACATCCGCGCCATCTTGGAGCTGCAGCCACTGACGGCCTCCGAAATCGACAGTCATCTGGATTTGCTCCTTGACGAGCTCAATATCGACCATTTGCGTCATGCGCCCGCCACCAGCCTGTCCGGCGGCGAGCGCCGGCGCGTGGAAATCGGCCGGGCACTGGCCACGCGACCGCGTTTCATCCTGCTCGACGAACCCTTCGCGGGAGTCGATCCCATCGCCGTGCTGGACATCCAGAAGATCATCCGTTTCCTGTCGCAGCGGGGCATCGGTGTGCTGATCACCGATCACAACGTGCGCGAAACCCTCGGCATTTGCGACCGGGCCTACATCATCAACGAAGGTTCGGTTCTGGCCAGCGGACAGCCGGATGAAATTGTTTATAATGAGGCGGTGCGACGGGTCTATCTCGGCGAGCATTTTCGCCTCTGAGCCCAAACCGCGCCTTCATCCGGAATGCAGGGCTCATGCTAATGCAACCGGCCTGAAGGACTATTCGGGCTCGAGCCTAGGCAGGTGACGCCCGCCGTAAGCACGGTCGGCTGCCAGCCGATCACACATCCGGCACGGAGCTGGGCTAGTCCCCTATGAAACACAGTCTGCAGCTCAAGCTTTCCCAGCAGCTCACGCTCACGCCCCAACTGCAGCAGTCCATCCGCCTGCTGCAGCTCTCCACCCTGGAACTCAACCAGGAGCTGGAAGTCATGCTCCAGGAAAACCCCCTGCTAGAGCGCTACGACCTGGAAAGCGAGGAGGAAGGCGGCGCGCCGGCCCTGGATGGTTTCGCCACGACGCTGCCGGCTCCAATCACCGAGGAGGCCGTCAGCAAAGTGGAAGTGGAAGGCGCGCCGGAAAGCGCCGAGGTACCCGAGAGCCTCTGGGACCAGGATATTCCCAGCGGTCCACGAGGCGAGGACGAAGAAGGCGATTTCCCCCAACTGGCCACTGGTGCGGAAACACTGCGCGAGCATCTGTTATGGCAGCTCAACCTGCTCACCGTCTCCGAGCGGGACAAGAGTCTGATCGCCCTAATCATCGACGCCCTCGACGAAGACGGGTATCTCAAGCAACCACTCAGCGAAATCGCGGAAATGCTGCCGCCGGAGCTGGAGGTGGATCCGCTGGAACTCACCGCCGCCCTCAAGCATCTGCAAAACATGGACCCGCCCGGGGTAGGCGCACGCAACCTGGCGGAATGCCTGGTGCTGCAGCTGGAAAACAGTGAGGCACCCGAGCCGGCACGCGACTTGGCGATCAACATCGCGCGGGAGCATCTGGACCTGCTCGCGGCACGTGACTTCAACAAACTGAAGAAGCTGTTGCAATGCTCGGATGAATTGCTGCGCGAGGCGCATGAGCTCATCACCCATCTCACGCCCCGACCGGGCGCGGCCTATGGCCGGGATGAAACGCGCTACATCGTGCACGACGTAGAGGTTCGCAAAATCAAGGACCGCTGGCTGGTGCGCCTCAACCCAGAGGCCATGCCGAAACTGCGCATCAACCGGGTCTATGCCGACATCCTGCGCCGCAACCGCAACGCCACCAGCAAGGAACTCGCCAGTCAGCTGCAGGAAGCGCGCTGGCTGATCAAGAACGTGCAGCAGCGCTTCGACACCATCCTGCGTGTCTCCCAGGCCATCGTCGATCGCCAGCGCCATTTCCTGGAACACGGCGAGGTGGCCATGCGGCCGCTGGTACTGCGCGAGATCGCGGAAGCGGTGGGCTTGCACGAATCCACCGTCTCACGCGTCACCACGCAGAAATACATGCTTACACCGCGGGGCATCTACGAGCTCAAGTATTTCTTCGGCAGCCATGTCGCAACCGAGTCCGGCGGCGCCTGTTCCGCCACGGCGATCCGCGCGCTGATCAAGCAATTGGTGGCGGCAGAAGACCGCACGCGGCCTCTGTCTGATGCCCAGATCGCCGACATCCTGGCCAAGCAGGGCATCATCGTCGCCCGCCGCACCATTGCCAAGTATCGCGAATCACTGCAGATTCCGCCGGCCAGTCTTCGTAAGGCCTTCTAACAGGAGCACACACCATGAACCTCACCGTCACCGGGCATCACGTAGAAGTCACCCCCGCGATTCGCGACTACGTCAAGGCCAAACTGGAACGCATTACCCGTCACTTCGACCACGTGATCGACGTCAACGTGATCCTCTCCGTGGAAAAGCTGATTCACAAAGCGGAAGCCAACATCCACGTAAGCGGTCGCGATCTCTTCGCCGCAAGCCAGGACGCGGACATGTATGCCGCCATCGATGCACTCGCCGACAAACTCGACCGCCAGGTACTCAAGCACAAGGAAAAGAATGGTGGCCACGGCCGCGAGGCGCTCAAGCGCCAGGCGGCGGAATAGCCGTTCCCGGCCACGCCGGCCATGAGCCTGCTGCCCGACCTGCTCGCACCCGAGCGCATCCTGCTCGACGTGGCCGCCGCGAGCAAGCAAGCCCTCTACGAGGTAGTGGGACAACGCCTTGCAGAAACGCTCAAGGTTTCCGCCAAGACGATCACCGCCAGCCTGCTGGCGCGGGAGAAACTGGGCTCCACCGGACTGGGACAGGGGGTGGCCATTCCCCATGGCCGCATCAAGGGCCTGAAGCAGGCCACCGGCTGCTTTTTGCGGCTAAAGGAGCCCATTTCCTTCGGGGCGCCAGACAATCAACCCGTCAGCCTGGTGTTCGTGCTGCTGGTGCCGGAGCAGGCCACCGAGCTGCACTTAAGAATCCTCTCGGAACTGGCCAGTCGGCTGGGTGACAAGGCGTTCCGCGATCAGCTCGCCCAGCTCGCCGATCCCGTTGCCATCCACCGCCTGTTTATCCATGCCCCAGATTAGCGTCGCGCGGCTGTTCGAGGACATGCGCGCCAAGCTTCAGCTCGCTTGGGTGGCGGGCATGACCGGCGGCCACCGGGTGCTCACCAGCGAAACAGTCTCCAAGCCTTCGCTCGCCTTGATTGGGCATCTGAACTTCGTTCACCCCAACCGGGTGCAGGTGTTGGGCTGCGCCGAGATGGACTACCTATCCCGCCTCGACGCAGCAGGTCTCAAGCAGGCCATCGACAACCTGTTCTCTACCGAACTCGCGGCCGTGATCGTGGCCAATGGCATCGCCGTCCCGCAGCCGCTTCTGGACGCCGCCAACCGCACTGAAACGCCCCTGTTCACCACGCCACAGGAAAGCCCGCGTCTGATGCAGCTATTGCAGCATTATCTGACCAAGGTATTGGCGGAGTACGTCACGCTGCATGGGGTGTTCATGGAGGTGATGGGCATCGGTGTGCTGATCACGGGTGAAGCGGCCATCGGCAAGAGCGAGCTGGCACTGGAGCTTATCAGCCGTGGCCATCGCCTGATCGCAGACGACGTGGTGGAGATTTACCAGACCTCGCCCGATACCCTGGAAGGCCGTTGTCCCTCACTGCTGCAGGACTTCATCGAAGTACGCGGACTGGGGATTCTCAACATCCGCGCCCTGTTCGGCGAAGTGGCGGTGAAGCCGAAGAAGACCTTGCGTTTCATCGTCCATCTGGAACAGCCCGAGGACATCCACAGCGCGGGCTACGACCGGTTGCAAATGCAGCAGGAGGTGCAGGAGATCCTGGGTGTGGCCATTCCCAAGGCGCGCCTGCCGGTGGCGGCGGGCCGCAACATCGCGGTGCTGCTGGAAGTGGCGGTGCGTAGCCACATCCTGCAGCTACGTGGCATCGATAGCAGCCAGCAGTTCCTAGAGCGGCACGACCGCTTCCTGCGTGCCGTGGATGACGAAGAGAAACGCTGATGCAGGTGATCCTAGTGAGCGGCTTGTCCGGTTCCGGAAAAAGCATCGTCCTCAACGTGCTGGAGGACGCAGGCTTCTACTGCGTGGACAACCTGCCGGTGGAATTCCTGCCCACGCTAATCGAACTGCTCCACGACGAAGGCCGCGGCCAGGTGGCCATCAGCATCGATGCGCGTACCGGTCACACCCTTTCCCAACTGCCGCAGCAAGTGCACGCCCTGCGCCACCAGGGCATCGACGTGCGCGTGCTGTTTCTGGAAGCGAACACCGAGACTCTGGTCAAGCGCTACAGTGAAACACGCCGCCGCCATCCTCTTTCGGACGGCAAACGGACCCTGCCCGAATGCGTGGAAGCCGAGCGCGAGGCCTTGGCGGAGATCGGGGAACTTGGCCACCACATCGACACCAGCGAACTCTCCCCCAATACGCTGCGGAGCTGGGTCAAGGACTTTCTGGCGCTGGACCGCTCCCGCATCACTCTTTTGTTCGAGTCTTTCGGCTTCAAGCACGGCCTGCCGCTGGATGCGGATTTCGTGTTCGACGTGCGCTGTGTACCCAACCCGTACTACGATCCACGGCTGAGGCCCTTGACCGGCTTGGATGCGCCGGTGATCGAATTCATCGAAAGGCAGGAGGCAGCCATCGGCATGCTGGCCGACATCCGCTATTTCATCGAGAAATGGTTGCCCGCCTTCGTGCGCGACAACCGCGCCTACCTCACCGTGGCCATCGGCTGCACCGGTGGCCAGCACCGCTCCGTCTATTTCGCCGAGCGGCTGGCGGAACGCTTCCGCGCCGAGTACCAGGTGCTGGTACGCCATCGGGGGCTTACCTCATGAGGCTACTATCCCTCCTGCGTCCAGGCGATGCCCTCACCCTTGGCATGGGACTCATGCTGGTAGTCTGGCTCGCCATCGCCGCCCTGCACCGTGATGCGCCTCAGCGTGTCATCGTGCGGGCCGGCGGTCAGGTGGTGGCGGTGGCCGGCCTCGACGGGCCTCGCCGCATCCTCGCCCATGGCCCGCTCGGGCTGAGCGTGATCGAAATCGAACCGGGACGTGCGCGCGTGGCCGCCGATCCAGGGCCACGTCAGTACTGCGTGAAACAAGGCTGGCTCACCCGCGCGGGCGATGCCGCCTTGTGCCTGCCCAACCAGGTGAGCGTGGAGCTCGCCGGCGCGACGCGCCGCTTCGATTCCATCACCTACTAGCCCCATGCGCATCACGCTGCCCGTCACCGCAGAAGACCGACGCATCGCCTGGCTGGCTAGCCTGGCGTTGGGTCTCACCCTGGCGGAGAATGCCCTTCCCTCGCCCCTGCCCGGCGTGAAACCGGGACTGGCCAACATCGTCACGCTGGTGGTGCTGGACCGCTTTGGCTGGCGGGTGGCTGCCTGGGTGTCGGCTCTGCGAGTGGTCGCAGGCAGCATCCTGCTGGGCACTTTCCTCTCCCCGGGCTTCGTGCTGAGCTTCGTCGGCGCGCTGGCGGCCTTGCTGGCCCTGGCGGCCACCCGCCCTCTCCCCGCCAAGTGGTTCGGTCCCGTCACCCACAGCGTAGTGGCCGCCTTTGCCCACCTGAGCGGGCAGCTTGCCGTGGTCTATCTCTGGCTCATTCCCCATGCGGGGCTGGTTTCGCTTGTGCCGGTTCTGGCTGGGGCCGCGCTGGTCTTTGGCACGGTGAACGGTCTGGCCGCCACGCGCCTGCTGCAACAGCTTCCCTTGCGGCCTAAACCCGCATGAGGTGGCTGTGGCTCTTCGCCTGTCTGGTGGCGGCCGCACCTGTCCTGGCCGCCGACTGGATGCGCCTGCCCATCCGCGCCGAGGATCAGTATTTCTATGATCGCAGCAAGCTGGTGATCCAAGGCGAGGAGATCACCTACTGGAAAAAAGTTGTATTCCGTCAGCCGCCCTTGGTGAAGGGCCAGGCGGCGGCCTGGGCGCTGATGCGTGAGCGCATCCATTGCGGGCAGCACACCCTGCGCCTGATCAGCTATGTCTATTACGCCAGCGATGGCACCATGCTGGATTACATGCCTGAAGCAGAGAAGGAAGCAACACCCATCATTCCCGACACCCTGGGCGATGCCTTCGAACGTCACTTGTGCGTCCTCGTCACACGCAGCCGAGAAGAGGACGCGGCACGCAAGAAGGAACAGGATGAGCCCCGCACGCGAGAACGGGAAGCGCAGCCGTTGGAGCTCACACCATGAAGACCCTCACCCTCGCCCTCACCGGGGCTTCCGGCATGCCCTATGCCTTCCGCCTGCTGGAATGCCTGCTCGCCGCAGGCTGCCGGGTGCAGCTTCTCACCTCACAGGTGGCTCATGTCACCGCCAAACAGGAACTGGGGCTTACCTTGCCTGCGCGCGCCCAGGCGCTACAGGCATTTCTCGAGCAACGTTACCAACCGCAGCCAGGCCAACTCGCCGTTTACGGCCGCGACCAATGGTTCGCGCCGGTGGCCTCCGGTTCCAACCCGCCCGATGCCATGGTGGTCTGCCCCTGTACCATGGGCACGCTGGCGGCCATCGCCAACGGTCTGTCCGACGACTTGATCGAACGTGCAGCAGACGTGGTCATCAAAGAGGGCCGCAAGCTCATCCTGGTGCCGCGTGAGACACCGTTTTCCGCCTTGCATCTGGAAAACATGCTCAAGCTGGCCCGTCTGGGTGTCGTTATACTCCCTGCCAATCCCGGCTTTTACCACCACCCCCAAACTGTGCAGGATCTCGTGGATTTCGTCGTCGCGCGCGTGCTGGACCAGCTCGCGGTGCCGCACCAGCTCATGCCGCGCTGGGGCGAGACCGCGACCTGAGATGCTGCGCAAACTCCGTGACCGCATCGTGGATTACCTCCAGGAATCCGCCCAGGGCACGCCCTTCGATCTGCCCTTGTTTCCCCTCCACACCGTGCTGTTCCCCGGCGGCATGCTGCGGCTAAGAGTATTCGAGCCACGCTACATGGACATGGCCAAGGCCTGCCTCAAGGCGGATCGCCCGTTTGGCGTATGCCTGATTCGCGAAGGCGCCGAAGGGGGCGAAGCGGCCACGCCCCACGCCGTGGGCACCACTGCGCGCATCACCGACTGGCACATGCAGGCAGTGGGCGAGCTCCATCTCACGGTGGTCGGCGGCCAGCGTTTCCAGGTACTGGCAAACCAGGCACAAGCCGATGGATGGGTGGTAGCAAAGGCGCGGCTGCTACCGGTGGAGCCGCCCCTGGCGCTACCGTCTAAGCACGCGGCCTGCGCCGATGTGCTGCGTGCCATCGTGCAACAGGTGGGAGAGGAACGCTTTCAGCCACCCCTGGCCTTCGACGACGCGGTGTGGCTGGGCTACCGGCTGGCGGAGATGCTGCCCTTGAAGCTCGCCGCCAAGCAAAGCATGTTGGAAATGAACGACAGTCGCGTGCGTCTCGAAATCCTGCATCGCTTCCTGGGCCAGCAGGGTCTGGCGACCTGAGCATTTATCAGCCAGCCAAGCCAAGCTTGGCTTGCAAGCCAGCGGCATGACAGCTTGCCCGCGTCACGCGATGGATGCACGGATGGCGCGGCGCAGGCTCTCCTCCAGCATGGGCACGGTGTCGTAGTCGGCAAGGTTTTGCGGCTCGATCCACTCGAAATCGGTGTGCTCCCAGTCGATCTCGATGCGGGGTGTGCCGGCAAGCCGCGCCAGCATGGGAAAAAGGCGCCAGGTGCGCTCCCCACTTGGGTCGGTGTACTCGTATGGCTCGCCCAGGGCGAAATGGGCCACGCACTCGGGCGGCACACCCAATTCCGCCTTCAACTCGGCGCAGGCGAGCGCCTCCAAGGACAAGGCCCGGTCGATGAAGCCCGCCACCGTGCCCCACTTGCCCGGGTAGCTGCGCACCTTGGCGCTGCGCTTGAGGAGCAGGATGCGGCCCGCACATTCCACGAAACATAGCAGCACCGGCAGGCGGCGTGCCGAAGAGTAATCCACACGGCCCCCAGCCAGGCGCGGCAGGCCCTGGGCGAATTCTTCCAGAATAGCGGCGGTGTCCACCTTCACCGGCATGTCAGCGCAGGAGGTAGTCGAGGGCGATGCCAGCAAAAACCGCCGCGCCCAGCCAGTTGTTATGGAGAAAGGCCTTGAAGCAGCCTTCGCGGCTGCGGTCGCGGATGAGGCGATAGTGGTAGAGGGCTATGCCGCCCGCGACGGCGAGTCCCGTGTAGTAGAGGGTCCCCATGCCGAGGCGTTGTCCCGCATAGGCCAGCACAGCCAGCAGGGTGGCGTAGCAAAGCATCACCGCTGCCACGTCGAAGCGACCGAAAGTGATGGCCGAGGTCTTGATACCCAGCTTGAGATCGTCGTCCCGGTCCACCATGGCGTATTCCGTGTCGTAGGCGATGGACCAGAACACATTGGCCAGCAAAAGCAGCCAGGCGATGGACGGCACCGTGCCGGTCTGGGCGGCATAGGCCATGGGAATGCCAAACCCAAAGGCGATGCCCAGATAGGCCTGGGGTACGGCGAAGAAGCGTTTGGTCCAGGGGTAGCTCGCCGCCAAAAGCACGGCGGGCACGGATAACACCCATGTGAGGCGGTTCAAAGGCAGGATCAGCAGGAAAGCCGCCAAGGCCAGCGCCCCAGCGAGCACCAAGGCCTCGCGTGGGCTCACACGCCGCGCGGCGAGGGGCCGCTCCCGCGTGCGCGCCACGTGGGGATCGATGTCGCGGTCGGCGTAATCGTTGATGACGCAGCCGGCCGAGCGCATGAGTACGGTGCCCAGCAGGAAGATCCACAAGATCAGGGGGTCTGGGTGACCGGCCGAGGCAAACCATAAGCCCCAAAGCGTGGGCCAAAGCAAAAGCAGGATGCCGATGGGCTTATCGAGCCGCATCAGCTTCTCGTATTGGTTGAGTCGCTCGGCAAGCGTCGCGCTGTTCACAGGTCTTGCTCGGGCCGGGGGATTTTTCCTTATAAACCGGCCGCGTGGACCGGTCAACCCGCGCCGCTGGGTGCCAGCAGACGCGCCATCAGGGTGTCGGCTGGCAGCGGTCGGCTGAAGTAGTAGCCCTGGTATTCGTCGCAGCCACGCTCACGCAGAAAGGCGAGCTGCTGTTCCGTTTCCACCCCTTCCGCGACCACGCTACAGTCCAGGCTATGGGCCATGGCGATGATGGCGGTGACGATGGCCGCATCCTCCGGATCCGTAGCCAGGTCGCGGACGAAACTGCGGTCGATCTTGATCTTGTGGATGGGAAAACGCTTGAGGTAGCTCAAGCTGGAGTAACCGGTGCCGAAATCGTCCACCGAGATCTGGATGCCCATGTCGGACAGTACAGTGAGCACCCGGATCGCTTCCAGGGGATTGGCCATCAGCAGGCTTTCGGTGATTTCCAGTCCCAGCTGTTCCGGCGCGCAATCCGCCTCGTCGAGGGCCCGCCGCACCACGCTCACCAGGTTGCGGTGGGCGAACTGGCGCGCCGATAGGTTCACCACCACCCGCCCCAGGGGAACACCCATAGCCTGCCAGCGCTTGAACTGGGCGCAGGCCGCCTTGAGCACCCATTCGCCGATGGGCACGATGAGCCCCGTCTCCTCCGCCACCGGGATGAAACGATCGGGCGCCACCGCTTTGCCCCCTGGCTGCCAGCGCAGCAGCGCCTCGGCACTCCGTACCACGTCGCCATCGAGCGCGACGATGGGCTGGAATTCCAGGTGGAACTCACGCCTGTCGAGCGCGTGGCGCAGGCTGGTCTCGAGCTCGAGGCGTTCGCGCGCGGCGCGGTTCATTTCCGGCGCGAAAAACTGATAATTGCCACGCCCGGTGCCCTTGGCGTAATACATGGCGGTATCAGCATGACGCAGCAGGGTATCCACGTCCTGCCCGTCCTCGGGATACACCGCCACGCCGATGCTCGCGCCGGTGTGCAGCGCCTGGCCATTGATCTGGTAGGGTGCGGACACCGCGGCGAGAATCTTGCTCGCCACCATGGCCACGTCCTCGAAACGGGTGACCGCCGGCAGCACAACGATGAACTCATCGCCACCCTGACGCGCCACCGTGTCACCCTCGCGCAGGCAACCGGAGATACGGTTCGCTACCGTTTTGAGCAGGATGTCTCCCACCTGGTGACCCAGGGAATCGTTGATGGTCTTGAAGTGATCGAGATCCAGGAACAACACGCCCACGTGGTCGCCGGCACGCGCGGCACGCACAATGGCCTGCTGTAGCCGATCCTTGAGGAGGATGCGGTTGGCCAGGCCGGTGAGTGGGTCATGGTGCGCCAGATGCAGCATGCGCGCTTCTTGCGCCTTGCGCTCGGAAATATCGCGCACCGCGGCGATGTAAAGGCTCTGACGCCGGCATTGCAGACGGCTGACGCGAATCTCTAAGGGAAAGACCGTGCCATCGTAGCGTCGCCCCATCATCTCGCGGCCGGTCGCCGTGGGGGTGGCATCACCACTGTCCACGAGACGTTCGAAACACTTACCGTCCTCGCCGCAGGCATCGGGAATCAGCTGGCCCACGTTGTGTCCCAACACCGCCTGCGGCGGATGGCCGAACATGCGCTGGGCCGCCAGGTTATAGGTTTGCACCTCACCCTTGGCGTTCACGGTGAGGATGCCCTGATCGACGCTATCCAGCACTGCCCGGCTGCGCGCCTCGCTTTCCGCCAGCGATGCGCCCATGGCCCGTGCGCGCCTCTCCGACACCAACACTTGACGTACCAGCGGCAGCACCTGCCAACGCAGAAGCAAAGCCCCCAGCAGCACCAAGCCAAGCACCAGCGGCAGCCAGGGCAGCAGCCGCCCCTGCATGGGCACGAACAGCTCCGCCGTATCGGCCTTCAGCACCGCGCCCAGGCCCATGGTGCCCACCGGTGCGAAAGCAGCCGCCACCCACTGCCGGCGATAGTCGCGTGCGAACGTAAAGCCCGCCTCACCCGCCAGCGCCCGCGCCATGGGTAGAGGCTCGCCCTCCACCCGGCGCGGCAAATCTCTAAGCGGTCGCGACAGCAAGCGCACCGGCAGGCAGTCCATGTGGTCATTGCCCTTGCCAGCGCACAGGGCAAACTCGCCGGTTTGCCCCAGCCCCCGGTAGCCGCTGGTGAGCGCTCCCAGCAAAGGCGCCGCGCGGCTGGCGGTGAGGGTGCCGCGCCAGCCACCAGCAAGTTCCACCCGGCTGCTGAGGCGTGGGCCATCCGCCCATTCGATCCAAGTGGGCAGCGTGCCCCGCACGGGCAGGGCCAGCTGCGACTCGCCCGAGACCGGGCCGAACTGGGCCAGCTGCCGCCCCGCGCCGTCGGCGAAGCGCAGTCCATAGCCTGCGCTTACCCGCACCGCCGCCACCGCGCGGCGCAGGGCAGCCAGAGCCTGGGCATCCCGCGGCGCCCGCGCCAGCCGGTCCAGGGCACGCTGGACTGCCTCATCCTGGGTCAAGGCCAACACCACGGCCTCGTGCTCGCGAATCTCCCGTTCCACCAGGGCCACATGACTGCTCAGGGTGAGCTCCAAACTGCGCGCCACCCAGGCTTTGCTCTGGCTCACCGTCAGCCACCACGTGGCCATGCCCGTGACCGCAGCCAGTAGCGCAAGCACCAGGGCCGCGCTGAGCGTGATGCGCCGTTCCTGCACGGAATGGAAGAACATCGTGCCGTTCGCCAAAGAAGGTCGATCGTGTGATAACGGCAGACCCGCTCGCTTCTTGAGGGGCGGCCAGGGTGCTTGCAGTACAATGCGCAGTTTTGGATAGCAGCCGTGTCCCAGGCCACCCATCGTCCCATCCGCAGTTTCGTGCTGCGTGCCGGCAGGATGTCACGCGCCCAGAGCCGGGCGCTCAAAACCCTGCTGCCCGTCTACGGCCTACCCTACCGGCCGCAATGGTTGAATCTGGACGAGGTCTTCGGGCGCCACGCCCCGCGCATCCTGGAAATCGGCTTCGGCATGGGCGAAACCACCGCCGCCATCGCGTGCGACCATCCGGAGCTCGACTTCATCGGCGTGGAAGTGCACACCCCCGGCATCGGCAGCCTGCTCAAACAGATCCACGAAAAAGCGCTTACGAACGTGCGCATCATCGCCCATGACGCGGTCGAGGTGCTCGCCCACATGATCCCGCCGCAAAGCCTCGACGGGGTGCACATCTTCTTTCCGGATCCGTGGCCGAAGAAGCGACATCACAAGCGGCGCCTCATCCAGCCAGCGTTCGTGGCCCTGGTCGCCGACCGACTCAGGCCGGGCGGCTACCTACACATCGCCACCGACTGGCAACCCTATGCGGAGCAAATCCTCGCCGTGCTATCGGCACAGCCGCACCTGGAAAATACCGCTGCCGGCTTCGCCCCCCGTCCCTCCTGGCGGCCGATCACCAAGTTCGAATCGCGGGGCCTGAAGCTAGGGCATGGCGTGTGGGACGTACTCTTTCGCAAACGCGCCACGCCTTGACGGATCACCGCCTTTTCGGTTGTAATGTCGCGCTTTCCCGCCGCGGGTGGAGTGGTTTTGACGACTTGCGGCCACGTCGCTCAGTTGGTCGCGCAGCAGATAAGTTGCGGTGAAGGGTAACGTGAGCGAAGCGAACGTTAGCCGGAACCAAAATCCGCGTCACGGCGCTAGTTTTGGGCCAGGTAGCTCAGTTGGTAGAGCAGCGGACTGAAAATCCGCGTGTCGGCAGTTCGATTCTGCCCCTGGCCACCAATCCCAAAAGCCCGAACCCGTTTCGGGCTTTTTTACGTCCGCCGTGAGCGCCAGTTCGTGTCTTGACAGACATGGCGCCATTCGCCCAAAGCGCGTGCGTTGCCGCGTCTGCTGCCACCTTCTCTCCCGCAGGCAACTGAGCACTGCGCAACGTTCCCGTCAAGCCTGTCCGCTTTTTCGACGCCAGCACGCAGCGGGATCAGGTCTCCAACCCGAACCACAGGGCATACAGCGCCGGCACGAACAGCAGCGTGATCGCCGTGCCCACGGCCACACCGCCGATCAGCACGTAAGCGAGCGGGCCCCAGAAGCTGTCGAAGGTGAGCGGCACGAAGGCGAGTGCCGCGGCGAGCGCCGTCAGCACCACCGGCCGGGCACGGCGCACCGCGGCCTCGACCACGGCTTGCAGCGCCGGCAGGCCTTCCGCGAAGTTGTCGGAGACCTGTTGTGTGAGGATGAGGGTGTTGCGCATCAGGATGCCGGCCAGGCCCGTGAGTCCCAACAGGGCGACGAAGCCGAATGGCTGGTTGAACACCAGGAGGGCGAGGACCGCGCCGATCAGTCCGAGCGGCGCGGTGGCGACGACCATGAAGGTGCCGGCGAAGGAGCGCATCTGCAGCATGATGAAGATGAGCATGAAGGCGACCATGGCCGGCTGCAGCTTCTGGATGGAGCGGTCGGCCTTGGTCGATTGTTCCACCGAGCCGCCGATGTCGATGCGATAGCCCGCCGGAAGGCTGGCCCGGATCGATTCCAGCTTGCGCCAGACGGCGGCGGTGACGTCGTTGGGCTGCGCGCCCGCCACGTCCGCCTGCACGGCGACGAATGGCTCGCGGTTGTAGCGCTTGATCACCGGCGCCTCGTAGCGCACTTCCAGCTTGCCCACCTGGTCGAGGGGAAGCTTGCGGCCATCGGCGGTGGTGAACTCGTAGGAATAGGTCCTCGCCGCGCCGCGGGCGATTACTTCCACGGTACGCACATCCTGCCGCACCTGGGTCACCGGCACGCCGTTGAGCTGGAACTGCAACTGTTGGGCGACTTCCAGCGGCGTGAGTCCCATCAGGCGCAGGCGCTCCACGTCCATGGCCAGATGCAGGGTGGGCGCGCGCTCGTCCCATTCCAGATGCGGGTCGCGCACGTGGGGGTTGGCCGCCATCACCGCGCGCACCTCGTGGGCGATGCGGCGCAGTTGGTCGGGATCGGGACCGAGGATGCGAAAGCTCACCGGCCAGATCACCGGCGGGCCATACAGCAGGCGATAGACGCGCACCCGCGCCTCGGGAAATTCCCCGTTGGCGATGTGGCGCGTAAGCGTCGCCATGACGCGGTCGCGTTCCTCGGCATTGCCCGCCACGGCGATGATCTTGGCGAAGGCGGGATCAGGCGGCTCCGGATTGGCCGAGATAAAAAAACGCGGCGCGCCGGCGCCCACATAGGCCGACAGCGTCTTCACCTCGGGCAGGGGCGCGAGAATGGCCTCCACCTTCTTCGCCACGCGGTCGGTGGCGGCGATGCTGCTGCCTTGCGGCAGGTAGATGCTGACCAGCACCTCCGGCCGGTCGGAGCCCGGGAAGAACTGTTTCTGCACCGGGCCGGCCAGCCCCGCAATGGCCAGCACGAGCAGGCCCACGGTAGCGCCGACCACGGTCTTGCGGTGGGTCACGCACCAGGTGATGAGGGCGCGCAGACGCTGGTAAGCGGTGGTCTGGTAGGGGTCGATTTCACCGTGGCCGCTGTGGGGAAAGTCGCGCAAGAGCTTCACGCCTAGATAGGGCGTGAACGTCACCGCCACGAACCAGGAAACGATCAGGGCGATACCCAGCACCCAGAAGATGTTGCCCGCGTACTCGCCCACGCCCGAGCGGGCGAAGCCGATGGGCAAGAAGCCCGCCACCGTCACCAGGGTGCCGAACAGCATGGGCGCGGCGGTGACGGTCCAGGCGTGGGCCGCGGCACGCACGCGCTCCCAGCCCTGCTCCATTTTCACCAGCATCATCTCCACCGCGATGATGGCGTCGTCCACCAGCAGGCCCAGGGCAATGATGAGCGCGCCCAGGGTGATGCGGTCGAGGTTGATGCCCATCAGCTTCATCACCAGGAAGGTGATGCCCAAGGTCAGCGGCACAGCGATGCCGACGATGAGCCCGGCGCGCAGGCCGATGGCGAGGATGCTCACTCCCATGACCACGGCGACGGCGACGAGGAACTTGATCTGGAACAGATTCACCGCGGCTGCGATGGCATTGGCCTGGTTGGTGAGCACCGTGAGCGACATCCCCAGCGGCAGCGCGTGGCGTTCCCGTTCGACGAAATCGGCCAGACGCTTGCCGAGTTCCAAGCCGTTCTCGCCCTTGTTCATCACCACCCCCAAGAGCACCGCATCCTGGCCACGCGCCCGCACCAGATAGCTGGGCGGTTCCTCATAGCCGCGACGGATGGTGGCGATGTCGGCAAGCTTCACGAGCCGCTCGCCGATGCGGATCGGCACCGCCGCGAGTTGCGCCGGGTCCGACAGGTCGGCGTCCACGCGCAGATACAGGCGTGGGCCCGCCGTCTCGATGTGCCCGGCCGGCACCAGCCGGTTGTTGGCGTCGATGGCGTCGAACACGGCCTGCGGCGAAATGCCCAGGTTGGCGAGGCGTGCGCTGTCGAATTCCACATACACGCGTTCGCTGCGCTCACCCAGCAACACCGCCTTCTGCACGCCTTCGATGGCCTGCAGCCGGTCGCGCAGGGCTTCGGCCTCGCGCGTCAGCTCGCGCATGGGCATGCCCGGTGCGGTGAGCGCCATCAGGTTGAAATACACATCGGAAAAGTCGTCGTTGACGATCGGCCCGATCACCCCCTTGGGCAAGTTGGGCGCCTCGTCCTGCATGCGTTTGCGCACTTGATAGAAGAGGTCCTGGATGCGCGACTGCGGCGCGTAGTCCTGGAACTCCACCTGCAGATCCGCCCGTCCGGGACGCACCGTGGTCTCGATGCGGTAGAGGTATTCGACTTCCTGGATGCGTTTTTCCAGCCGGTCCACCACCTGTGTTTGCAGCGTCTCGGGGGTCGCGCCCGGCCACACCACCGACACCATCATCACCCGCACGGTGAAGGCCGGGTCCTCGGCGCGGCCCAGGGAAAGAAAGGCATAGACGCCGGCGAAGACCGACAGCAACAAAAAGAACAGGGTGACGGCGCGCTCGCGCACCGCCAGCGCGGAAAGATTGGGGAAACTCATTGCGCCAGCTCGCGCACCGCCATGCCGGGCGTGAGCAAATGCGTGCCCAGGGCGATCACCCTGTCACCTGGCTTAAAGTCGCCGCGCACACGCGCCTGTTCCGTGTCCATGCTCAGGATGGTCACCGGCACCGGCTGGGCCTGGCCGTTGACGATGCGCCACAGCCGCGGCCCCTGCCCGCGCTCATCGAGCGCGGAAAGCGGCACGCTCAAGCTGGAATCGCTCGCTTCGCCCGTGCCGAAGGCCACCCGCAGCACGGCGCCGAGCGCCAGGGGCGCCTGCGCGCCCTCGACCCGGTAGCGCGCCCGCCAAGTGCGGCTTTGCGGATCCACTGCGCCGGAGACTTCGCGCAGACGCAGCGTGCCCGGCGCATCCAACAGCCGGCCGCTTGTCGGCGGCCGAATCTGCTCGGGGAAATATGCCTCGATCTCGCGTTCGCCTTCGCGCGCCAGCACCGCCACCGGCTGGCCCGCGGGCACCACCTGGCCCGGTTCGCCCGTCACCTCGGTGAGCACCCCTGCGGCAGGCGCGCGCAGCTGCGCATAGGCGAGACCGTTGCGCGCCTGGGCGAGCCGCGCCCGCGCCGCTTCCAGCCGGGTGGCCGCTTCCCGCTCCGCGAGCACGCTGCGGTCCAGCGCCTGGGCGCTGACGAATTTCTGCTCGAAGAGCTGGCGCGCCCGCGCCAGGTCTGCGCGCGCCGTGGCCAGCGCCGATTCCGCCGCGGCCACATCGGCCCGGGCGGCCTCGACACCCTGTTGGAGATCGCGCGGATCGAGTTCGAACAGGGTCTGCCCTGCATCGACACGCTGGCCGGCATCCGCCCGCCGGCTGGTGATGCGGCCACCGACCTGGAAGGCCAGCGGCGTCTCGAAGCGCGCACGCACGATGCCCGAGAGCACCAGTCTGTCGGCCGCGGCCGGCGCGAGCGCGACGGTGCGGACATAGGGCGCGCTCGCCGCGTCCGTGGTGGTTTTGTCTTCGCGACCACAGCCGGCCACGAGGGCACCGGCCACACAGGCCCACAGCAAGGAACGCAGGTGCATGCTCGATCCCGGTGATATAGTGAACGTCCGCGTATTGTAATGGATAGGGGAGCCGTACGGTGCCAAAAAAACGGGCGGGCAGACCGATCGACCGCAGCAAGGACGGCGCCATACTTCGCGCCGCCCGCGCCCTGCTCTTCACCCACGGGCCGCAGGCCGTGACCATGGAAGCCGTGGCGCAGCGCGCCGGCATCTCCAAGGCCACGCTCTACACGCGCCATCCTGATCGGTATCACCTCCTGCGCGCAGTGGTCGCCCGGGAATCCTTCGCCTTGAGCCGCAGCCTGGAACAGGCCCCACGTGACCTGAACGAATTGCGCGCGGCCCTGGTGAGTTTCCTGACCGATCTTGCGACATTTCTCGTGAGCAAACACCATCAGCGCCTGATGCAGGCCATGGCGCTGCCCGCCTCGGCCCTGGCGAGGGCGCGCCAGACCATTTACCGCAACGGTCCGCAGCGCACCCAGCGCATGCTGGCGGACTATCTCGAAGCAGCCGCCGCGCAGGGGCTGATCGCCTGCCCCGATCCCGCGCACAGCGCGGAGCTGCTGCTCGGCATGATGATGGGGCTCAACCCTCTGCGCCTCGCCTTCGGCACGCCGACCAGGCATCGCCGGCGGGCAGAGCGGGCGTCCCACGCCCAGCTCATCGTGCGCGCCTTTCTATCCCTGCACGCGGTGCAGTGATGCCTCCAGTCGAGTTCAGCCGAAACGGAACGCGCTTTGCACCGCGCCCAGCACGCGGTCCTCGAAAATCTTCGCGCCGGGCGCATTGCCCCCGGCGCCCGCGACAACCAAAAGCGGGATCAGGTGCTCTTCCCGCGGCGCGGCCTCACGGGCCCCGGGGGCGGATGACCAGGCGATGAGACACCGCTCCCGCTCTACCGCATCCGCTTGGGTGACCGTCTCGGTAAGCCAGGCGTCGAAATCGAGTCCGTGCGTGGTGAGCGCACCGCTCTGCCAGGCCCGCAGCATCACCTGCATGTTGTGATAGCTGTTGCCGGAGCCGAGGATCAGCACGCCCTCGTCACGGAGCGGCATCAGGGCCTTGCCGGCGGCGAGATGCGCCGCGGGGTCGAGATCGGCGCGCAGGGAAAGCTGCACGCAGGGGATGTCGGCCTCGGGGAAGGCGAGCTTGAGCGGCACGAACACGCCGTGGTCGAAGCCGCGCCGCTCATCGAAGCCACAGGCAAGCCCCGCTGCCTGCAACAACCCGGCCACCTGCTCGGCGAGCAGCGGCGCGCCGGGCGCCGGCCAGGTGAGTTGGTAGGTGTGCGGCGGAAAACCGGAGTAGTCGAACACGAGGGGCGGCGCGGGATGCTTCTGCACGGTGAACTGCGGTGCTTCCCAGTGGGCCGAGATCACCAGCAAGGCGCGGGGCCGCTCCGGCAGGGTGGCGGGCAGATTTTCCAGAAAGGCGCGATGTCGCGCCCAGGTATCGGGCGGCTCCCAGTCCATGAAGAAGCACGGCCCGGCGCCATGGGGAAGGTACAGCGTGGGTTGGCGCATCAGAGCTCGGTGTAGCCCTTGGCGTCCGGCGTATAGAAGGTGGCGGGATCGGCGGGTTGGATCTCGCCGCCCGTCTTGAGCTTCTGCACCAGATCGGGGTTGGCGATGAAGGGCCGGCCGAAGGCGACGAGATCGCCCTTGCCCGCGGCGAGATCCGCTTCGGCGCGCGCGGCGTCATAGCCGCCGGAGAGGATGTATCTGCCTTTGAAGGCCGCACGCAGTTGGGCCTTGAGTTCGTCGCTCACCGGCGGCGCGCCCATGGAGCTGTGATCCACCACGTGGATATAGACGAGGCCGATGTCGTTGAGGGCTTCGATCAGGCGCAGATAGAGCGCGTCCATCTCGGCGTCCGGCGTCATGCCGTTGAATACGCCGTAGGGCGAGATGCGCATGCCGACGCGCTCGGCGCCGATGGCCTGGGCCGCCGCACGGGCTACCTCCACCGCGAAGCGGATGCGATTGTCGATGCTGCCGCCCCAGCGGTCGCTCCGGTGGTTGGACGCGGTGTTGAGGAACTGGTCGATGAGGTAGCCGTTGGCGCCGTGCAGCTCGACGCCGTCGAAGCCCGCCGCCAGGGCGTTTCTGCAGGCGGCGGCATATTCCTGGATGGCTGTTTCGATATCCGCTTCGCTCATCTCCGCGGGCACGGGATGGGGCTGCGGGCCTTCGCTGTCGGTCCACATCTCGCCCGGCGCGGCGATGGCCGAAGGCGCGAGGATGCGCGCGCCCGCCGGCAGGTTGGCCGGATGCGCCACCCGCCCGCAGTGCATGAGCTGCACGAAAATGCGTCCGCCTGCCTGATGCACGGCGTCCGTCACCTTGCGCCAGCCGGAAACTTGCGCTTCGGAATAGAGGCCCGGAATGCGGGCATAGCCCAGGCCGTCGGGCGAGGGCGAGGTGCCTTCGGTGATGATGAGCCCGGCCTCGGCGCGCAGGCTGTAATACTTCGCCATCAGATCATTCGGCACATTGCCCAGCGCCCGGCAGCGGGTCATGGGCGCCATCACGATGCGGTTGGGCAGATGCAGGGGACCGAGTTGAAGGGGCGTGAACAAGATCGTCATGGCGTTTTCCTTATTTTGCGGGGACCAGGCCTTCGGCCGCGAGCGCGGCCTGGACGGCGGGACGGGCCGCCACGCGGCCCAGATAGGCGAGGAGCGCCGGCCAGGGCGCGAGGTCCACATTCACATATTCGCCCCAACCCAGCACGGTGAAGAGATAGGCGTCGGCCACGGAAAAATCCTGGCCCATCGCATAGGGACCGGTGCCGAGCTTGCGCTCCACATGCGCGAGGCGCTGGGCAAGCTGTGTCTGGATGATCGCTCTGGCTTCCTGCGGAAACGCCCGGTTGAACAGCGCGCCGAACCCCTTGTGCAATTCGGTGGAAATGAAATTGAGCCACTCCATCAGGCGATAGCGTTCCAGCGTGCCGGCGGGCGGCGCGAGGCGTTTTTCCGGCACGCGGTCGGCCAGATACTGCACGATGGCCGGACCCTCGGTGAGGATGCTGCCGTCGTCGAGCTGCAGGGCCGGGACATACCCCAGCGGGTTGATAGTACGGTAGTCGGTGCCGGTCTCGGTCTGCTTGCTCTGCAGATCCACGCGCTCCAGCCGGAAATCGAAGCCGCCCTCGCGCAGCACGATGTGCGGTGAGAGGGAACAAGCGCCCGGGCTGTAATAGAGCTTCATGCGGGTCTCCTCGTGGTTCATTTGCGGGTGTTGGTCTTATAAAGTAACCTTGAGCGTCGCACAAGAAGGCACCGCCGCCGCCCCTGGTTACCTGCGAGGAACCGCCATGAAACCCGACGACCTGAACCCCGCCCCCGTGGCGCCGGCGCGCCCTGGCCAACACAAGCATTGTCCCGTGCGCGACGTGCTGGACCGCCTGGGCGACAAATGGTCCACCCTGATCCTGGTGACCCTGGCCCAAGGCCCGCAGCGCTTCAATGCGCTGGCCCGCTCCGTGCCCGACATCTCGCGCCGGATGCTCACCGAGACCCTGCGCCACCTGGAGCGCGACGGGCTGATCTGGCGCGAGGTCACGCCCTCGACACCGCCCTCGGTGCGCTACGGGCTCACCCCGCTCGGGAATTCGCTGATGCCGCCCCTCAAGGGTCTGATCGAGTGGGCGCAACGGCACCAACCCAAGATCCTGGCCGCCCGCACCCGCTTCGATGGCAGCCGGCGCAAGGCCTGAACCCGATCACCCGTCCGACGCCGGCCGAAATTCATGACGCGCCTCCGCGGCGCCGGAAGCAGCCTGCGTGATGCCGGCAGCAGCTTTCCTTCCTTGGCAAACAAGATGGGAAATTTTGCAAGGGGCATACGTACGTCACCGGCTGGAAGGCGCGATCTACGGGTGACGGCAAGGTGCCGCCCCATTCCCCTGGCCTCCCCGCGTGGCCACCCATTACGCCATTCCCTGCCGCGCTGCGCTGCATGCCGCCGCCCGCGCATTCGGGCGCTTCGCCGCCGGAATGAAGTCACGCCCAGCCATGCTGCAAGACGGCCCTTTTTTTGTCGGGCCGATGGCTACTGTCGAGAGTGCGTAGTACAGGAACTTGGTGTCCTCGTCAGTTGCTACCTTCAGCACGTGCGCATGGTTGTTAACCCAGAACCTGCCATCGACGAGTTGCAGGAAAGGCTTGCCGTCTGGCCGCGCAACGGAGCCATCTTCAGCTAGGAAAAGATGTAGCCCTTGGAACAGGAAGCCATCGACGTAATCCATGATTCCGGTGGCGCCGTAGTAGGGATAGTCGCCACGACGCTTCTCCCTCTCGCGGTTCGATAGCGGTACTCGCCGGGAGTCGAAGTTCTGGACGAGTTCGCCGAGCGGCGTCTCAGGCCACTCGCCCGCCATACCCAACCTCCTTCAAGTCGGCTTCAATCGCCGCACCCCGCCGCGCGGCTTCGCCCTGCCATTTCGCCAGCGCCGAGTTGTTCATTCCGCCGCCTCCTCGAACAGCCGCAGATACGGATCAAAACGAAACCGCCGGTTGCGGGCGTAGCCGGTCATCTCGCGTAACAGTCCGATCGCTTCGAGGCGCGCGACGATCTGGTTGGCTCCGGCGGGTGTGATACCGAGCCATTCGCGCACGGTGGCCACGCTGACGATGGGGTGCTCGAACAGGCGGTCCATGACGCGCTGGCCGTTGGCGGCGGCGCGGCCGAGGTGTTCGGTGATCTTGGCGCGGTAGTCCTCGCGCATGCGCAGGATGGCCGCGGCGGTGGCCGTGGCTTCACGGCTGACCGCCTCGACGCCCGCGAGAAAAAAACCGAGCCAGCCCTCCCAGTCGCCCGCATCGCGCACGGCTTGTAGGCGTTCGTAGTATTCGGCGCGGTGCTGCTTGAAGTAATGCGACAGATACAGCACGGGCTTGGCGAGCAGCCGTTTCTCGGTGAGCAAAAAGGTGATCAAGAGCCGCCCGATGCGACCGTTGCCGTCCAGAAACGGGTGGATGGTCTCGAACTGGGCGTGGGCAAGCCCCACCTGTACCAGCGGCGGCAGGCCGGCGCCGTCGTGCAGGAATGTTTCCAGGTGGGAGAGGGCCTGCGGCACTTCGTGCGGCGGCGGGGGCACGAAGCGGGCGGTGGCAAGGGTGCAGCCCGCGGGGCCGATCCAGTTCTGGCTGGTGCGCAACTCGCCCGGTTGCAGGCGGCCGCCGCGCACGCCGCGCATGAGTTCAGCGTGGATTTCGCGGATCAGCCGCACTGAGATCGGGAGTTCACGTAGCCGTTCGAGCCCCAGGTTCATCGCCCGCACGTAGTTGGCAACTTCGTTCACGTCCTTGGGCGTGTCCGGGTCGAAGAGCTGCGCTTCGGCGGCGAGCAGGTTTTGCAGGGAAGACTGCGTGCCTTCGATCTGGCTGGACAGCACGGCCTCTTTGCGCACGTACATGAAGACGAAGAGGTCAGGATTGGGCAGCGTGAGCACGGCGCCGTCGAGCCGACCGAGGGCGTAGTCGGCAGCCGAGAGCCGCTCGCGCAGCGGAGCGCCAAGATCGAGCGGCGGATTGGGCGGCAGCGGTGCCGGGATGAAGGCGCGATAGCCCGTGAGCTGGCGGACGTAGCGGCCGGCGCGTCCTGCCTTATTTTCATCTGCGTTATTCATGGCCCAAAACCCGGTGCTTAATAAACTGTGAGTTTATTATGTCGGCCGTTTGGATCCATCGTCAACGCTCGGTTCAAAACCCCAGCGCCTTCAGGTTGTCCTCGATCGCCGCATTGAGCCTGGCGGCTTCCTCACGCTGCGCACGCCACTGGCTGGAGAGCCGCGCCATTTTTTCCTCGAAAGGCTCCCCGTCGTCCTCCTGCTGCGCCGCGCCGACGTAGCGCCCGGGGGTGAGCACGTAGCCGTGCTTGCGGATGTCCTCCAGCGTGGCGCTCTTGCAGAAGCCGGCGACGTCCCGGTACTCGCACGCGTCGGGGTCGCCGCGCCAGGCGTGGTAGGTGTCGGCGACCCTACGGGTGTCCTCGGCAGTGAGCGCCCGGTGGGTGCGGTCCGCCATCTGCCCCAGTTTGCGGGCATCGATGAACAACACCTGGCCGCGGCGGTCGCGGCCCTCACCCCCTGCCCCTCTCCCAGAGGGAGAGGGGAGAAAGCGCTTGTCCCGCGCGAGGAACCAGAGGCACGCGGGGATCTGCGTCGAGTAGAAGAGCTGGCCGGGCAGGGTCACCATGCAGTCCACGAGGTCCGCCTCGATGATGTTCTTGCGGATCTCACCTTCGCCCGCCTGGTTGGACGACATCGAGCCGTTGGCGGGGACGAAGCCGGCGAGCCCCGTGGGCGCGAGGTGGTGGATCATGTGCTGGACCCAGGCGAAGTTGGCGTTCCCGACGGGCGGCACCCCGTGCTTCCGGCGCTTGTCCTCTCTGAGGTGCTCACCGCCCCGGCGCTTCACGTTGAACGGCGGGTTGGCCAGGATGTAGTCGGCCCTGAGGTCGGGGGAAGGTCATTTAACAACCTTCCCCTCAATTCACCTCAATTCTTACGACACCCCACAAAGCGCTTGCCAAGCGCTACCCCTTCGGCATATCCATCCGCTGCTCCCCAGCCGCCGCAACGCCGACGGGGTCGCCTCCCACATCTACCGCCTGGTCGAGTCTCGGCGTGAAGGCACTCGAGTTCGCGAATCCACCCTTCTCAACCTCGGCAGGGCCTTCGACCTCCCCGAGGCCCTTTGGCCCGACCTGTGCGTCCGTCTCGCCCGACGCCTCAGCCAGCGCGGCGATCTCCTCGCGTAAACATTGGCTGTCCGGCTTATCGTCAGCCGTGCGCAACGCCTGCCTGGAAGCG
This sequence comes from Thiobacter sp. AK1, assembly GCF_039822265.1. NCBI lineage: Bacteria > Pseudomonadati > Pseudomonadota > Betaproteobacteria > Burkholderiales > Thiobacteraceae > Thiobacter > Thiobacter aerophilus. The sequence continues at coordinate 51,791 of NZ_JBAJEX010000002.1, forward strand.
ATTTCGTCGAGTTAGGTGGCTGCTCCCTGGAACCGACCCGACTGCGTTCCGTTGGCGTCGACCAGGTTGGGCTGCATGCGCTGGCCCAGGTGGAATTGGAACCGCTCCGGAAATCGCGGGGCAGCAACGCCATCACCTGTGCCCCGATCCTTGCCCAGCGTCTGGCGCTGCGTCAGGTCGAGGTCTTTGGCGTGATCGATGAAATCGGCATCGCCGATGATCACATCCACACGCTCCCGGGCGCGCGTCGCTGCAAAGCCCTTGGCGCCGCAGGGGACGGAACATGACGAGAGGTGAGGGAGGATATCGTGTTGGTCTGCATGTCAACGCTCCACCGACGCGGCCTTGATCAGCGCAATCACGGTCTCGTTTTCTCTGAGCTGCAGCGCCGCAAGGGCGGTTTCGGTGATCTCGCTCCATAGCCCTTGCCCGTCGGCTAGACAGAGCCGCACCAGGACATGGCCGCGGCGGCTTTCGGCAAAGCTGCAGATGCGCGCGGGAAGGTGGTTGAGCATGCTGATGTCTGCGGGCACGCGGCGCGCCAGCGCCACGTCACGCGCGTACACCCGCAGCCGCGCCCGGGGGCTCGCCGCAATGCCAGGAAAGGTGAGCAGGCTGCCGTCGATGTGCAATTGCGCCAGGCCCTCGGCCAGCGTGCTGGCCTGCCCTTCGAGCACGGCCACCGGCCCGAGGCGGTCGAACAGCGGCGAGTCCGCGCGCATCAGCGCATCGGCCAGCGGTTCCACGCGCAGGATGCGCCCGGCGTCCATGAACACCACGCGCTGCGCCAGACGCTCGATCTCCTCTGGCGCGTGGCTGACCAGCAGCATCGGCAAGCTGCGGCTTTGCGCAAGCTCGGCGATGAGTTCGAGCAGATCGTCCTTGGCGCGCCAGTCCAGCGCAGCCAGCGGCTCGTCGAGCAGCAGCAGCCGCGGCCGCGACAGCAACGCGCGCGCGATCGCCACCCGCTGTTTTTCGCCGCCGGACAGCGCACCGATGCGCCGCTCCAGCAGATGCGCGATGCCGACCGCTTCGGCCTGCGCCTGCACGGCCGCCGCGTCGACGCCGCCGGGGGCGCGGCGCGCGGCAAACTCCAGATTGCCGCGCACGGTGAGGTGCGGAAACAGCGCCGCGTCCTGGAACACATAGCCGACGTTGCGCGCCATCGGCGGCGTCTGTCGCGCGCCGTCGAGCCAGACCACGCCGCCCACCTCCAGCCGACCGTGCACCCGCGGGATCAGCCCGGCGATGGCGCGCAGCAGCGTGCTCTTGCCGCAGCCGGAGCGGCCGAAGATCGCGGTGATGCCGTCGAGCGGCCAAGAGAATGTGCCCGTGTTCAGCGTGAAGGCACCGAGCCGCACGGCAAGCTCGCCGCGCACGGCGGCATCGCTCGGTTCCTGCATCATGCTGCGTGCTCCCGACTGCCTTGCCGGTACAGGCCGTAGACCACGGTCAGCACGATGACCGCAAACACCAGCATCAGCGCCGAGAGGATGTGCGCCTGCGCATACTCCATCGCCTCGACATGGTTGTAGATGTCGATCGACACCATCCGCGTCTTGCCCGGGATGTTGCCGCCGACCATCAGCACCACGCCGAACTCGCCCACCGTGTGCGCGAAGGTGAGGGTGAGTGCGACGATCAGGCCGCCGCGCGACAGCGGCAGCACCACGTTGAAAAAGCGGTCCCACCAGCCGGCGCGCAGGGTGGCCGCGGCATCGAGCAGGTTCTGCGGCAGCGCCTCGAACGCGCGCAGCAACGGCTGCACCATGAACGGCAGCGAATACACCACCGAGCCGATGATCAGGCCGATTTTGTTGAAGGTGAGCTGCCCCTCATAGCCCAGGCTATGCAACGTCTGCGTCAGCCAGCCCTGCGGGTTGAGGAAAACCAGCAGATAAAAGCCCAGCACCACCGGCGGCAGCACCAGCGGCAGCGCGACCACCGCCTCGACCGCAGCGCGCAGCGGCGACTTCCAGTGCGCCAGCACCCAGGCGATCGCAATCCCCGGAACCAGCAGGATGGCGGTCGAGATGCTCGCGACTTCGAGCGTCAGCCACAGCGGGCCGAGGTCGATGGCATGACCGAAAAGCTCCACCACGCGCGTGCACCCCGATTTACTGCGGGATGGTGTAGCCGTATTTGTCGATCACGGCACGCGCCTCGGGCCCGCGCAGGAAGTCCAGATACGCCTTGGCCGCCGGCTTGTCGGCGCCGGGCTTGAGCACGACCGCGCTCTGGTCGATCGGGCTGTAGTCGGCCTGCGGCACCACCCACCACTGCCCCTTGCCCGCACCGATCGCCTGCGACAACGCGACGAAGCCCGCCTGCGCGTTGCCGGTGGCGACAAAGTCGAAGGTCTGGCCGATGTTCTGCCCCTCGACGATCTTTGGTTTGATCGCCTCATACACGCCCATTTTTTTCATCGCCTCGATCGCTGCGGCACCGTAGGGCGCGGTCTTTGGGTTGGCGATCGCCAGATGCTGGAAGTCACCCTTGCGCAGGATCTGCTCGCCCTGCGCCTTCACCGGCAGCGTCGTGCTGTAGAGCACGAGCGCGCCGCGGGCGTAGATGAAATCGGTCGCGGCGACGGCGTGGCCCTCTTTGGCCAGCGCCTTGGTCGTCGTGTCGTCGGCGGCGAGCAGCACGTCGAACGGCGCGCCGTTGCGGATCTGCGCAGCGAACTGACCGGTGGCACCGAAGGCGTACTTCACCTCGTTGCCGGTCTTGGCCTTGAACAGCACGCCGATTTCCTCGGCGGGTTTTTTGAAGTTGGCGGCAACCGCCACCGTGATGGTTTCGGCGCGTGCCTGCGCTGCAAACGCCAGGGGCAGGGCCAGCAGCAACGCGGCACCGCGCAGCACATGGGTGAATCGTGTCATCTCACACTCCGTCAGGTTTTGTCACAACAAAGGGAAAAAGGCGGCCCCGGGCACAGGCCCGGAGCCGGCAAGCGAGGTGAGATGCTTGGTCCACCCCGAGGATGACATGGCTCGCCTTGATCAGCGCGCAGACTGCGTCGCCCACCTTCAGGCCGAGTGTTTTTTCGGTGCCGGTGGTGATCATCACCGGCCCTGCGCAACCACCATCTTACAAACACCGAAGGAAAAACAGCGCCTTACACCGATGCTTGCGCCTAGCAGGAGGTTGCCTATTTTGCATTGCGCCACCTCGCTATATTCACATAAATATAGCGGTCAGGCGCGGTGTGTGTCAACTCAATGTATGGATCCCCCAGCTTTGCCACTCGGGTTGATGTTGGAGGAAGAATTGTATGAGTGCGGCGGCGGTGGCGGCTGGTTTTGCTTGGGATCGCCAGGCCAAAGGCGAAGCGGCTGGTCGGATCGATGAAGGTAAGGAAGTCGCGGCGAAGTCTATCGCGCACCCGCTCGATGGTATCCACCGCCAGGTGCTGCCATGGGACGACCGTGACGGCCTTGGGCTTGCGCGGCTTGGGGTGACGGCGCACGGGCTTCAGGCGTTGCCGGGCATGGCGCCGAGTCGTGCTTGGGCATCTTTGGGCGTCATCTGCCAAAGATGCCGCAATCCCGCTGCCCGGTAAAACCCCCTGATCCTGTATCCAATGTGCTGCCCTTGCATGGCGTTCCTCCGTCATCGAAGCAGTGCCAAAGGTTTCTGAACTTATGCAGCGGGGACCCAGGAACATGGTGAGGAATACCCTCGATTCCCGCTTTCGCGAGAATGACGTTTGACTTACGCAGCCTGTCAACGACTTCCGTAGCGCTCAATAGGCCGCATTTCGGTCTCTCCGGCTCCCGCGTCATCTGGCCCGAATGCGGTGTGCCGGGTTGCCCACGGTGCCCGGCACGATGAAGTGATCCCTGCGCCGAAGACGGCTCGCCGTCGTTCGCCACCCGTTCTTGTGGGCTTGCCAAACCCACGCCGAGCTACATCAGGACGATGTCGTACTGCTCCTGGGTGTACTGGTTTTCCACCTGCAGCGAGATGGGCTTGCCGATGAAGTCGGCAAGCTGGGCGAGGCTCTGGGATTCCTCGTCCAGGAACAGGTCGATCACCGGCTGCGAGGCGAGGATGCGGAATTCCCGCGCATTGTACTGGCGAGCCTCGCGCAGCAGTTCACGCAGGATCTCATAGCAGACGGTCTGCGGGGTCTTGAGCTCGCCCCGCCCTTGGCAGACGGGACAGGGCTCGCACAGCACATGGGCAAGACTTTCTCGGGTACGCTTGCGCGTCATCTCCACCAGTCCCAGCGCGGTGAAGCCGTTCACCGTCATGCGCGTGCGATCGCGCGCCAAGGCCTTGCGGAACTCCTCCAGGACCGCCGCCTTGTGTTCCGCGTTGTCCATGTCAATGAAGTCGATGATGATGATGCCGCCCAGATTGCGCAGCCTCAGCTGGCGCGCGATGGCGTGGGCGGCCTCGAGATTGGTCTTGAAGATGGTGTCGTCAAAGTTGCGCCCGCCGACGAATGCACCGGTGTTCACATCGATGGTGGTGAGCGCCTCGGTCTGATCGATGATGAGATAGCCGCCAGACTTGAGCGCGACCTTGCGCGAAAGGGCCTTCTCGATTTCCGCTTCCACCTGGTAGAGGTCGAACAGGGGTCGCTCGCCCTGGTAATGCTCGATGCGCGGCGCGACGTTAGCCACATAGCTGGCAGCGAAGGCCTGCATGCGCCCGTAGGTCTCGCGGGAGTCCACCAGGATGCGCGCGGTGTCGTCGTGGACGAAGTCGCGCAGCACGCGCAAGGGGAGGTCGAGCTCCTGGTAGAGCAGGGTCTGGGGCGGGGCGCTACGCGCCTTTTCTTCGATGCCCTGCCAGATGCGCTGCAAATACTGGATATCGGCGGCAAGTTCGCTTTCGCTGGCCGTCTCCGCACTGGTGCGCACAATGTAGCCACCACGAGCATCAAGAGGCAGCAGATGCAGGAGTCGCTCGCGTAACAGCTCGCGTTCCTCTTCGTCTTCGATGCGTTGGGAAATGCCGATGTGGGTCTCCTGGGGCAGATAGACCAACAGCCGTCCGGCAATGCTCACTTGCGTGGACAGGCGCGCCCCCTTGGTGCCGATAGGATCCTTGATCACCTGGACCAGTAGGGTCTGTCCCTCGTGCAGGATTTTCTCGATCGGCTTTCCCTCCTGCGCCTTCTGCTGCCAAATGTCGGCCACGTGCAGAAAAGCAGCCCGTTCCAGGCCGATCTCCACGAAGGCCGATTGCATGCCGGGCAGCACGCGCGCCACCCGGCCCTGGTAGATGTTGCCCACCAAGCCTCGGCTGCTCGCCCGCTCGATGTGCAGTTCCTGTACCACGCCCTGCTGCATCACCGCCACACGCGTTTCCTGGGGCGTGACGTTGATCAGGATTTCTTCGCTCACGGTATGCGGATTCCGATCTTTCGCAAAAGCTCAGCCGTCTCGAACAGGGGCAGGCCCATCACTCCGCTGTAACTGCCCTCGATGCGACGCACGAACGCCGCCGCCCGGCCCTGAATCCCATAACCCCCTGCCTTGTCCAGCGGCTCACCACTGGCCACATAGGCTTCGATCTCGGATGCTGCAAGGCGCCGAAACACCACCTGCGTATCCGATAGGGCAAGCTGGAGTTTACCTTGAAACGCCAGCGCCACGGCCGTGAGCACCCGGTGGCGGCGTCCTGACAGGCGCGCCAGCATGGCCGCCGCCTCCGCAGCATCGACGGGCTTGCCGAGAAGGGTGCGGCCCAGCACCACCACGGTGTCTGCCGCCAGCACCGGTAGGGGCGGCCAGCGACGCTTTAGCACGCGCATCGCGCCCACCTCGGCCTTGATACGCGCCAGCCGCCGCACGTGGTCCTCCGGCGTCTCGCGCGGCAGGGGTGCTTCGTTGACATCGGGCACCAAGACGCGGTGGGGAATGCCCAGCTGGCGCAGCAGTGCGCGCCGGCGCGGCGATTGGGAAGCGAGGTAGATCAGGGGCGCGGCGTGCTTCATGAGCGAGGGCTCAGGCGTGCGAGCTGGCGGTCGTGCAGGCGCGTCAGGATGATGAGGGCGAGAATCGCACCTGCCAAGGCGAAGGCCATGTCGGACTGCGTGTCCCATTCGTCCCCCTGGGTGGCGAGGAAAGCCACCGCCGCATCACCCGAGGCTGCCGCCACCGCCCACTCGATCAGTTCATAGGCTGCGCTCAAGGCCAGGCAAAAACAGAGGATGAAGAAGTTCAGCCAGCCCCGGCCGCGAATGACATCGAGCCGGATCAGGATTTCCCTTGCCAACATGGCCGGGACGAAACCCTGGGCCAGGTGTCCCACCTTGTCGTAATTGTTGCGCTGCCAGTGGAAGACCTCGCGTAGCCAGTCGAAAAGCGGCACGTGCGCATAGGTATAGTGGCCTCCCACCATGAGGATCACCGCGTGGACCAGGATCAGCCAGTAAGCCAGGGGCGTGAGGGGAAAGCGCCGGCGCGTCGCCATCAGCAGCGGCAAGGCAATGAGCGCCGGCAGGACTTCCAAGAACCAAGTGAAATAGTCTCGCGGTGCGATGGCGGACCATAGCAGCACGCCGCCATAGATAACGAACCAGGTTGGACCCATGCTCATGGCCGATGATAGGGATGGCCCTGGCGGATGCTCATGGCGCGATAGAGGGCCTCTGCCACCAGCACCCGCACCAGGCCATGGGGCAGGGTGAGAGGCGAGAGCGACCAGGTCAGATCGGCCTGGCGCTTGATCTCGTAAGCCAGCCCATCGGCGCCACCAATCAGGAAAGCCACGTCGCGCCCACTGGCAAGCCACGCGTCGAGCTTGGCGGCGAGCAGCCGGCTCGTGAGACCCTGGCCATGCTCGTCCAGCACCACCCGCAGCGCGCCCCGCGGCAGCGCCGCCTCGATGCGCGCCGCTTCCGCTTGCAGCACCTGCTCTTTGCTGCGGCCACTCTCGCGTTTTTCGGGACGGATTTCGATCAACTCGATGCGCGCTTCGCGCGGCATGCGTTTCTGATATTCGGCGAACCCTGCTTCGACCCAGTCCGGCATGCGAGTGCCGACGGCGATGATGGCCAGCCGCATGCGATTACGGTGCGTTGCGGCGGGCCCGGCTGGGTGAGGCGCCCCAGAGTTCTTCCAGGTTGTAATAGGCGCGCACCGCAGGGTGCATGATGTGGACGATCACACTACCCAGATCCACCAGGATCCAGTCGCCGGCCTCCTCGCCCTCCACGCCCATGACCTGGGCACCCGCGGCCTTGGCCTTCTCTGTCACGTTGCGCGCCAGCGCCTTGGTCTGACGCGCAGACTCGCCGCTGGCCACGATCATGAAGTCGGCGATGGCAGTAAGATGCTTCACGTCCATCACCACGATATCCTTGGCCTTGATGTCTTCCAGGGCGGCCACGACCACTTGGCGCAGGGTTTCACTGTTGGGGGCTTCGTTCATAGAGTCGGTTGCGGTGAATGTAATCGAGCACGATGTCCGGCAGCAGGTAGCGGGCGCTCCGGCCCGCAGCCAGGTCGGCGCGAATGCGGGTGGCAGAAATGTTGAGGGCCGTGATGGTCTGCAGGTAGATGTGGCCCGCAGCCGTGTTTCGCAAGGCCGCGGTGTCCGTCACACGCCGTGCGCGCCACTGCGCAGCCAGGGCAGGCGGCAGGCCCGCCTGATCGTCGGGCGACGGGAAACCGGGACGTTGCGCCACCACGATGTGGGCCAGCTCGAATAGCAAAGGCCAGCGATGCCAGCTGGTGAGTCCCAGAAAGGCATCGGCGCCGAGGATGAGACACAGGGGCAGGTCTTGGCCCAGTTCTTGGCGCAGAGCGCTTAAAGTATCCACGGTATAGCCCGGCGCTTGGCTTGCCACCTCGCGCGCATCCGCCCAAAACAGGGGATTGCCCGCACAGGCCAGCCGCGCCATGGCCAGCCGATGGCAACCCGAGGCGTGGGGCGGGGCGCGGTGCCAGGGCTTGCCGGTGGGGATGAAGCGCACCGCGTTGAGCGCCACCCCTTCCGCCACCTCCTGGGCCAGGCGCAGATGCCCATAGTGGATGGGGTCGAAGGTGCCGCCCAGGATGCCGATCATGGATGGCCCATGGCCAACCGCCGTGGCCCCCGCGTGCTGCCGCCATGCCGCTGGCGCGTCACGTCCGCACCTGGCCGTCGCCCAGCACGACGAATTTCTGGCAGGTGAGCCCTTCCAGCCCCACCGGGCCGCGTGCGTGGATCTTGTCGGTGGAAATGCCGATCTCCGCGCCGAGGCCGTATTCGAAGCCATCGGCGAAACGCGTGGAGGCATTGACCATCACCGAGCTGGAATCCACCTCGCGCAGGAAGCGCCGCGCCCGCGTGTAGTCTTCGGTGACGATGGCATCGGTATGCTGGGAACCATAGGTGTTGATGTGCTCGATGGCGGCGTCCATGTCCGGGACGACACGGATGGAAATGATGGGAGCGAGATACTCAGTGCTCCAGTCCTCCTCGCTGGCGGGTTTCATCTCCGGGACGATGGCACGCGACTTGTCGCAGCCGCGCATTTCCACGCCCTTCTCGGCATAGATCCTCGCGATGCGCGGCAGCACCGCAGCCGCCACGCCTTCGGCCACCAAGAGTGTCTCCATGGTGTTGCAGGTGCCGTAGCGGCTGGTTTTGGCGTTGTCGGCGATTCTCACCGCCTTGTCCAAATCGGCCCGATCGTCGATATAGACGTGGCATACGCCATGCAAATGCTTGATCACGGGAATGCGCGCCTCGTTGATCAGCCGCTCGATGAGCCCCTTGCCGCCGCGGGGTACGATCACGTCCACGTATTCCTTCATGGTGATGAGCTCGCCCACTGCCGCCCGGTCCGTGGTTTCGATCACCTGCACCGCCGTCTCCGGCAGGCCGGCGGCGAGGAGCCCCTCGCGCACACAGGCGGCGATGGCTTGGTTGGAGTGGATCGCTTCCGAGCCGCCCCGCAGGATAGCGGCATTGCCACTCTTGAGGCACAGGCCCGCCGCGTCCGCGGTGACATTGGGGCGCGCCTCGTAAATGATGCCAATCACACCCAGTGGCACGCGCATGCGCCCCACCTGGATGCCCGAGGGCCGGTAATTGAGATCCGTGATGCTCCCCACCGGATCCGGCAGGGCCGCGATTTGACGCAAACCTTCGGCCATGCCCGCCACGGTCTTGGCGTTCAAGGCGAGGCGATCGAGCAGCGCGGACTCCAGCCCGGCGGCGCGCGCGTGCTCCAGATCGCGCGCATTGGCGGCGAGGAGTTTCTCCGCATCCCGCTCGATAGCAGCGGCCATGGTGATGAGCGCGTGGTTCTTGACGCGGGTGTCCGCCCGCGCCATGACGCGGGAAGCGGCGCGGGCCTGCTGGCCCACTTGCTTCATGTACTGTTTGATGTCCATCTTAAGGAGTGCCCACGAAAGCCTTCGAAAAAGCGGCGCGCTTTTGCAGAAATTCTCTAAGCCGGCCGGGCGATGCGCAAGGCGAGCTGCAGCAAGCCATCCCACACGTCGCCCGCTGCCAACCCCTTGCTCATTCTATCAACTTCCGCTGCCCACCCCAGGGCGGCGGCGAGCCGACCCGCCGAGAGCTTGGCCAAAGCCCGGCGCGCCAGCTGCTGGCGTGACCCCCAAAAGCCCGCTTCCCGCAGCGCGACCTCCATCGCCACGCCGCGATCCAAGGCCGCGCGGGCGCGCGCCAGCCCGCGGATGGCCCAAGCCAGAACGCCCAGCACCGGCACCGGTTTTTCCCCTGCCGCCGCCAGCGCATCCAGGATGCGCGCCAGCCTCGCCACCTGGCCCGCGAGCATGGCGTCGGCGAGCTGGAATACGTCGTAACGGGAGACGTCCAGCACCGCCTCGCTCACTTCTTCGAAGCTGAGGCGGCGCGGGGGGTAGAGCAGGCCCAGTTTCTGCACTTCCTGGTGGGCGGCGAGGAGATTGCCCTCCACCTGCTCGGCGAGAAAGCGCAGCGTCTGTGCATCGGCGCTCTGTCCCTGGCGCGCCAGGCGCTCCGCCAGCCAGTCGGGCAGCTGCTCGAGCTCCACGGGGGCAATGTCCACCACCATGCCCGCATGGGCCAAGGCCTGGAACCAGCTGGCCTGGGCGGCGCGCCGGTTGACGCGCGGCAGGGTGATCACGGTGAGGGTATGGGGCGGAAGGCTGGCACAATAGGCTTCCAACGCAGCCGCACCTTCCACGCCGGGCTTGCCCCCAGGAATGCGCAACTCGAGCATGCGCCGTGCCGCAAACAAAGACAGGCTCGCGCCGCGCGCGGCCAGCTCGGTCCATCTGAAGCCGCCTTCCACGGTGAGCACTTCGCGCTCGGTATAACCCTGGGTAACTGCCGCGGCGCGGATGGCATCCACCGCCTCCATCACCAGCAGCGGCTCATCGCCCGTGATCACGTACAACGGCGCGAGTCCGCACGCCAGATGCCGGGACAGATCGGCCGCCCGCACCTGCATGGCTAGAAAGTGGGGCGACGCCCCGCCAGCCGGCGCAGGATCTGCTGCACGGCGTCGCTTTGCATGTCACGGTAGAGGACAGCTTCCTCGGCTTCCTTGGCCAGGGCGCGCGAGGCATCGTAGGTGAGCTCGCGCGCGAGCTCGATGCTTTGCACCGGCAGCAGTTCCTTGCCTGCCGCGTCACGCACGCGGAAAGTCACACGATAGAGGAGGCGGTATTCGCTCACGCGGCCGGCGCCACTGATGGAGAGAATCTGCTTTTCCCGCTGCTGAGACAGCACCTGGAGCACGGCCTGGGCTTTTGCAGGGTCGTCCACCACGCGGGTGTCAGTGGTGCGGATGGCGCGCGCCAGCTCCACCCCCATCTCTGGGCCGGCGTTTTCGATATAGAGACTCTGGTAGGGCAGGCTCGCCGCGCCGCGCAGCGCAAAGCCGCAGCCGGCGAGAACGAGTAGCAGGCAAAAACCGATCACGCGTGGCAACATGATCAGCCCGCCACGATGTTCACGAGCCGGCCCGGTACCACCACCACCTTGCGAATGGTTTGGCCAGCGATGAATTTCTGCACGTTGGGGTTGGTGCGCGCCAGGGCTTCGATGGTCTCGCGATCCGCCTCCCGCGGCACCCGGATCTGGCCCCGAAGCTTGCCGTTGACCTGCACCACCAGTTCGATCTCCTCCTCCACCAGGGCACTGGCATCCGCCTGCGGCCAGCTCGCGTGGGTGAGGTTCGCGCCTGGGCGCAGCTCGCGATAGAGCGCCTCGCAAATGTGGGGCACGATGGGCCAGAGCATGTGGGCGACGAGCTCCAGCGCCTCCTGCATCACTGCCCGCGCCGGCAAGGAGTCCTCCGTGACTTTACCCAGGGCGTTGACCAGCTCCATCACCGCGGCGATGGCGGTGTTGAAGGTCTTGCGGCGGCCGATGTCGTCGGTCACCTTCTGCAGAGTGGCGTGCACCTGACGACGTAACGCCTTGAGCTCGGGCGGCAGCTCACCGCCGGCATAGGCAGGGACCACGCCCTTTTCCACGTGGGCATACACCAGCTTCCAGAGCCGGTTGAGGAAACGCCACGCACCCTCCACGCCTGCATCGGACCACTCCAGCGTGTTCTCGGGGGGCGCGGCGAACATCATGAACAGGCGTGCGGTGTCGGCCCCGTACTGATCGATCAAGGCCTGGGGATCGACGCCATTCTTCTTGGACTTGGACATGGTGCCGATGCCGCCATATTCCACCGGCTCACCATCGGCCCGCGCCACAGCGCTGATGATGGCGCCCTTCCCGTCGCGGCGAATGTCCACCTCGTCCGGCGCGAAATAGGTAATGCCGCCCTTTTCCGTGCGGCGGAAGAAGATGTGGTTGAGCACCATGCCCTGGGTGAGCAGGTTGGCAAAGGGCTCGCTAATCCGCGTCAGTCCCAGATCGCGCATGACCTTGGTCCAGAAACGCGCATAGAGCAGATGCAGGATGGCATGTTCGATGCCACCGATGTATTGGTCGGCGGGCATCCAATAGTCGGCGCGGGCATCGACCATCGTCTCGGCATCCGGGCTGCAATAGCGCAGGAAGTACCAGGACGAATCCACGAAAGTGTCCATGGTATCGGTCTCCCGCCGCGCAGGGCGGCCGCACTTGGGACAGCTACAGCGCAGAAATGCCTCGCACTTGGCCAGCGGATTGCCAGAGCCATCCGGGATTAGATCTTCCGGCAGCACCACGGGCAACTGGTCATCCGGCACCGGTACTTCGCCGCAGTGCTCGCAGTGGATGATGGGAATGGGCGTGCCCCAGTAGCGTTGACGGGAAATGCCCCAGTCGCGCAGGCGCCAGGTGACCTTCTTCTCACCCAGCCCCTTGGCGGCGAGATCCGCAGCGATCGCCTCCACCGCCTGCTCGAACTCGAGGCCATCGTACTTGCCCGACCGGACGCAGCGTCCATGCTCCACGAAGGGCAGGGGCGCGGCCGTTCCCCCCACGGGTTCGATCACCACCTTGATCGGCAATCCATATTGGCTGGCGAACTCGAAATCACGCTCATCGTGAGCCGGCACCGCCATTACCGCGCCTTCGCCGTAGCCCATGAGCACGTAGTTGGCCACCCACACCGGCAGCGCCTCTCCAGTCAAGGGATGGGTGACACTCAAGCCCGTGGGCATGCCTTTCTTCTGCTGGGTGGCGATTTCCGCCTCGGTCACGCCCCCCTTGCGGCATTCCTCGATGAAGGCGGCAAGCCCAGGATTTCGGCGCGCGGCATAAGCCGCCAAGGGATGTTCCGCCGCCACCGCCACGTAGGTTGCGCCCATCAGCGTGTCGGCGCGGGTGGTGAACACCCACAGGACGTCACGGTGGCCATCCGGCAAGGTATAGGGAAAACCAACGCGCACGCCGTGGCTCTTGCCGATCCAATTCTTCTGCATCAGCTTCACCTGCTCGGGCCAGCCCGGCAGGTGGTCGAGCTCAGCCAGAAGCTCTTCCGCATAGCGCGTGATGGCCAGGTAATACATGGGAATCTCGCGCTTTTCCACGACGGCGCCGGTGCGCCAACCGCGCCCCTCGATGACCTGCTCGTTGGCGAGCACGGTTTGGTCCACCGGATCCCAGTTGACCAGCCCGGTTTTTTGGTAGGCAATGCCCTTTTCCAGCATGCGCAGGAACAGCCATTGGTTCCAGCGGTAATACTCGGGACGACAGGTGGTCACCTCGCGCGTCCAGTCGATGGCGAAGCCCAGGCGCCTGAGCTGCTGCTTCATATAGGCGATGTTGTCGTAGGTCCAGCGCGCTGGAGCCACACCGCTCGCCATCGCCGCGTTTTCTGCTGGCAGGCCGAAGGCGTCCCAACCCATGGGCTGCATCACGTTGTAGCCGCGCATGCGGTAAAAGCGCGCCAGGACATCGCCGATGGTGTAGTTGCGCACATGTCCCATGTGCAGCTTCCCGGAAGGATAGGGGAACATGGACAGGCAATAGTACTTGGGCCTGGCGGGATCCTCGCGGGCAACGAAGGCATTGGATGCTTCCCACTCGGCCTGCACTTGAGCTTCGATCTCACGGGGGGAATAATGGGGCTGCATGTTTGCGCTTAACGATCTGGTGCGAAACGCGGATTATACCCGTAGGGAAACTTGGCCATGGTGCACCCGGCGCTGGAAAACCTGGAAAAGATGCTGGCCAGCGGCAAAGACAACGCGCTCGTGCGCTTCGCCCTGGGCAACGAGTACCTGAAACTCGACCGACCCCTGGAGGCGGCCGCCCATCTGCGCGCAGCGCTCGCCTTCGAGCCAGCCTATTCCGCCGCCTGGAAGCTTTTGGGCAAGGCGCTCGCCCAGGCGGGACAACTCGAAGACGCGCTCGCAGCCTATCGCCAGGGCATCGAGACCGCGGAAAAGAAAGGCGACAAGCAGGCAGCCAAGGAAATGACGGTGTTTGCCCGGCGCATCGAAAAGCAACTCACCGGCGGCTGATCAAGGCAGGGTCTAGGGCGCGCCCGCACACCCCGCGACACAGCGGTTCTCGTAACGGATGCTGCCACCGCAGGCTTGGAAGCAGACGTCATAGGCCGTCTCGCAGCCGCAGTCGCGATCGCACCGCTCCCGGCTCAGGCGCTCGATTTCCTTCTCCAGGGTCGGCGCGGATGGAGGCGGCCCAGGCGGAAAGGGCGGCCAGCTGAGCCAGCCGCCCCAATAGGGGTGGCAGCCACCCCAGCCCAGCATCAGCTCCAGACGGTAGCGTTCCAGTTCCCAGCGGTATTGGGCCAACGCGCTCTCGTACTCCTTGAGACGCTGTTGATGACGTGCCTGGGCCTCGGGCAGCAGGCTCTGGCGGCACCTCTGAAAACGTTCGCCGCAATCCTTCTGGCAGCGCTCGCGCTCGCGGGCGCAGCCTTCCACGCAGGACTGGACCGCTGGCGGCGCCAGGTATGCTTTCACGGTCTGGTGGCGCGGCATTGCCGCACAGGCCGCAAGCCACAAGGTCGCCAGGACGGAGATCGTTTTGCCCGCCATGAGCACTGCCTGGATGGCTGCGAGAAAAAACGCCGGGTCACCCGTTCGGGCCCGGCGTCCGTTCGGCACGGAGCAATCCGTGCGTCAGATCATGTCTTTCAGATTCTTCAGGGCCTGGACCTTGACCACCTTGCGGGCGGGTTTGGCCTTGAACACCATCTCTTCCTTGGTGAAGGGATTGATGCCTTTGCGCGCCTTGGTAGCGGGCTTGACCACCACCTTGGCCTTCACGAAGCCGGGGATCATGAATACGCCACCCTTTTTGAGCGCCTTGCCCGCCATGCTCTGGAGCGCGGCGAGGGCGGCACCGGCCTGCTTCTTGGTGATGCCAGCCTGTTCGGCGATATGGGCGATGATCTCGGTCTTAGTGGGTGCTTTCGCGGGTGCAGCGGCCTTGGCCATATCGTCTCCTTGTGGGTTGGGGGGAAATCGGTGCGGCAATGCTAGCACAGGGAAAGCGGGATACAAGCCCCCGCAGCGTAAAAACAGGGGTTCGCCCCACGGAAAGCTCGGCGCATCCGGTGCCGACGCAAGGCCGGCTTGGGGAAATGGTGGCGCGCAGGCGGCACGAACGCCCCCATCTTTCGATCGCGAAGGTGAAAATGCGCTTTCTGAAAGCGGGGGGCTGATGGGGTTTTAGCGAGTGTCACGCAAGTAGGTCACACCTTCGTGTGACCCCGGGAAAGCGGGGACTCAGAAAAATGGCCAGGAACATTCTGGGTTGCCCTTTCGCGGCAATGACGGTCCACTCAACGCAGCCCGTCAACGACTTTTGGACGGAAACTGGTCGCGGATTTGCGTCACACTCAATGAATCCACCGCTCGCGTGCAACGATGCTATTGAGCGTTACGTAAGTCGTGGACAGGCTGCGTAGGTCAAACGTCATTCCCGCGAAAGCGGGAATCCAGGGTCTTCCTCGCCATGTTCCTGGGTCCCCGCTTTCGCGGGGACGACACAAAGGTGTCACCTACTTACGTGATGCTCAATAGGCCTTGGCCAACGGGCCGATTTCCGTCTCCTCCGCCTTTGGCCGCTGGCCGGGTTTGGGTAGAATGCCTGGGTTTGCGACGCCCGGCGTCGCTTCTTTATTCCCTTTCCCCAAGGTTCGCATGGAAGCACACGCACCGACTCTTCCCTTGGTAAAAACCCTGCCCAAAATTCAGGCCGTCTGCGTCTTCGGCGGCAGCGGCTTCGTTGGCCAGCACGTGGTGCACCGCCTGCACGAGTCGGGCTACCGCGTGCGCGTACCCACGCGCCACGCGGCGCGCGCCAAAGCGCTTCTGGTACTGCCCCAGGTGGAGGTGGTAGAAGCAGACGTGCACGATCCGGCCACGCTATCGCGCCTGCTCGCAGGCATGGATGCCGCCATCAATCTGGTGGGCATCCTGCACGAGCAACGGGTCGGCCGCGTGGACCTGCCCACCGCGCGGCGTGGGGATTTCCACGAAGTGCATGTGGAGCTGCCGCGTCGGATCATCCATGCCTGTCGCAGCCAGGGGGTGCGGCGGCTTTTGCACATGAGCGCCCTCAACGCCAATCCGGTGGCGCAAAGCGCCTATGCTCGCTCCAAGGGAGTGGGCGAGGCCTTGGTGCGGGAAGCGGATCTGCCCCATCGGGAGCATGAGAACTGGTATCTCGATGGACCCAAGTCCATCCGCGGTCAGGCCATGGCCACCACGGTGTTCCGCCCGTCCGTGATCTTCGGCCGCGGCGATTCCTTCCTTAGCCTGCTCGCCAGGTTGGTGCGGCGCCTGCCGGTGATTCCGCTCGCCTGTCCCAATGCCCGCTTCCAGCCGGTCTTCGTGGAAGACGTGGCGCGCGCCTTTGCCGAGGCCTTGGAAAATCCCGCCACCTATGGCCAGGTCTATGAGCTTTGCGGCCCCAAGGTCTATACCTTCCGCGAGCTGGTGGAATACGTGGCGCGTCTGGAAGGCAAGCATCCCCTCATCCTGCCGTTGTCGGACCGTCTGTCTTACTGGAACGCCTGGCTACTGGAACATCTGCCAGGACGCCTCATGACCCGCGACAACTACTATGCCATGCAGGTGGACAGCGTCTGTCGTTGTCCCTTCCCTGCCCTGTTCGGCTTCCAGCCGATGGCGCTGGAGGCGGTAGCACCCCATTACATCGGCCCACAAGCCGTCTGTTCCCGTTACGATGCCCTGCGCCACGCGGCGCGCCGCTAAAGCAGGGTGCGCACCCGCCATTGGGACAACAGCGATGAAGATCTACATGGTGGGTGGCGCGGTGCGCGACGAACTGTTGGGGCGGCCCGTGTCCGACCGCGACTGGGTCGTGGTGGGCGCCACGCCCGAAGAAATGGTGAAGCATGGTTTCCTGCCGGTGGGCAAGGATTTCCCGGTATTCCTGCACCCGGTAACCCACGAGGAATACGCGCTGGCGCGCACCGAACGCAAAAGTGGTCGCGGTTACAAGGGCTTCACCGTCTATGCCGCGCCGGAGGTGACGCTGGAAGAGGATCTCGCCCGACGCGATTTGACCATCAATGCCATCGCCAAGGACGAAAACGGTCAGTACATCGATCCCTACGGCGGGCGCCTCGATCTTAAGCGACGCCTGCTGCGCCATGTGAGCCCGGCCTTCGTGGAAGACCCCGTGCGCATCTTGCGTGTGGCCCGCTTCGCGGCGCGTTTCACGGACTTCACCGTGGCCGAGGAAACCCTCGCCCTCATGCGCGAGATGGTGCGAAACGGCGAGGTGGATGCCTTGGTGCCGGAACGGGTGTGGCAGGAGCTGGCGCGCGGCCTGATGGAGGCCAAGCCCTCGCGCATGTTTGAGCTGCTGCGCGACTGCGGTGCCCTGGCGAAGCTTCTGCCGGAAGTGGACCGTCTCTTCGGCGTGCCCCAGAACCCGAAAAGCCATCCAGAAGTGGACACCGGCGTGCACGTGATGCGGGTGGTGGATCGTGCAGCGGCGCTGGGAGGCACGCTGCCGGTGCGCTTCGCCGCCCTCACCCACGATCTGGGCAAAGGGGTGACCCCACGCGAGCAGTGGCCTTTCCACGACGGCCACGAGCAAGCGGGCGTGGCTCTGGTGCAAGCCGTCTCGACACGCCTGCGGGTGCCCCACGACTGCCGCGATCTCGCCTGCCTGGTGGTGCGCTGGCATGGCGAGGCCCATCGCGCCGACCAGGCCGATGCCGAAACCCTGGTCACCCTGCTCACCCGGCTGGACGCCTTCCGCCAGCCGGCGCGGCTACACGCTTTTCTCCTGGCCTGCACGGCGGATTACCAGGGGCGACCCGGCTACGAGGAGCGCCCCATGCCTGGCGCACAGCGTCTGGCACGCGCCTTCGAGGCGGCTGCGGCGGTGGATGCCGGTGCCATTGCCCGCCAGCATCACAGCGGCGAGGCGATTCGCGCCGCCCTCTTCGCCGCGCGCGTGACGGCGGTGAATGCGGCCTTGGGCGCCTCCCAGATTGGCCATGATTGAGGTTTGACGCGGCGCGTGCGCCGTCTAGTGCGCGCAAGTGCTTCAGTCGGGCCGTCCGCTCCGGGAAAATAGCCGGTCGCGCGCCGCCTCGGTCACCAGACGCAGCGCCGGATGGCTGATGCGCCGCTCGGCGGTGATGGCGTAATAGGCTTCGTTCACCCCCTTGGCGCGGCCAATCTCCTTCACCTTGTACTGTGCTTGCACCTCTGCGGCCAGCACCGCCGGCGCCGGGAAGATGCCCCGCCCCGCTTCGCCGAAGGCCTTCATCAGCGCCGCATCATCGAACTCGCCCACGATGCGTGGCCGTACACCCTGTGCCTCGAACCATTCCTGAAGACGTAGGCGCGAGGCGGAGTCCTCCCCGGGCAAAAGCATGGGCGCCCCATCAAGACAGGCGGGGAATCGTCGGCAACTCCGCGCGAGTGGGGCGGCAGCGAAAAAGGCCAGTTGCGATTCCCCTAGGCGGTGGTTGTAGCCTTTGACACGCACCGTAGACGGCAGCATGCGATCTGCCACCACCACGTCCAAGCGGTGCAGGGCAAGCTCTGCTAGCAGCCGGTCGAGCTTGCCTTCCTGGCAGACCAGGCGCACCGGCTCGGCAAGCTCCGTCACCGGCGCCAACAAGCGGTAAGCCACATTCTTGGGCACTGCGTCGGAAATGCCCACCCGCAGCGGTTGCGCGAACTCGCCACTGTTACGCAGACTGGTCTTGAGCGCCTCAGCAAGGGCGAAGATCTCGTCGGCGTAGGCCGCCGCCCGGCTGCCCGCCGGCGTCAGTTTGAGGCGCCGACCCGCGGGCTGGAGAAGGGGCGTGCCCAGGCTGTCTTCCAGCAGCTTCACCTGGGTACTCACGGTCTGAGGCGCAAGATGCAGCCGTTCCGCAGCGGCGGCGACGCTGCCGGTCTTGGCCACGGTCCAGAAGTAATACAGATGCCTCAGGTTGATCATTCGATTTTTACGAATTTTCGTTCATAAATATTCGACTTTTATTCTAGCGCAGCGCCCCTACAATGATGACTTGCCAAGTTTTGCTCTGATACGGAGGACTGCCATGAAACGCATCCTGTTGTTCCTCGCTACCAACCTGGCGATCGTGGTGATGCTGTCCATCACCCTGCGCATTCTGGGGGTGGAACCCTATCTCACCGCCCAGGGTCTCGACCTCCAGGCGTTACTGGTGTTCGCTGCCGTGTTTGGCTTCGGTGGCGCCTTCCTCTCGCTGCTGCTTTCCAAATGGAGCGCCAAGATGGCGGTCGGCGCGCGTGTCATCGACCAGCCCCGCTCCGAGGCCGAGCAGTGGCTCGTGGAGACGGTACGGCGTCAGGCGCGCCAGGCGGGTATCGGCATGCCCGAGGTGGCCATCTACGACTCGCCCGAGGTCAATGCTTTCGCCACCGGCTGGAACAAGAACAACGCGCTGGTCGCGGTATCGACGGGACTGCTCCAGTCCATGACCCGGGACGAGGCAGAAGCCGTCCTGGGACATGAGGTGTCCCACATCGCCAATGGCGATATGGTGACCCTCGCCCTGATCCAGGGGGTGGTCAACACCTTCGTCATGTTCCTGTCGCGGGTGATCGGCCACACGGTGGACCGGGTGATCTTCAAGAACGAGGAAGGACACGGCCCGGCCTTCTTCGTCACCATGATCATCGCCGAGCTGATCCTGGGCCTTATTGCCTCCCTCATCGTCATGTGGTTCTCGCGCCAACGGGAATTCCGTGCCGACCGGGGTGGCGCGCAGCTGGCGGGCCGCCAGAAAATGATCGCCGCCTTGGAACGTCTGGCCCGGGTGCATACCGCGCCCTTGCCGGACAAGATGGCGGCCTTCGGCATCGCCGGCAGCATCGGTCACGGTCTGAAGCGGTTGTTCATGACCCATCCGCCGCTGGAAGAACGCATCGCCGCCTTGCGCGCCCTCGGTTGATGCCATGGATTCAGTGACCATCGGCACACCGGGCCTGTGGGCGGGGTTCGTCTTGTTCGTGCTGGTCATGCTCGCCGCGGACCTGTTCCTGCTGGGCGGGCGCGCCGCGCACCGGGTCTCGGCGAAGGAGGCGCTGGGCTGGAGCACCGTCTGGGTGCTGCTCGCCTTCGCCTTCTGCGGCCTAATCTGGTGGCATCTGGATGCCACCCTGGGACGGGCGCTAGCCAATGCCAAGGCGCTGGAGTTCCTCACCGGCTATCTCATCGAGAAGTCCCTGTCCGTGGACAACATCTTCGTGTTCCTGATGATCTTCAGCTATTTCGCCGTGCCCGCGGAATACCAGCGCCGAGTGCTGCTCTACGGGGTGCTGGGCGCCATCATCCTGCGCGCCGCAATGATCCTCGCAGGGGTATGGGTGGTCAGCCAGTTTCACTGGGTGCTTTATCTATTCGGTGCCTTTTTGGTGATCACTGGGATCAAGATGCTCATCTTTGCCGAGCACGAACCCAGCCTGGACAAGAACCCGGTGCTGAAATGGATGCGAGGGCATCTGCGCGTCACCGAGGGCTATCACGGCGAAAGATTCACCTGCCGTCGCGACGGCGTGCGCTGGTTTACGCCCCTGTTTTTGGTGCTGGTGTTGATCGAGACCTCGGATCTCATCTTCGCCCTGGATTCCATTCCCGCCATCTTCGCCATCACCACCGACCCCTTCATCGTCTTCACCTCCAACATCTTCGCCATCATGGGCCTGCGCGCCCTGTATTTCCTGCTGGCGCACATGCACGCACGTTTCCATCTCCTCAAGTACGGCCTCGCACTGGTGCTGGTACTGGTGGGGACGAAAATGCTGGTGGCGGATTTCTACAAGGTCCCCACCGGGCTCGCCCTCGGGCTGGTCGCCGTGATCATTGCCAGCTCCATGCTTGCCAGCCTGGCGGCGACCCGCGACGGACAACCCCCCAAGGGCGGCGACTGAGCAGCCTGCTCCGCTATAATCCGCTTTTTGCGCCGGCTTAAGCCGGCGCGGGGAGCGAACATGGACAAGCCGCTGGTGGGCGTGGTGATGGGAAGCACCTCCGACTGGGAGGTGATGCAACATGCCTGCGTCATGCTCAAGGAACTGGGCGTGCCCCACGAGGCGCGCGTGGTGTCCGCCCACCGCACGCCGGACCTCCTGTTCGAATACGCGGCGCGTGCCGCCGACCGTGGCCTGAAATGCCTCATCGCCGGCGCCGGCGGCGCAGCTCATCTGCCCGGCATGCTCGCCGCCAAGACGCGGCTGCCGGTGCTGGGCGTGCCGGTGCCCTCGCGCCACCTCAAGGGCATGGATTCCTTGCTGTCCATCGTGCAGATGCCCAAAGGCGTCCCCGTGGCCACCTTCGCCATCGGCGAAGCGGGAGCCGCCAATGCCGGATTGTTCGCTATCGCATTGTTGGCCCTCGAGGATCCCGCGCTCGCTGGCCGCCTGGAAGCCTTCCGCGCGCGTCAGACCGAAACGGTGCTGGCCATGAAGCTGCCGGAGCAACCATGACGCCGGCCATGATCCTGCCAGGCGCGACGCTGGGCGTGCTGGGTGGCGGGCAGTTGGGCCGCATGTTTACCCAAGCTGCGCTCACCATGGGCTACCGGGTGCTGGTGCTCGATCCAGACCCGGATAGCCCCGCCGGCCAGATCGCCACCGAACACATCCGGGCGGACTATGGCGATCCCGCCGCTCTCACGCGCATGGGCCAGGAATGCGCGGCGGTGACCACCGAATTCGAGAACGTACACGCCGACAGTCTGCGCCTGCTGGCGCGCCACACCGTAGTCCGTCCCTCCGGCGATGCGGTGGCCATCGTGCAGAATCGGGCGCGGGAAAAGACCTTCCTGGCCGAGGCAGGCTTTCCCACCGTCCCCTTTGGCCTGGTGCCGGACGTGCAGGCGCTACCGGACGCGGCAGCGCACACAGGCTTCCCCGCTCTGCTCAAGGTGAGCCGCTTCGGCTACGACGGCAAGGGCCAGGCGCGCGTGGCAAACCTAGATGAGGCGCGTGCCGCCTTCGTCGCCATGGGCCAAGAACCCTGCGTGCTGGAGGCTTTTTTACCCCTCACGGCGGAGTTGTCGGTGGTGCTGGGACGCGACGCTGCGGGACATACCGCCTGCTATCCGGTCGCGGAGAACCGACATCACAACGGCATTCTGGACGTGAGCATCGTGCCGGCGCGGATCGCGCCAGCGGTAGCCGCGAACGCACGGGCAATGGCCATCGCCATCGCGGAAAAGCTCGACTACTGCGGCGTGATGGCGGTGGAATTCTTTCTGCTGGAAGGTAAGCGGCTAGTCGTCAACGAGATCGCTCCGCGCCCACATAACAGCGGCCATTACACCCTGGATGCCTGCCTCACCAGCCAGTTCGAGCAGCAGGTGCGCGCGCTGTGCGGCCTCCCCCTGGGCGAGACCCGCCTGTTCTCGCCGGTGGTGATGGTGAATCTGCTGGGCGATATCTGGCGCAATGGCGCCCCCGACTGGAGCGTGCTGCTCGCTCATCCCAACCTGAAACTGCACCTCTACGGCAAACGGCAGGCGCGCCCCGGGCGCAAGATGGGCCATTTCAACGTGGTGGCGCCCACGCTGGAGGCGGCCCTCGCCACCGCGCTGGCAGCGCGAGAAGCCATCGGCGTGGAAGGCCCGCCGCCCGAAGTGCGCGAACCCGCTGCCTAAATAGAAGGCCCAACCATGTCTGGTTTCTTCTTCGACTGGAACAAACGGGTGCTTGCCTTCACAGAGCGCGTGGGGCTATTCATCATCGCTGTCGCCACGGTGATCGCCACGGCTCAGGAAGTGGGCACCATGATCGAGGCGCGCCACGTGCGGCTGGCCGATCTGCTGCTGCTTTTCATCTACCTGGAGGTGCTCACCATGGTGGGGCTCTACTATGGCTCCGGCAAGCTACCCGTGCGCTTTCCCCTGTACATCGCCATGGTGGCGCTGGCGCGCTATCTCATCCTCGACATGAAGGAAATGGACGTCTGGCGCATGCTGGCCGTCACCAGCGCCATTCTGCTGCTGGCGCTGGCAGTGCTCGCCATCCGCTATGGCCACACGCGTTATCCCTATCCCCAGGACGATGCCCATGCCGAGCTGCGTCCCCCCCACCGCCGGGAAGGCTGAATCATGGGCGTCCTCTATCAATCGGAACTCCATAGCCTGAAGCTGTTGCACCGGGGCAAGGTGCGCGATATCTATGAGGTGGACGCCAAGCGGCTGCTCATCGTCACCACCGACCGGCTTTCCGCCTTCGACGTGGTCATGAACGAACCCATCCCGGGCAAGGGCGAAGTCCTCACCGCGGTCTCCAATTTCTGGTTCGAAAAACTCAAGCACATCGTTCCCAACCACCTCACCGGTGAGGCGCCCGAGTCCGTTGTCGCGCCGGACGAAGTCAACCAAGTGAAGGGCCGTGCCGTGGTGGTGAAAAAGCTCACACCGCTGCCCATCGAGGCCATCGTGCGGGGCTATCTGGTTGGCTCGGGTTGGAAGGAATATCAGGCCACGGGCAGCGTGTGCGGCATCGCCCTGCCCTCGGGACTCGAACTCGCGGACCGCCTGCCGGAGCCGATTTTTACGCCGTCCACCAAGGCCGCCCTGGGCAGTCACGACGAGAACATTTCCTTCGCGCGCATGGCAGAGCTGATCGGCACGGGCGCGGCGGAACGCGTGCGTGAGGTGGCGCTCGCCCTCTATCGGCAAGCGGCTGCCTATGCCCTGGAGCGGGGCATCATCATCGCCGACACCAAGTTCGAATTCGGCAGCGATGGTTGCGGCATCCTGCATCTCATCGACGAGGCCCTGACCCCGGATTCCTCCCGCTTCTGGCCGGCGGACCAATACCAGCCCGGCAGCAACCCGCCCAGCTTCGACAAGCAATACGTGCGCGACTGGCTGGAGGCCTCGGGCTGGGACAAGAATCCGCCGCCGCCGGCACTGCCCCCGGAGGTGATCGCCAAGACCGCGGAAAAATACCGGGAAGCCCTGCGTCGGCTCGTCGCCTGAACCATGGCGCCCTACTCCGACCCGCCGGACTACTTGGCACCCAGCGCCATCCATCCGGAGATAGCGGGCTCGCTGCCGGGCCTGTTTCAGGCGCGGGTGGCGGCCATGCCCAACAAGGTAGCCTACCGCTACTACGACAACGCCGAGCAGACCTGGAAAGCGCTCACCTGGCGCGAAGTGGCGCAGGAAGTCGCGCGCTGGCGCATGGCCCTCGCGCGGGAAAATCTCGCGCCGGGCGAGCGCGTGGCGGTGATGTTGCGCAACTGTCCCCAGTGGGTGATCTTCGATCTCGCCGCCATGAGTCTCGGGCTCACAGTGGTTCCCCTCTATCTCGACGACCGTCCAGAAAACGCCAGCTACATCATCGACCACGCCGGTGCGCGCCTTTTGCTGGTGGAAGGTCGCGTGCAGCACCGCAAGCTGAATACCATCTTGGAAGGCAGCCACTTCCTGCGGCGTGTGGTGAGCCTTGGCACGCTGGAGCCTGGCACCGTCTCCGATGCGCGCGTGGTGGTAGCAGCAGAGTGGCTCGCAGCGGCGGAAGGCACACCGGTGCCGCCCGTGAAGCTCGGCCTCGATGCCCTGGCCTCCATCGTTTACACCTCGGGCACCACGGGCCGACCCAAGGGCGTGATGCTCTCTCACGGCAACATTCTCTGGAACATCTGGTACGTGCTCCATTGCGGACCGTTCGCGATAGATGAGGTGTTCCTTTCCTTCCTGCCCATGTCCCACACCCTGGAGCGCACCGCCGGGGTCTATCTGCCCATGGCCCTGGGCGGGGAAGTGGCCTTCGCCCGCTCTGTCTCCCTGCTTGCCCACGACCTGGAGCTGATCCGCCCCACGGTGCTCATCTCCGTACCGCGCATCTACGAACGCTTTCATGCGCGCATCCGCGATGCGCTGGCGAAGAAATCTCCCCTCGCACGTCGCCTGTTCGAGCTGGCAGTGGAGGTGGGCTGGCATCGCTTCGAATGGCAGCAAGGGCGCGCACGGTGGCATCCCAAGTTGCTCGCCTGGCCGCTTTTGGCCGCGCGCGTGGCCGCCCCCATCTGCAACAAATTAGGCGGGCGGCTGCGCTACGCCGTCTCCGGCGGTGCGGCGCTCAACCCGGACATCGCGCGGGTTTTCGTGGGCTTGGGGCTGCCTCTCTATCAGGGCTATGGCCTCACGGAAACCAGCCCGGTGGTCACCGTCAACCGGCCCAAGTCCAACATCCCCGCCAGCATCGGTCTGCCGCTGCCCCAGGTGGAAGTACGCATCGCCGAAGACGGCGAGCTCCTCACCCGCAGCCGCTGCGTGATGCAAGGCTATTGGGCCGATCCGGACGCCACCCGCGCCGCCATCGATCCCGACGGTTGGCTGCACACCGGCGACAAGGCCACGGTGGACGCATACGGCCACTACCACATCATCGGCCGCATCAAAGACATCATCGTGCTGTCCAACGGCGAGAAGGTGCCGCCGGCGGACATGGAAGCCGCCATCCAGCTCGATCCCCTGTTCGCTCAGGTGATGCTAGTGGGAGAAGGCCAGCCATGGCTTGCCGCGGTGGCGAGTCTGGAGCCGGAGCAGTGGCAAGGTTTCGCACGTGGCCTCGGGCTCGATCCCGATGACCCAGCCGCGCTGGGGGAGGCACGGGTGCAGAAGGCCCTGCTTGCGCGCATCGCCGAACGTCTCAAGGATTTTCCAGGCTATGCCCAGGTGCGCCGCCTCCATGCCACTCTGGACCAATGGACCGTGGACAACGGGCTACTCACGCCGACGCTGAAAATGAAGCGCGGGCCCCTTCTCGAGAAATACCGCGACGCCATCGAGGGCCTCTATGCCGAGTTACGCGGCTGACGGAGCACGCAATGCGGCGCATGGGCGCGGGCTACGACGAGACCCCACTGCCCGACGGCCGATATGGAACGGTACAAAGCCCGGACCACGACCGCACCGAGGTGGCCGCAGGCCGAGGCTTGCGACTCAGTGGTCCCAACACCCTCAACCGCGCTTACACGCACCCGTTCGTCAAGAATGCCCCCATCGACAGCGGGCCGGCAAAAGCAGCTACGAAAGCCACGCGGACATCCTGCAGGTTCAATACACGCACACCTTCTAGGGTGGATTCTCCGTCCGAGCGGCGCTATCCTCACGCCATGAGCGAGAAGAAAGTCATTCCCATCAATCCCCTGGCGGAAGTGAGCAACTGCGCCGGCGCGGAGCCCTTCGCCCTGATGGTGCTGGACGACTACATGGAGCCCGAATTCCTTCACGGCGAGATCATCGTCTGCGAGCCGGAAGGCTTGGCGCGCGACGGTTCATTCGTGGTCGCCGAGCATCAGGGCGAGTTCTATTTTCGGCAGCTACGCATCATCGACGGCGTGTGGAGCCTGCACGCCCTCAACCCCAAATATCCTTCCTTCGAGATCGCCGGCCCCAGCGCCATCCGCGGCGTGGTAATTCTCAAGAAAAAACCCGGCCGCCGCCGGGAGATGAAGCGCTACACCTGAGCTCGAGCCGTCGCGCCCGACCCAGATGTTTTCAGATAAGCGTCCAGGCCATTCTCAGCCCCAAGGTGTAGAGCAGGAGGGCGAAGATTTTCTTGAGCTTCTTCACCGGCAGGCGGTGAGCAAGCCTTGCTCCCAGCGGAGCGGTGAGGATGCTCGTCACGGCAATCGCAATGAGCGCGGGTAGATAGACGAAGCCCACACTGCCCGCCGGCAGGCCCTCCACCAAGAGGCCATTGGCCACATAGCCGATGGCGCCCGCCACGGCGATTGGAAAGCCAATGGCGGCAGAAGTGCCGATCGCCTCGTGTAGCTTCACGTTACACCAAGTCATGAAGGGTACCGACAACGTTCCGCCCCCGATGCCCACCAAGCTGGACACCGCGCCGATCACGTTTCCTGCGGCAAACATGCCGGTCCGTCCTGGCAGGGCGCGCGCGGCCTTGGGCCGGATGTCCAGCAACATCTGGGTGCCCACATAGAACAGAAACACCACGAAGAAGCCCTTGAGAAACACGGTGGACAACCAGGCGGCCAACACGCTGCCAGCCAGCGTGCCGGTGATGATGCCGGGAGTGATGCGACGCCAGACGTGCCAATTCACCGCGCCATGGGCATGGTGGGCGCGAAAGCTGGAGACGGAAGTAAACACGATGCTGGCTAGCGACGTGCCCAGCGCCAGGTGCACCACATAA
Organism: Thiobacter sp. AK1; assembly: GCF_039822265.1. Classification (NCBI taxonomy): domain Bacteria; kingdom Pseudomonadati; phylum Pseudomonadota; class Betaproteobacteria; order Burkholderiales; family Thiobacteraceae; genus Thiobacter; species Thiobacter aerophilus. Next base: position 78,808 of record NZ_JBAJEX010000002.1, read on the forward strand.
GTCTCGGGGAAATGGTGAGCGGTGAAGATGAAGGTGAGCACCGGCACGATGATGAGGCCGCCCCCCACGCCCAACAGGCCCGCCAGAAAGCCCGCGCAGGCACCCAGGGCCACGTAGGCGAACCACTCGATCAGCATCTAGCGCTCACAGAAGTCGCTCGATGAAAGCCCATTCCCGCGGATCCACCGGTGTGATGGACAAGCGGTTGCCCCGCTGCAAGATACGCATCTGCGCGAGTTCCGGATGGGCGCGCAACTCGCTCAAGGGGAGCAGCCGCGTCTTGCGCTTGAAGCGCACCTCCACGTTGAACCAACGGGGATTGTCCGGCGTGGCCTTGGGGTCGTAATACTTGCTCGAGGGATCGAACTGGGTGGCATCGGGATAGGCCGCCTTGGAAATCTCGCAGATGCCGGCAATGCCAGGCTGCTCGCAGCTCGAGTGATAGAAGAAAGCCAGATCGCCGGGCTTCATTTGATCGCGCATGAAGTTGCGTGCCTGATAGTTGCGCACCCCGAACCAGGCCACGCTGCCATCGCGCGCCAGGTCGTCGATGCTATATTCGGACGGTTCGGATTTCATCAGCCAGTAACGCATAAAGCCTCGATACGCTTCCTGGGGAAGGAAAGGTGAATGGTAACCGCAGCACCGTTGTCTTGGGAAATGCGCTGCGTCGTTTCACCAAACGCACCGATCAGCGCGGAAAACGATGGAGTCCCCGGTCTGTGAGCACCGCGTCGAGGGGTACGTCCCAGGGTTCCCGTGGCAGCCTGTCCACCCGCTGGAAGTCGTAGGCCACGCCGATGACCCGTGGCCTGCGCCAGAGGCGGCGGTGGCGCAGATAGGCAAGCGTCGCGTCGTAGAAGCCCCCGCCCATACCAAGACGGTTGCCTTCCCGATCGAAGGCCACCAGGGGCAGGAACAAAAGGTCGAGCTCACGGGCCCGCACTCGCTTTGGCGAGGCATGTTCGTGTATACCAAAGCGGTTTTGGTACCAGGTGGGCAGAGGCGTGAGTTGGGAAAACCACAGGGCTGCCGCCCCACGGCGCGGCACCACGGGCAGATAGCACTCGCGCTCGAGCCACAGCGCCCTATTGAGCAGAGGCAGCACATCGATTTCCTCCGCCATGGGTAGATAAAAACCGATACGCCGCGCCTTGGTGAGCAGGCGGTGCTCGAGGGCGACACGCAGTAACCGCCGCGCCGCGGCACGTGCCTCATGCATGTTCACCGCCTTGCGGCGGGCGCGCATTTCGCGGCGCAGCAGGGCCTTATCCATCAGCCGAGACGAATCAGTAAAGACACAGCCGCAACTGGGTCCAAGCGCGGAAGCGTTGGCGGCGAGGCTCTCAGGCGCCGCACCGAGCCAGCATGGGGGAAAGGGCCCCCCGCGCATGCCGTCCGGCCAGTCTCCTGAACCTGAGGTTCAGGGGGTCGCAGCCGGGGCGCCGCAGGTGCGTCCGCGTGGGACGCGCACAAAAGCGTCCGGAAAGCCGCAACCAAGCACAGTGGCATTGGTTCAAGGAAGTTTTGGCCGTAACGGACACCGCAGGGGATGACAGGGTCGCAATGCACCGGCCCATGGTGCCGGTCATCGTTCAAACAGATCGTCCTGATCGGCCATGGCCTCGTCAATCTGTTTTTCGAGGCAATGGATTCTACGCTTGATGTCGCCAACATCAAAGCCCCCCATGCGCGTGTTGAGGAGCTCGTGGGCGATGTTGAGCGCTGCCATGATGGCGATGCGCTCCACGCCGATCACCTTGCCCGCATCGCGGATCTCGCGCATCTTGCGGTCCAGGTACGCCACCGCCTGCATGAGCTTGTCCTGCTCCTCCGGTGGGCAGGCGATGCGGAACTCGCGTCCCATGATGGTGACGTCCACGCCGTTGGAATTGGCGGCCATGATCAGCTTTCGGGAATGCGGTTGAGGAGGCTTTCCAAACGGGCGCGCGCGCCATCCAGCTTCTCGTGCAGCGTCTTGTTCAGGTTCTGCTCGGCAGCGAGCCGCTGGCGCAGGGCGTGGTTCTCGTCCCGCAACCGCTGGCAGAAGCGCACCAGCTGCGAGACCTTTTCTTCGAGGCTTTTCAGCTCCGCGTCCATGGCGACACTATAGTTTCAAAAGTTAAGTGGCGTCAAATTATAACGGCTTCTTTTGAAAGTACTTTGTCATCTGGCCGAGCCGCCTTGACATTTGGCGCCGGGCCCCGCGGCCGTTACAATGCGCCCTCGTTTCAGGTGTCCTCCTGCCGCCAGGCAGGGGGGTGAAACTGGGAAGTCAGGTATCCGTTTGGTCGAAAACGTCGCGCAGTCGTTTTTCGGCTAGGCGGCAAGCCTGCGCTGCACCCGCAACGGTAGGCGAGTTGCGACATGCCACGATGGCCGCCCCGGCCATCGAGCCACTGGGAACCCTGGGAAGGCGGCATGCCCGAGCTCATGCTCACTCGCGAGCCCGGAGACCGGCCTGAGACGCAAGCGCGGATGCTGCGGGGGTGTGGCGTTCCGGTGGCGGCGTTCTGTCTTCCTTCCGCCTTCGTCTCCCTGCAGCACTCGCATTCGCAACGTGCGCGGCACGCGGGCTGCCTGCCGCGGGAGGGAGCCATCATGAAAAAAAGCCTCATCGCAGGCGCCATCGCCTGCGCCTTTACCCCGGCGTTCGCCGAGGAGGTTTCCACGTTTGATCTCGGCACGGTCGTCGTCACCCCCAGCCGCCATGCCGAGCCACTCACCCAGACCCTGCAAAGCACCACCGTCATCGCTCGCGAAGACATCGAGGGCGCTGGCCAACAAACCCTGCCCGAATTGCTGCAGACCAAAGGTGGCGTCGAAATCGGCGTCAACGGCGGCCCTGGGCAGGTGTCCTCCATCTTTATCCGCGGCGCCAACAGCGGCCACACGGTGGTGCTGGTGGATGGGGTACGTCTGGACAACATCACCAGCGGCACCACGGCGCTGGAACACATTCCACTCACACAGATCGAGCGTATCGAGATCCTGCGCGGGCCCGGCAGCAGCCTCTACGGCGCCGACGCCATCGGCGGCGTAATCCAGATCTTCACGCGCCGGCCGGTGGGTTCCGGCTTCGACGCGAGCCTCGGAGTGGGCAGCGATCAGATGGGACGTGCCAGCCTGGGGCTCTGGCAACGCTGGGGGGGCACCCAGCTCAACCTGCGGCTTGCCCATGAAAGCGTCAACGCCCCCTCGGCGACCAATGACCGAGCGACGACCTGGGTCTATAACGCGGATCGCGATCCCTACCGCAACACATCCCTGAACGCCGCCCTCCGCCATGACGTGGACGCCCGCACAAGCTTGGGACTCACGGTGTTCGCTGCAGAAGGCGTGGCGCATTTCGATGCGGGCACCCCTGGCGATGCGCTCAAGAAGGAGCGCGTGCAAAGCGTGTCCGCCTACAGCCGCAAGCGCCTCACGGACGACTGGGCGAGCCTGCTACGCCTCGCCCAGGGGGTGGATGATTACCGCTGGATCAATGTGAATTACGCGCCGGTCACTTCCACCCAGGACCAACTCACCTGGCAAAACGACATCACCCTCGGGCGCGGCGCGCGCCTCACCGCCGGCGTGGAATACGTGGCCCAGAAACTCAGCAGTGGCACGCCCTATGACCGCACCCGCCGCCACATCGCCTCGGGCTTCGCCATTTATCGTCTCGATACTGGACCCCATGCGATGCAGCTTTCCCTGCGTCACGACGAAAACAGCCAGTTTGGCGGCCATACCACCGGTGGCATCGGCTATGGCTACCGGGTTTCGCCGGCGTGGCGCGTGACCGCCAACCTGGGCACTGCGTTCCATGCGCCGACTTTCGATCAGTTGTATTACCCCAACAGTGCCAATCCTGACCTCAAGCCCGAAAAGTCCACGGGTGAAGAAATCGCCGTGCACTACGCCGAAGCAGGGCGCGAGGTCTCCCTCACGGGGTTTGCCAATCGCATCCGCGACCTCATCGCCTTCGACCAAAAGGTAAAGAAACCCACTTGCCCGTGGGGCTGCCCGGTGAACGTTGCACGCGCCCGCACCCAGGGCGTGGAGCTCGCCGCCAGCCTGCCTCTCGCCAGCCAATGGCGGGCTGTGGCGCGCGCGACGATACAGGAGGCTGTGAATGCCGACAGCGGGCGACGCCTGGCAAGACGGGCGGAATACTATGGCAGCCTGGGGCTCAACTGGAAAAGCGGCCCCTGGCAGGTAGGGGCCGAAGTGGTGGGGAGCGGCGATCGCTTCGATTCTATCAACGAAGATCCGTCTAGCCACCTTCCGGGTTATGGCTTCCTCAATCTGCGCGCAGCTTACGCCATCGACCGGACACTGACTCTCGCCGGCCGTTGGGACAACGTTTTCGATCGGACATACGAACTGGTCAAGGGCTATCCCGCCCGCGGTTCCACGGTATTCGTGGAGCTGCGCTACCTGCCGCGCTGACACCCGCAAAAAAAAGCCCGCCATTCGGCGGGCTTTTCGCCGGGTCCGTCAGTCGCCCACGCGCACCGGCACGAACAAGCGCCGATCGCCCCGCTGCAAAAGCAAGGCCAGTACTTTTGCGCCCTCGTTTTGCTTCATGAGTTTGGCGAAATGGTCGACGTCGCGCACCGGCTCGCTGTTGACGGCGAGGATCACATCCCCGGGCTGCACGCCGGCGCGTTCTGCCGGACCGGAGACGCTCTGCACCAGCACGCCGTGGCTTACCTTGAGGCGCGCCTTCTGCTGGGCGTTGAGGTTGGTGACGCCCACGCCGAGGCGACCGGATTGCTCGCCCTGAGCCTCGCCCTCGTCGGTCGCCATGGCGCTGTCGTCCCACTCGCCCAGGGTGAGGGTGAGTTCCTTCACACGCCGGTCACGCCATACTTCGATCTTCACCTTGGCACCGGGCTTGGCCGCGCCCACCATGCGCGGCAGGGTGGCGGAGTCGGGCACGTCCTTGCCATCGAACTTGAGGATCACATCCCCGGGCTGGATCCCGGCTTTCTCCGCCGCGCTACCCGGCTCCACTTGGCTCACCACCGCACCCTTGGCCTCTTTCAGGCCGAAGGAAGCGGCGAGATCCGGCGTCACTTCCTGGATCACCACGCCCAGCTTGCCGCGGGAGACCTTGCCCGTGCCTTTCAGCTGATTGGCCACGTCCATGGCCACGTCGATGGGAATGGCAAAGGACAGCCCCATGTAACCGCCGGTACGGCTGTAGATCTGGGCGTTGATGCCCACCACTTCGCCGCGCATGTTGAACAGCGGGCCGCCGGAATTGCCTGGGTTCACTGCCACGTCGGTCTGGATGAAGGGCACATAGCCATCGCCCGGGAGGTTACGTCCCTTGGCGCTGACGATGCCGGCGGTGACGCTATTCTCGAAACCATAGGGTGAGCCGATCGCCACCACCCATTCGCCCACCTTGAGCTTGTTGGGATCGCCGATGGGCACGGTGGGCAGGTTCTTCGCATCGATCTTGAGCAACGCCACGTCGGTCCGGCGGTCCTTACCCACGATCTTGGCCTTGAAGGTGCGCTTGTCCGTGAGCTTCACCACCACTTCGGTGGCGTTGTCCACCACGTGGGCATTGGTGAGGATGTAGCCATCAGGGCTGATGATGAAGCCGGAGCCCAGCGAATGGGTCTCAAATTCCTGCGGCCCATTGGGCACGGGCGGCATGAAGCGGCGGAAGAAGTCATAAAACGGATCGTCTGGGTCCAAACCGGGGAAACCCGGAAACGCTCGGCCGCGGATCTTTTGCGTGGTGCTGATGTTCACCACCGCCGGGCCTTCCTTCTCCACCAGGGCGCTGAAATCGGGCAAGGCCACCACGGTGCTGGGCGCGGGCGCGCTGGTGGCAGGCACTTCGTTGCGCGGGGCTGCCGCGCCGGAGGAAGCGGGCTGAGAACAGGCGGCGAGAGGAAACAGCACAGCCAACAAAGCGGCCGTCTTGACCAACAGTCGGGACATGGAACACTCCTTGGGCTATGATTTTTGATGCCGGCTTGCGAAAGACAGCTGGCCCACGCAAAAGTTTACTCCCCGTGTCCGCCTTTGCGCCCCTGGATGTCCAGCTTACGCACCCTGCGGTGCGCGATCTGGCCTGGGCGATTGCCAGTCCGGGCCTGCTGGCAGCCGATCATCCGCACGCCGCGGCCGTGGTGCCCGATGCCTTCTGCGCCAAAGAGGTGGCCGAGCTTTCGCAGCTTTTGCACAGCCTCGACCGCGATCCGGCGCCGCTCACCAAGTGGCTCGAGTCCCATCACAGCCATCGTCTGGGCGAGTATTTCGAGCGTCTCGTCGCCTTCTGGCTCACGCACGCCGGCGCGCAAGAGCTGCGCGTGGGGTTTGCGGTAAGGGACGCAGGCCGCGTTCTAGGCGAGTTCGATTTGCTTTTCCGGCATCCCAAGCTCGGCGGCCTCGTGCACTGGGAAGTCGCGGTGAAGTTCTACTTGCTGATGGAGCCTGCGGCAGGACTTAAGGGATTCCTTGGCCCGGATTGCGCCGACCGTCTGGTGGACAAGCTCGATCACCTGTTTGGCCACCAGCTTCTGCTCGCCCACACGCCTGCCGGACGCGCTGCGCTGGGCGGCGCGCAGCCACGGGCCCAGGCGCTGGTGAAAGGCTGGCTGTTCTTTCCCCTGGATGCGTCGCGGCCACGGCTGCCAGAACTCTCCCCGGCCGCGCCCAGCGGTTGGTGGCTGCGCTACGGCACGCGCGAGCTGCCACGACCCGCAGAAGGTGAGCGCCGCTGGAAGGTGCTGCCACGGCTTCAGTGGTTGGCCCCCGCGCTGGGACAGGAAGGGGAACGCACCCTGTTCGAGGGAGATCACCTCGAGCACGTGCTCGCCACCCATTTCGCCCGGGCGCGGACGCCACTGCTCGTGGCGCGTCTGGCACCCGTAGCGAACGGGCTGTGGCGCGAGGACAGCCGAGGCTTCGTGGTCAGCCCGGACTGGCCATCCGCGCCGCCGTGAGCGCCGCTTCGATCTGCGCCCAGTCGGGGGCAGGCGTTTGTGCCACCACTTCCACCCGGCTGTCGCGCCGCCACGTGATGGGGGCCACCGTCAGCTGGCCGCCTGCCAGTTCGTAATCCTGCCAGTCGCGCCCCACACGCAGCACACCCTTGGCGCGCAGAATGCGCGCGTCGCTGGCGAGCGCTTCGAACCATGCGCTGAGGCGCTCACGGTGGAACACCACCTCCGGCTCGAAACGTAAGCTTCGCGAAACAAAGCAGCCGACCTCGTCGTGGGCCGGGTGCCATGATGCCTGCACTTCCCCGTAAGCGAGATCAAGCCAGTCAGGGTCGAGCCGACCCTGCTGGGTACAGGCCACGTCGAGCTTGGGCGGATAAAGCGCCTCTAGAGCGGCGAGGCAGCGTTGCACCTGGGCGGGCGTGGCGAGATCGCAGCGGTTGATCACCAGCACGTCTGCCAGCGCCAGCTGGTCACGATACGTCTTTAGCGCCTGGAGCCGCGCGTCGGCGAACTGCTGGGGATCCACCAGGGTGATGACGCTGCGCAATTCGATATGGGGCGCAAGCCAAGCATCCCGCAAGGCATCGATGATGCCCGCGGGGTGACCCACACCCGTCGGCTCGATGATCAGCCGTTCCGGGCGCACCTCGCGCAACAGCCGCGTGAGGGCGACCTTGAGGGGGAGCTGCGCGGCGCAGCAGATGCAGCCGCCAGCCACTTCCCGCACCATGACGCCACTGGCCTGCAAGCGCGCGCCGTCGATGCCCACCTGCCCGAATTCATTCACCAGTACCGCCCAGCGACCCGACTGTCCCTTGCGCGCGAGCAGATCGAGAATGGCGGTGGTCTTGCCCACGCCGAGAAAACCACTGATCAGATTGGTGGGGATTTTCATCTTGGCTCGGAAAAACGCTATAGTGCGGCATTCTGCAAAGCCTGTCAGCGCAGGCAAGGCAGCGCAGCGAGAACGTTTGTGGCGCAGGAAACGCCGCTTCGTCTCAGCCTCCCTGCGCATGCTGGGTTTATCGTCGTAACATTCACCCTAGACATTCATGCATATCCACATTCTCGGCATCTGCGGCACCTTCATGGGCGGCATCGCCGTGCTCGCCCGCCAGGCCGGCCACACCGTCACCGGCTGTGACGCCAACGTCTATCCTCCCATGAGCACGCAGCTTGCAGCCCAGGGCATCCGCCTCATCGAAGGCTATGACCCGGACCAGATCGGGCTCGATCCGGATCTCTTCGTAGTCGGCAACGTGGTCACCCGGGGCAATCCACTCATGGAGGCCATCCTCGACCGGGGCCTGCCCTACATTTCGGGGCCCCAGTGGCTGCTGGAGAACATCCTGCGACACAAATGGGTGCTTGCCGTGTCCGGCACCCACGGCAAGACCACCACCACCTCCATGCTGGCCTGGATGCTGGAATATGGACGGCTTGCGCCCGGCTTCCTGGTGGGCGGCGTACCGGAAAACTTCGGCGTCTCGGCGCGGCTTACGGACTCGCCCTTCTTCGTGGTGGAAGCCGACGAGTACGACACCGCTTTCTTCGACAAGCGCTCCAAGTTCGTGCACTACCGGCCGCGCACGCTGATCATCAATAACGTGGAATTCGACCACGCCGACATCTTCCCCGACCTGGCCGCCATCGAAACCCAGTTCCACCATTGCGTGCGCACCGTGCCACGCTCAGGCCTGATCGTCGCCAATGGACGCGAGGAGAGCGTGGCGCGCATCCTTGGCCGCGGCTGCTGGACGCCGGTGGAGTATTTCGGCGTTGCCCCGGGCTGGGCCGCCCAGGACGCTCAAGAAAGTGGATTCGACGTGTATTTCGCAGGCAGCCTGCAAGGGCGCGTCCATTGGCATCTTTTGGGCGAGCACAACCAAATGAACGCGCTGGCCGCCATCGCCGCGGCACGCCATGCGGGCGTGCCTGCAGCAGTGGCCATCGAGGCGCTTTCCCAGTTTCGCAATGTCAAGCGCCGGCTGGAAGTGCGTGGCATCGTCAACGGCGTCACCGTCTATGACGACTTCGCCCATCACCCCACGGCCATCGCCACCACTGTCGCGGGCCTGCGCCGCAGGGTGGGCAAAGCACGCATCCTGGCGGTGCTGGAGCCGCGCTCCAACACCATGAAAATGGGTGTGCTGAAAGACCGCCTGCCGGAGAGCTTGCGCGAGGCCGATCTCGTCTTCTGCTACGGTGCCAACCTGGGCTGGGATGCCGCTGCAGTCTTCGCACCCCTGGCAGACAAGGCGGAAATCCACACGGATCTCGACGCGCTGGCGGATGCCATCGCGCGCGCCGCGCGGCCAGGCGATAACGTGCTCATCATGAGCAACGCCAGCTTCGGCGGCCTGCATGAGAAGCTCCTCGCGCGTTTGTCGGCGTGCGCGGCCTGAGCGCGCATCCGTTCTCCTGCAACAAATGGCAAATCGTGGATCACGCCGCGCACTGGCGGCCCATTGGGGGTTTATCCAGCCGCCGGCCAGCGAGGTTGCGAATGGCGTTCCAGGAAGGGGGCGAGGAAGCGTTCGGTTTCCGCCACAGTGTGCCCACCCTGGCGGGCGACACCCAGATAATCGCCATGATCCACGTGGTAAGCGGGGTCGGCCCGGGGCACGGGCTCCAGGCGGGCCAGCACTTCCGGGTCACGTTCCACTGGGCCGCTGAGGCCAAGCGCCCGTCCCCAGCGTTCCCCGAACAGAATGGTCTGGGTAAGATCCCCCAAGGGATAGGCAAAGCGCAGCACCCAATCCTGCTCGGAGGCCAGCACGGCGACCCGCTCGGCGCCCAGGGTGCCTTCGCGATAGCCGAAACGGCCGCTTTGGCCTAGGCTGTCGTTGTCGATCGCCGGCGCCATCAACACGATGCGATCCAGTCTTAGCGTCCCGGCAAGGGCCAATCGGCGCGCGGTTGCCATCGCCACGCGGCAGCCCAGGCTGTGGCCCGCGAAGGCAACTCGGGTGCCTGGCTTTAGGTGAGTGGAAAGCCATTTCCACAAGACCTCGGCGCTGTCGTCCGCGTCGCGCCCCTCGAAGGGATAGCTCAGTGCCTTGGCCCAGCCATCCCCAGGCCAGAGCACCGCGAGCATCGGGTCGCTCAGGCCTTGGGCGGCGAGCAAGTCCATGTAGCGTGCGAGGCTGGCACGGCCCTCGCTGCGGCTCACGTTGTAGCCATGCAGCAGCACCAACAGACGTTGGCCTCGTGTGCTGGCGGTGAACTCGGGAAGCTGTGCATCCCAGTCCACCTCAACCCCGTTCACGAAGCGGTAAAGCCGCCCGGAGACCACAGGCCCGCCCACCGCCGAATCGCGCAGGTGCAAGCAATAGCGGCTCACCCGCCCCGTCCCCGGAAGGCCTGCACCGCCGCCTGCAGCGCCGTGGCCAGATCCTTGGCCACCGGGGCGAGCGGCACGGCCGCGATGCCCACCATGAAGCACACCACGGGTGCCGCACCCAGGTGGAGACCCACACCGAAGGCAATGGCCAAGGCCACCAACATCGCCAGTAGCTTGGTCTGGGTCACGTATTGGCGCTCGGCCAGTCCCAGGGCAGCGTCGATGCGAGCGTCGATGGCGTTTTCCAGGCGCGCCAGCGCCGCCCTCTCCTCGTCGCTGGGACCATCGCCTGCGCGTGGAATCTCGCCACTGGCGGGTGGCCGCAGCTCGCGCAGGCGCAAGAAGGCATCGGCAACGAAGGTCGCCAGACCTGCGGGCAGGCCCAGGCGTTCCGCGATCGCGGCGATGTCCTGCGCAGGTAGGAGCCCAAAGCCGATGCGCACGCCCTGCCGCAGGGTACGCGGCAGATCACCACCACTGCGTCCGGCACGATACTGGGCCTTGATCAGCTGCATCACGTCCTGGCCATAGGCCGCCACCAGCGCCGGCAACAGGGGATCGAGGGTGCCGCGAGCAGGCCCAATCCAGGCCCGGCCGGGGATCGCGGCGCGGCCTGAGAACAGGCGTTCGAACCCGGCCAGATCAACCCACGGCACGAGCTTGAGCCCGTCCACCACACCATAGGCCGCCGCCCCCAGGGCGCCCACCGCGAGCGCCGTGGTGCCCAGATAGTCCGCCAGATTTTCCGCCATGCTTGCCTCCGGTTGCCATTTCTTTGGCATTAAAGCCGTTTTTTCTGCAAGCGGGGAGGGTGGTTGTCAGCCACGAAAGCTTTGGGCCAGGCTCATGTAATGGCGGGCGGAATAGTCGAAGTAAGCAAGCTCGTCTGCGGTCAAGGGCCGCAAAAGCTTCACCGGTCGGCCCAGGTAGAGATGGCCGGATTGCAGCACCTTGCCTTCCGGCACCAGGCTGCCTGCACCCAGCAGGACACGCGGCTCGATCACCGCCTTGTCCATGACGATGGATCCCATTCCGATCAGGCATTCGTCACCAATGGTGCAGCCGTGCAGGATGACACCATGACCGACGGTGACCCGCGCGCCGATGATCAAGGGCGCGCCCTGGGGATCCCAATCGCTGCGATGGGAGACGTGCAGCACGGCGAGATCCTGGATGTTGGACGCCTCACCGATGCGGATGTAATTCACGTCGCCGCGGATGACGGCGCCGGGCCAGACAGAGACATGCTCACCCAGCGTCACCTCGCCGATGATCTGGGCGCTGGGATGGACGTAGCAGCTCGCAGGAATTACGGGGGTGGCGCCGTGGTGGGGCAGGATGTTGGAGGCCATGACGGGAACCAATCGAGAAGGTGCGTGACAGTATAATCGCCGGCTCGATTCCCAAGGAAGATGACCATGAACCCGTTGCTGGATTTCTCTGGCCTGCCCCAGTTCGACAAGATCAAACCAGAACACGTCACCCCCGCCGTGGACACGCTGCTCGCCGAGAACCGGGCGCAGGTGGCCAGCCTGGTGGCCGATGCCGCGCCCCCCACCTGGGACGGTTTCGTCGAGCCCTTGGAGGATGCCAACGAACGCCTGTCGCGCGCCTGGGGCCAGGTCTCCCACCTCAACGCCGTTGTCAACACGCCCGAGCTGCGCGAGGCCTACAACGCCAACCTGCCTAAGATCACCGAATACTACGCCGAGCTATCCCAGAACCTCGGGCTGTACCAGAAGTTCAAGACGCTGCGTGCAAGTCCAGAATATGAGTCCCTCAGCCGACCCCGTCGCAAGGTGATCGAAAACGAGCTGCGCGACTTCCGGCTGGGCGGGGCCGAGCTACCGGAAGTAAAGAAGGCACGCTTCAAGGCGATCCAGGAAGAGCTGGCCTCGCTTGCTGCCCGCTTCGAAGAGAACCTGCTCGACACCACCAATGCCTTCGCCAAGTACGTGGAAGACGAGGCCGAACTGGCCGGGCTGCCCGCAGATGTCCTGCAGGCAGCGCGGGAAGCGGCCGAACGGGACGACCGTTCCGGCTACAAGCTCACGCTGCATGCGCCCTCTTGGCTACCGGTGATGCAATACGCGGACAACCGGGCGCTACGCGAGGAGATGTACCGCGCCTATGTGACGCGTGCCTCGGAATTCGGGCCACCGGAATGGGACAACACGCCACTCATCACGCGCATCCTGAAACTGCGCAAGGAGGCCGCGCAGCTGTTGGGCTTTTCCAGCTACGCGGAGCTGTCCCTGGCCACCAAGATGGCGCAAACACCGGGGCAGGTGCTGGATTTCCTGCATGAGCTGGCGCGTCGCGCCAAGCCCTTCGCCGAGCGAGATCTGGCCGAACTCTCGCGCTTCGCGCGGGAGCGCTTTGGCATGGTCGAGCTAAAAGCCTGGGACATCGCCTATTACTCGGAAAAGCTGCGCCAGGAAAAATACGGTTTCTCCGACGACGAGGTGAAACAGTATTTCCCGGAAACCACGGTACTGCCGGGCATGTTCCGGCTGGTGGAGACCCTCTACGGCTTGAAAATCCACGCAACCCATGCGCCGGTGTGGCATAAGGACGTGCGCTTCTTCAACATCACTGATCGCAGCGGCCAGCTAGTGGGCCAGTTCTATCTCGACCTTTACGCACGCAACAACAAGCGTGGCGGCGCCTGGATGGATGATGCCATCACGCGGCGGCGCAAGGCCAGTGGCATCCAGACGCCGGTGGCCTATCTCACCTGCAATTTCTCCGCGCCCGTGGGAGGCAAGCCTGCGCTGTTCACCCACGATGAGGTGATCACCCTGTTCCATGAATTCGGTCATGGCCTGCATCACCTGCTCACGCGCGTGGAAGAGCTGGGGGTGTCCGGCATCAACGGCGTGGAATGGGATGCGGTGGAACTGCCATCCCAGTTCATGGAGAACTTCTGCTGGGAATGGGAAGTGGTCGAACCCATGACCCGCCATGTGGACAGTGGCGCGCCTCTGCCGCGCGCGCTGTTCGACAAAATGGTGGCAGCGAAGAACTTCCAGAGCGGCATGCAGACGGTGCGCCAGATCGAGTTCGCCCTGTTCGACATGCATCTGCATTACGACTTCGACCCAGACGGCAGCAAAACGCCGCTGCAACTGCTGGAGGAGATCCGCCGTCAGGTGGCAGTGGTGTTCCCGCCCTCCTACAACCGCTTCCCCAACAATTTCTCCCACATCTTCGCCGGTGGTTATGCGGCGGGCTATTACAGCTACAAGTGGGCGGAAGTGCTCTCCGCCGACGCCTATAGCCTGTTCGAGGAAAATGGTGTGCTTAATCCCGAGGTGGGGCATCGCTTCTGGAGCGAGATCCTCGGCCAGGGCGGCTCGCGTAGCGCGCTGGAATCCTTCGTCGCCTTCCGCGGCCGAGAACCCACCATCGACGCCCTGCTGCGTCACTCGGGCATGGTGGAAACACAGGGCACATGAGCGCCTTCGCCGTCCACCTGGTCAGCTGGGAAACGGCAGCAGCAGCGCTGGCCGCGGTGCGGCGCGCCGTGTTCATCGAAGAACAAGGCGTGCCGGAAGCGCTGGAGTGGGATGGTAAGGACGCCGCTGCCCTGCACGTGCTGGCCACGCTGGAAGGTGAACCCATCGGCACCGGGCGGCTCATCATCCACGGCTCGCTGGCCCACGTGGGACGCATGGCAGTACGCAAGCCCTGGCGGCGACGGGGCGTAGGCACCGCGATGCTGCTGCGCCTGCTGCAAGCGGCACGGACCCAGGGCGCGCGCGGAGTCTTCCTGAATGCCCAGATCTCCGCCCTTGCCTTTTACGAGCGCTTCGGCTTCCGACGCGAGGGCGAGGCGTTTCTCGATGCCGGCATTCCCCACTACCGGATGACGCTGCGGCTGCCCTAGCAGGCTACGCTGCCGGCGCTCGGTCCGTGTTTGCCGCGGCCGAGCAGCAATGAGCCAGCGATCATGCCGGCGAGGTTCGCGAAGAGGCCGAGGCGCCGGGGTGGCAGCGCGAATTCCTCTGGCAGCCAAAAGTCGGCGGCAATCCAACGCGAGCGTCGCAACAGCAAGCCAACAGGCGACGTGTACACGCACACCATCATTCCCGCGCAAGGGGCAGTCCAGACCCGATGGCGGCAGCTGCCATTTGCGCGTTCCGGGTCGCCTGCCGCAATGACGGTTGGCAGGTTTTGCGCCTATGGAGCATTACGTAAGTAGGTGACACCTTTGTGTCGTCCCCGCGAAAGCGGGGACCCAGGAACATGGCGAGGAAGACCCTGGATTCCCGCTTTCGCGGGAATGACGTTTGACTTACGGAGCCTGTCAACGACTTACGTAACGCTCAATAAGCACTTAGCTTGGCGCGCGGCGGACTCGTGAATGATCAAGGCCCACCTGACAGCCGCGACCAGAGCGCAATGACGACCAGCAAAGCCAACAGCCCGGCGATGACCGCAAGCCACCGATTGCGTCTCTTTTGCTCCGCCAGCAGGCGCGCGAAACCCTGCTGCAAAGCCGGCAGGGGATCGCGCACCAATGCCTCTTCCAAGCGGCGTGGCAGCGCAGGTAGCAGGGCCGCCCAGCGTGGCGCCTCCTGCTTGACGTGGCGCACAAGGGCACGCCAGCCCACCTGCTCGCTCATCCAGCGTTCCAGGAAGGGTTTGGCCGTGGTCCACAGGTCGAGATCCGGATCGAGCTGGCGGCCCAGGCCCTCCACGTTGAGCAAGGTCTTCTGCAGCATGACCAGTTGCGGCTGGATCTCCATGTTGAAGCGGCGTGACACCTGGAACAGCCGTAACAGGAAGCGCCCGAAGGAAATCTCCTTGATCGGTCGGTCGAACACCGGCTCGCAAACGGAGCGGATGGCAGCCTCAAACTGGTCTTCACGCGTCTGCGGCGGCACCCAGCCCGCTTCCAGGTGGGCGCGCGCCACTTGCTTGTAATCGCGGTTGAAGAAGGCGAGGAAATTCTGGGCGAGATAGTGTTTGTCGCGCTCGGTGAGGGTACCCATGATGCCAAAGTCGACCCCGATGTAGCGTCCATCAGGCGCGACGAAAATGTTGCCCGGATGCATGTCGGCGTGGAAGAAGCCATCGCGAAAAACCTGGGTGAAGAAAATTTCCACGCCCCGGCGGGCAAGCGCAGGAATATCAATACCCACCTCGCGTATGCGCTCCACGTGGGACACTGGAATGCCGTGGATGCGTTCCATTACCATGACTTCGCTATGGCACCAGTCCCAGAACACTTCGGGCACGATGAGTAAGCGTTGATCCTGGAAGTTACGCCGCAATTGGCTGGCGTTGGCGGCCTCGCGCAGCAGATCGAGTTCCTCGTCCAGGTGGTGGGCGAATTCCGCCACGACCTCGCGTGGACGCAAGCGTTTGCCATCGGCGAACAGCACCTCGATCAGGCCGGCGGCCGTGTCCAGCAGGGCGAGATCCTTGTCGATCACCCGCCGGATGCCGGGACGCAGGATCTTCACCGCCACTTCGCGCCCGTCCGGCAGCAAGGCAAAGTGCACCTGGGCCACCGAGGCAGAGGCCACGGGCAGCAGGTCCAACTCGCGGAACACCTGGTCATGAGGCCGCCCATACACCTGCTGCAACACCGCCGCCACCTGCTCGGGCGGGAAGGGTGGCACCTGGTCCTGCAGCCGGGCCAATTCGTCAGCAATGTCGTCCGGCAGCAAATCGCGCCGAGTAGAGAGCACCTGACCGAACTTCACGAAGATGGGGCCCAGACGCTCCAGGGCGAGACGCAGACGCACGGCGCGCGGCTGCTTCAGGGAGCGCCAGAACAGGACCACGCGCACCACGGCGCGCAGCCACGCGAGCCGCGCATGGGCGAGGAAGAATTCGTCTAGTCCATATCGGACTGCGATGTGCAGGATGTAGATTAGACGCAGCAGGCGCATCAGCCACGCCCGCCGAGCCGGGCGATGCGGGCCTCGAGCTGCTCCACCGAAGCGGCTAGGCTCGCCACCTCGGCGGCGAACCGCTCTATGTCCGCACGCTTGGCAAGCCAAGGCCGTTCCTCGGTAAGGAATTCCGCCAGCGCGCGAGCCAAACTCTGCGCGGACTTAAGGCGCCAGTCCCACCAGGCGCGCCCGAAGGCCGCCAGGCGATGCCCGAGCACATCGCCGAACAGACGCGCCAGGTCTTCTTCCGCCTCCCATTCCAGCCCGCTCAACACCTCGGCCACCGCCTCACCGAAGGCATGGTAGCCATGAATGCGAATCAGACTGCGATCGCGGGGCTGCACCAGCAGGTAGGCTAGCAGCGCATCGGGCGACGCGCTCAGCACGGCATCCGGTGCCTGGCCACGGGGCGCGGCCAAGCTGCCGTCTTCGGTGATGGTGAAGGCAAACCGGGGTAGGGGGAAGCCATCCAGCGCGAAGCAAAGGCCGCTAAAGGACGCGAGCCGTTCACGGGCCCCAGGGTTCTGCGCCAGCACGTGATTGAGCAAGGAGACGGCGAGCTGCATCGTCCAAGCCTCGTCAGTCGCGGGAATCGGCGCCCCACCGCGGCATCGGGCATGCCGCAAACGCAATGGCGGCGATGGGGTGCGCCGCCCTCACAGCTTGTAGCCCTTGTGCAGCGCCACCACCCCGGCGGTGAGGTTGAAATACTCCACCCGCTCAAGACCCGCATCTTCCATCATGCGCTTCATGGCCTCCTGGTCGGGATGCATACGGATGGACTCTGCCAGGTAGCGATAGCTCGCCGCGTCCTTGGCCACCAGCCGGCCCAGGAGGGGCAGCACCTTGAATGAGTAGAGGTCATAAAGCGGCACCAGCGGCTTGTACACGCGGGAAAATTCCAGCACCAGCAGGCGCCCGCCGGCGCGCAGCACGCGCTGCATCTCGGCCAGCGCACGCTCCTTGTGGGTCATGTTGCGCAGCCCGAAGGCCACGGTCACCACATCGAAATGGTTGTCTGGGAAGGGCAGCTTCTCCGCATCACACTGCACGGCCCACGGCACCAGGCCCTGATCCAGCATCCGGTCGCGACCCACGGTGAGCATGGAATTGTTGATGTCCGTGAGCCAGACCTCGCCACTGTGCCCCACACGTTTCGCGAAGGCGATGGCCAAATCACCGGTGCCACCGGCGATATCCAGCACGCGCTCGCCTGGGCGCACCCGTGCCTGCTCGATAGTGAAAGCCTTCCACAGGCGATGCAGGCCCCCGGACATGAGATCGTTCATCAGATCGTAACGCTGGGCGACGGAGTGAAAAACCTCCGCCACTTTGCGCGCCTTTTCCGACTCCTCGACCTTGCGGAAACCGAAATGGGTCTCGGCCATGCTGGTTTACTTGGACTTGGGACGAATGGGAATGGGCGATTCCGCCACCGGCTCCCGGCTCGCGCCAGCAGCCGCAAGCCGGTCTAGATAGCGCTGCCACAGCTCGGCCTGATTCTTGCCCAGGTCGTAGAGATAGCTCCAGGAATAGATCCCGGAATCGTGGCCATCGGAGAAGACGAGGTTGATGGCGTAGGTGCCCACTGGCTCGATGGCGGTGATCTCTACGTTTTTCTTTCCCACCTGCAGCACTTCCTGGCCTGGGCCATGGCCGCGGACCTCGGCTGAAGGGGAATACACGCGCAAAAATTCGCAGGGCAGCTCGAAGCGGCTGCCATCGGAAAAGGCGATCTCCAGGATACGCGACTTCTGGTGCAGCTTGATCTCGGTGGGCTGCGGGGTCTCCTGTGTGCTCATGCCGACTTCCTCGCTGTAAAACGGCAATGATACCCGACCGGAGATGACGCTGAAAACGACGCGCGACGCAAGGGCATCACCCGACACTGGGCTGAGCCGAAGCCAGCACCTTTACAAACCGAGATCCTTCCAGATTCCGTCAATGCGAGCGGCCACCGCGGGATCTCGGGTGATGGGTCTGCCCCACTCGCGGCTGGTTTCGCCCTTCCACTTGTGGGTGGCGTCGACGCCCATCTTGCTGCCCAGCCCGGACACCGGGCTGGCGAAATCCAGGTAGTCGATAGGCGTGTTCTCCACGATCAGGGTGTCGCGCGCCGCATCCACGCGGGTGGTGAGGGCCCAGATCACTTCCTTCCAGTCGCGAATGTCGATGTCCTCGTCCACCACGATCACGAACTTGGTGTACATGAACTGGCGCAGAAAACTCCAGACTCCAAACATCACCCGCTTGGCGTGGCCCGGATACTGCTTCTTCATGCTCACCAACGCCAAGCGGTAGCTACAGCCTTCCGGCGGCAGATAGAAATCCGTGATCTCCGGAAATTGCTTCTGCAACAGGGGCACAAACACTTCGTTGAGGGCCATACCCAGCACCGCCGGCTCATCGGGCGGCTTGCCGGTGTAGGTGCTGTGGTAAATGGGCTCGCGGCGCATGGTCATGTGGGTGACGGTGAACACGGGAAAAGTCTCCCGCTCGTTGTAATAACCGGTGTGATCGCCAAAAGGCCCTTCCAGCGCAGTCTCGTCGGGGTCGATGTGGCCTTCCAGAACGATCTCCGCGCCCGCCGGCACCTGCAGGTCGCAACTGATGCACCGCACCACTTCGGTCTTCGCGCCGCGCAACAAGCCCGCGAACTGGTATTCGGACAGCGTGTCCGGCACCGGTGTCACCGCGCCGAGGAGGGTGGCGGGGTCGGCACCCAGGGCGACGGCGACGGGAAAACGCTCGCCGGGGTGAAGAGCGACGAAATCGCGGAAGTCGAGCGCCCCGCCCCGGTGCGGCAGCCAACGCATGATGAGTTTGTTGCGGCCTAGAAGCTGCTGGCGATAAATGCCTAGGTTCTGGCGCGACTTGTGGGGACCGCGCGTGACAGTGAGGCCCCAAGTGATGAGAGGCGCCACATCGCCGGGCCAACAGGTCTGGATGGGCAGCCGCGTGAGATCCACTTCTTCCCCCTGCCAGACGATATCCTGGCAAGGGGCGCGCGTCACTTCCTTCGGCGCCATGTGGAGCACCTGTCTGAATAGAGGCAGCTTGTCCCAGGCATCCTTGAAGCCGCTCGGTGGCTCGGGCTCCTTGAGGAAGGCGAGCAGGCGGCCCACCTCGCGCAAGGCCGAAACGTCCTCCTGGCCCATCCCCAGCGCCACCCGCCGCGGCGTGCCAAACAAATTGCCCAACACCGGAATGTCGTGGCCCTTGGGTTTCTCGAATAACAACGCTGGGCCCTTAGCGCGCAGGACACGATCGCAGACTTCTGTGATTTCCAGATGGGGATCGATTTCGACGCCGATGCGCTTGAGTTCGCCGCGGGCTTCCAGTTGTGCGATGAAGTCACGCAGATCAACATATTTCATGGCACCTTCCTCCGCCAGGCCACGATCATACGCGAAGGGGCGGACAACGGCGAAGCGCCGGGTTGCGCCGCTCCCACCGCGCTTCTATCATTGCCACGTCCCCGCCCATGCGCATCCTCTGCGCGCAATCCGAGCCAAACAAAGGAGACAGCCATGCAGCAAGAGCTCGATATTTTTCTGGCGTCCTTCAACGCGGTGATCCGCCAGCTGGCCGACTTCCTGCCCAAGCTGCTGGTCGCCCTCCTGTTGCTGTTCGTGGGCTGGCTGGTTGCGAAACTCGCCCGCAGTGCAGTGCGTCGCCTGCTTGCGCTCGCCCATTTCGATACCCTGGCGGAGAAGACCGGCATTGAGGAGTTCCTCAAGCACGGCGAGATGCAGATCACCCTGTCCGGCATCATCGCCGAGGTAAGCTACTGGCTGGTGCTGTTCATCGTATTGGTCACGGTTTCCAATAGCCTCGGTCTCACCGCGGTGGCGGAACTCTTTAACCGCGTGGTGCTCTACCTGCCCAACATCGTGGTGGCGGTGTTGATCATCATCTTCGGTACGCTGCTCGCACGCTTCATCAACCGTCTGGTCTTCGCCTGGCTGCGCAACCTGGAAATAGAGGGGGCGCTCACCATCAGCACCATCGCCGAATATACGGTGCAGATCTTCGCCGTGTTCGTCGCCCTGGAGCAGCTGGCGGTCGCCACCCATTTGCTCATCACCGCCTTTGCCATCGTGTTCGGCGCGGCATGCCTGGCGCTGGCCCTGGCCTTCGGCTTGGGCGGCCGCGACTGGGCGGCGGGTGTGATTCAGAAGTGGGCCTCGCGCGGAAAGAAGCCCTGAACGCTTGGCATTTGCTCAGTCCCGGTACAGCTACAGCACAGAGCTGTTGAGCAGTTACGCGACGAAAAGTAAATATGCTTGCCCAACCCGTACGCGGGTAAAGCCTGCCTTGGTCGGGGAAGCTGGCCCAAATCAGGACCGTATCAGCCATGCCCGTTCCTCGGCCACTCCCTTTAGCAGCCTGCGCACCGGCGCCGGCAGCGCCGCCCCCTGGAGCTCACTCAAGGGCAACCACAGCCTGCCAGGCTCTGCCACTTGGCGCACGGGCTGCACCTCGACGAGATGGGGCTCTATGCGGAGGCGAAAATGCGTAAAGTCATGCATGAAAGCGGGAAGCGCCCTTGATCGCAGGGGACGCTGGCCCAGTCGCAGCGCGACTTGCGCGCAATCCTCCTCCATGAGGGCTTCGGGCAAGCTCCACAGTCCACCCCAGACCCCGGTGGCTGGACGCTTTTCCAGGAGCACCGCATCGCCGGCGAGCAGCACCAGCACAGCCACGGCCCGCTCGGGCAAGGGCTTGCGCGGGCGTGGGCTCGGCAGTTCACCAGTGCGCCCAGTGTGTCGCGCCACGCAATCCTCGTGCACGGGGCAGAGGGCACAGGCGGGGCGCGCGCGGGTACAGATTGTCGCGCCAAGATCCATCAGACCCTGGCTGTAGCCTCCCACTTCTTGCTGCGGCAAGCGTGCCTCGGCGACGGCCCACAATTGCGCCTCGACCCGCTTGTCGCCCGGCCAACCCGCAATCCCCGCGTGGCGGCTCAGGACGCGCTTCACGTTGCCATCGAGGATGGCGGCACGAGTGCCAAAAGCGAACACCGCCACCGCCGCCGCCGTGGAACGCCCCATACCGGGCAGGGCGGCAAGCGTGCGCGGGTCGGCTGGAATCCGACCCTGATGGTGGGCCACGATCTCCTGCGCAGCCCGGTGCAGGTTACGCGCGCGCGCATAGTAACCGAGTCCGCTCCAGTGGGCGAGCACCGCCTCCTCGTCGGTGGCGGCTAGCGTCGCCACATCCGGGAAACGCGCCAGGAAGCGCTGGTAGTAGGGGATCACCGTAGCCACCTGGGTTTGCTGCAGCATGATCTCCGACACCCAGATTCGGTAGGGATCGCGCGTACCCTGCCAGGGTAGATCATGCCGGCCATGGCGGCGCTGCCAGGCGATGATGCGGGTGGCGAAATCGTCGCTGGCCATCTTCAGCGCCCGAACAGGCCCTTCAACAACTCCTCCCGGGCCTTTTCCTTGATCGCCTGCGTTTTCTCCTCGACCTTTGCCTTGGCCGATTCCGTGACCAGAGACCGTGTATCCAGACTGTATTGCAGCGCGTCAAAGGGGCCGCGTACCCGCAGCGGCACGGTCACGCCCTTCAGTTGCCCCAGTTCCCGCCCGCCCTGGCCTTCCAGCGTGCCCACCACCGCCACCTTGGCCAGGTAGTCCAGGCTGCCGGCACCCAGGTCGATGTCGCCACTTCCCAACACCCGCAACAGCGGCGACTTGAGCGTGAGATCGTCGTTGTGGGCAATCCCCTTGTGGATCTGGAAACTGGCTCGCATCTCGGAGAAATCTGTCTGCTCCGTGGCACTCGCGCTCTGGGTGTGGACGCCGCCGCTGAAAGCCGATTGAGCCCGGCGCAGCAGAGCAGCGATATTCACGCCCTTGATGGCGCCGTCGGTCAGCCTCACGCTCGCCATACCGTCCAATGCCTTCTTCATGGCGCTCATGGTTTGGCCTTGGGTCGTAACGTTGAGCGCCACAGTCCCGCGACCTTGGAGCAGATCCTTGTCGGCGAGATCCCGCAACAGGGGACCGATGCTGATGTCGGAGAGGTTTTGCTGCACGGCAATACGCGGATGGGCGGTGGTGGTAGCCGAAATGGTGCCTTTGACGGTGCCCTGATACAGATTGGCCGACAGCGGGCTCACCTCCACTCGCCCGCCGCCGGCCCGCACGTCCAGGCGCACGTTACTGGCCTTGACGTTGGCCAGCTTGAGGCTGCCGATGCGGATGCTGCCGCTGGCGTCGAAGGCGTTCAGCGCAGAAAGATCGATCGGGCTTTCCGGCTCCTGGCTGCTGGTTTTAGCCCTGGCCGGCAGGTAGCGATCCACGTCGAGTTGATCGATGGCGATGTCGAAATCGAGCCGTGGCGGGTCAAAGCGGCTCACCGCGAGTTTCGCCTTAATGCTGCTGTCGTCGAGCTGGGTCGTGAGACTGGCCCCGGCCTGCTTTCTGGCCAGGTCTAAACTGGCGCTGCCCGCGAGGGCGAGCTTGATGCCGCCCTTGGCAAGTTTCGGGTTGGCGACGTCCAGATTCGCCGCAAGCTTCGCTAGCTCGAAGGTCTGCCCATCTAGGCTGCCAGTTAGCGGGCTTGCGAGCCGGCCCTTGATGGCGCTGTCGCCCTGTCTGCCGTCTACCTCCAGCATCAGTTGACTGACTTGGAATTGCTTCGCGCTGCCGCTCACGTCAGGCAGGGTAAGCCGCGCCGACAGGGTGCCCTTGGGCTGTTCGATCTTCGCATCGAGGCTCAGTTTGCTGGCTTGCGCCTTGTCCTGGGTCACGAGCAGCCGAGGAGCATCGAGCGCAATGTCGAGCGTGTCCGCGACGCGCTTGCCTCTGAGCGTGAGCTTGAAACCCTCGAGCGCGATTTCCCAGGGGCGTGCCTGCGTCGGCGCCCGCAAATCCACATCGCCGCGAGCGCCCAATTCGAGACCGCTGATGCCGGCCGCGCTACCGGTCACCTTGAGGTCCAGCCCATCCAGCATGTAATGCTTGTCTTGCAGCGCAAACTTGATGCCGCTTTTCAGGTCCACGCGCATGGCAAGCTTGGGATTGTCCGCCGTGAGCTTGAAATCGGCTTTGATGCTGCTGTGGGTGTCGTCACGAATGCGCCCGGTTTCGACATCGAGATCGCTGATAGCCCACTTGCGGTGGGCCATGCGGTCGTCGAAGCTGAGTGCGCTGTGGCTCACCTGCACGCCCTCGATGTCGAATTTCACCTGCTGCGACGTCTCCTTGGAGAGCAAGTCGTCGAAATTGGTCGTGCCATCTTCGTTACGCACCAGATGGACGCGCGCGCCCTCCACCACGATCTTGTCCACCACGAGCTCCCTCTTGATGAGCGGCAACCAGGCGACGTAAAGACGCACGCTGTTTAACGCCGCGAATTCGCCCGCTCCCTGGTGTTCCGACAGGCGGGTCTTGCCCAGGTCTATCCCCAGCTTGGGAAATAGTTTCAGCTTGACGTCGCCTTCGATGTGCAGGGTACGTTGCTTCTTCTCCTGCACGAGCTTCACGATTTGGGGCTTGAAGGCATTGGGATCCACGGTGAAGGCGATCAGCGCCAACGCGGCCAGGAACAGCACGATAAGGCCGCCCAGGAAAACCAGCGCATACTTGAAGCGTTTGGGCACGGCGGGACTCCAAAGGCACACACGGGTGTCCCATTGTAACGGCAAGCAGAGGCGCTTCACGGCCCATCCCCAATGCAAGGGTCCCGCGCGGCACTTGCGCATCGGTTAATGAGAGCATGAGGTCGGTGCCTGGCGCCCTTCCGGCGTCCCCGAGCAAGCGGCAAACCAGGAAGCCCGCCGGGCGCAACTGTGGATTCCCGTTTGTGCGGGAATGACGGGCCAGGTGATGGCTATGTGTCCGGCTCGCGCTGGGCGATCCGGCCACCCTGGCCGGCTGCCTGGGCTCGAGGACCGCCCTGCGTGCATCCAAGCCAGGCAGTGGCCGGCGTGTCGAACCCGGTGACTTCTCACCCACGGCCCTCCAAATTCAAAGGGCCCCATATGGGGCCCTTTGATGAATTTGGAGCGGGTGATGGGAATCGAACCCACGTTAAGAGCTTGGGAAGCTCCCGTTCTACCATTGAACTACACCCGCTTGACCTTAGTCAGCCGATGCTCTTGCGCTCGCGCAGCCAGTGTGGGCACGGACGCATGCGTGGCTGTGGTAGAATTGGGCGCTAATCATACTGGGTTTCGAGGCGTTGTTGAAGGTGATCGAGCTCTGGGTCAACGGCCAGGCGCAACGGGTGCCGCCCCATACCACGGTGGCGCGACTGATCGAGACCATGAACCTCGCCGGCAAACGCCTGGCGGTGGAACGCAACGGGGAAATCGTGCCCAAAAGCCGCCACGGGGACGTGGAGCTTGCGCCGGGGGACCGGCTGGAAATCGTCGTCGCCGTGGGCGGCGGTTGAGCCGCACGGACAGAAGTTCCCGCCCCACGCTTTCTTATTCCCCCTTGGAACACACCATGGACGATCTGGTCATTGCCGGTAAGCGCTATCGCTCACGCCTTTTGGTCGGTACCGGCAAATACAAGGACTTCGACGAAACCCGCCGCGCCGTGGAAGCGAGTGGCGCGGAAATCGTCACGGTGGCCATCCGCCGCACCAACATCGGCCAGGATGCGGGCCAACCCTCGCTGCTGGAGGTGCTACCCCCCTCCCGATACACCTATCTACCCAACACCGCCGGCTGCTACACGGCGGAAGACGCCATCCGTACCCTGCGCCTGGCGCGGGAACTGTTAGACGGCCACGATCTGGTCAAGCTGGAGGTGCTGGGCGATCCCCAGACCCTGTATCCCAATGTGGTGGAAACCCTGCGCGCGGCGGAGATCCTGGTGAAGGAAGGCTTCAAGGTGATGGTCTATACCTCGGACGATCCCATCGTCGCCAAGCGCTTGGAGGATCTCGGCTGCGTAGCCATCATGCCGTTGGCATCGCTCATCGGCTCCGGCATGGGCATCCTCAATCCCTGGAACCTGCAGATCATCATCGACCGCATTTCGGTGCCGGTGATCGTGGACGCGGGAGTGGGCACGGCCTCGGACGCCGCCATCGCCATGGAGCTGGGTTGTGACGCGGTGCTCATGAATACCGCCATCGCGGCCGCGCAGAACCCGGTGCTGATGGCCTCCGCCATGAAAAAGGCGGTGGAGGCCGGACGGGAGGCCTATCTCGCCGGCCGCATGGCGAAAAAAGTCTATACCGCCAGCCCCAGTTCGCCCACCACCGGCATCATCGGCAGCACCGGCTAAGCCAGGGGCGCCAGGCGCTCTTGGCTCACTTGATGTCAAGAAACTTGGCCAGCTCGTCGTAATCCGAAAGCTTGGCTGGCTCGAAGTTGGTGAAGCCGTTGAACTTGAAATATTCCGCCGCTTCCGGATCCTCGTGCGCCTTGAGCAGGGCTTGCACCACGGTCTGCGTCTGCGGGAAATCCTTGCGCACGGCGAAGGT
The DNA here is from genome assembly GCF_039822265.1 of Thiobacter sp. AK1. Taxonomy (NCBI): domain Bacteria; kingdom Pseudomonadati; phylum Pseudomonadota; class Betaproteobacteria; order Burkholderiales; family Thiobacteraceae; genus Thiobacter; species Thiobacter aerophilus. The sequence continues at coordinate 104,466 of NZ_JBAJEX010000002.1, forward strand.
CAGATGTGGCATGCCCTTGCCCTGGAGCACCATCACCAGGTTGTAGCCCCGGTTGGTCCAAGCGGTGAACAGGGGACTTGCCGCCACGCCCACGTCGATCAGCCGGTATTGCAGGGCGTTGAGCACGGCCGTGGCATCGCTGTAGAAGGTGATGCTCTTGAAGTACTTGGCCGGGTCTATGCCCATGGACTTGAGCTCGGCCAAGGCCAACTGGGTGACCATGGCATCCTTCTCGTAGAAGCCGATGCGCTTGCCCTTCATGTCTTCCGGAAAGGCGATGTTGCTATCGGCCAAGGCCATGAAAGCGGCGGAAATCAAGCCCGGAATTTTGACCACGGGTTCGTAACCGGCGAGTCGGTTGGCCTTGATGATCATGGATGGCGGGGCGTACATGAAGTCGTAGCGCCCTGCGGCGGCCTTTTTCATGTACTCGTCGTAGGTCTTCACCGCCTCCACCCGCACCGGCTTACCGAGCCGCCGCCCGAGGTAGTGGGCAAGTCCCTGGTACTCCCGCACCACGATGATGGGACTGCGGACGTAATCTTGCACCCCGAGGATGTAGTAGTCCGCCGCCCATGCGGGCAGGCCAAGCAAAAACAGGATGAAGCCGATCAAACGAGTGCGCACTGTCATGCTTGTCTCCTTGTCGTTGTGTGCCTAACCTCCGTAGCAGGCTGCGCTATTACAAGCCGCCACCCCTGCCGCGTCAATCCCGCTTCCCCCGCCTCGGCCCGACTGCCGCGGGAAAGAGCGGTCGCGGCAGCTAGGCTTTCATGTATTCCTCGGCCTGGGGCAACCAGCGCGAAAGATGCCGCTCCACCGCTTCCGGGTGGCGCTTAAGCAGACGGGGGGCGAGATCCCGCGCCGCCTGCATCAGGGCCTCATCGGCAGTCGGATCGGCGATGCGCAGCATGGGCAGGCCGCTCTGGCGCGCCCCCAGGAACTCTCCCGGCCCGCGCAGGGCGAGATCCTGACGAGCGATTTCGAAACCATCGGCAGATTCGTAGATGATCTTTAGCCTCGCCCGCGCGGTTTCCGACAGGGGTTGCTGATAGAGCAGAATGCAGACGCTGGCCGCCGCCCCCCTTCCCACCCGGCCGCGTAGCTGGTGCAGTTGCGAAAGCCCCATGCGCTCGGCGTGCTCGATCACCATCAGGGAGGCATTGGGCACGTCCACGCCCACTTCGATCACAGTGGTGGCCACCAACAGGTCGATGGCACCGGCCTTGAAGGCTTCCATCACCTCCGCCTTTTCCCGCACCCCCATGCGCCCATGCACCAGCCCCACCCGAAGCTCCGGGAAGCTGGCCGCTAGGCTGGCATAGGTGGCCTGGGCGGCCTTTAGCTGGAGTTTTTCCGATTCCTCCACCAGCGGGCAGACCCAGTAAGCCTGGCGACCTTCACGGCAGGCGGCACGGATGCGGGCGATCACCTCATCGCGGCGGGACTCGTCCACCAGTTTGGTCAATACAGGCGTGCGCCCCGGTGGCAGCTCGTCGATCACGGAGAGATCCAGATCGGCGTAATAGCTCATGGCCAAGGTGCGCGGAATGGGCGTGGCACTCATCATCAGCTGATGGGGGTTCATCCCTTTGTTGTGCAGCGCAAGACGCTGGGCGACTCCGAAGCGATGTTGCTCATCCACCACCGCCAGCCCCAGGCGGGCGAACTCCACCTCTTCCTGGAACAACGCATGCGTGCCCACCGCCAGCGGCGCCTCACCCTGCGCGATGAGGCGCAACCATTCCGCCCGCTCCTTCCGGGAGACGCTCGCCGACAGCCAGGCCACGCGCACCCCGAGCGGCTCGAACCAGTCAGCCAGCTTGCGGTAGTGTTGTTCGGCAAGGATCTCCGTGGGGGCCATCACCGCCGCCTGCCAGCCGCTGTCCATGGCCTGGGCACAGGCCAGGGCAGCCACCACGGTCTTGCCGCTGCCCACGTCCCCCTGCAGCAGCCGGTGCATGGGATGGGGTTGGGCCAAATCCCGAGCGATCTCGGCCACCACCCGCTCTTGGGCCGCGGTGAGTCGAAAGGGCAGTCGCGCGCGCAGACGGGCGGTCAATTCACCTTGCCGGTTAAGCACGGGAGCGCCGCGGCTACGCCTAAGCTGGGCATGGCGCCGCATGGAAAGCTGCTGGGCCAAGAGCTCGTCGAATTTGAGACGCTGCCAGGCGGGATGGTCGCGCGCTTCCAAGCCCGCCAGCGAGGCGTCGGGTGGCGGCTCGTGTAGATAGCGCACGGCCGCGCTGAATTCCATTAGCTCAAGCTCGCGCCGTACGCCCTCCGGCAGGGTATCGGCGAGATCGGCACGGGCAAGGGCCTTGGCCACCAGCGCACGTAGGCTGGCCTGGGACAGTCCCGCCGTGGTGGGATACACCGGCGTCAGATTCTCCTTGAGTGGCGCGGCTTCCTTCACCACGCGGAACTGGGGATGGACCATTTCCAATCCAAGAAAACCCTGGCGTATCTCCCCCAGCAAGCGCACGCGCGCGCCCGTTTGCAGAGCCTTCACTTGGTTGGGGTAGAAGTGGATGAGGCGCAGGTAGAGGCTGCCCGTGGCATCCTCGATCAGACAAACCAGCTGGCGGCGCGGCCTGAAACGCACCTCGGCCTGAACCACCACGCCTTCCACCTGCACGGTGTGGTGGAGCGGCGCTTCGCGGATGGGATAGAGGTGAGTCTCGTCCACATAGCGCAGCGGCAAGTGCAGGATGAGATCGAAGTCGCGCGTGATCCCAAGTTTGGCGAGCTTATCGCGGATCGCCTTGGGCACGCCATGGATGACGGCATCCGGTACGTCCTGGCCCGTCTCGATCCGTTCTGTGCGCTCGCCCCCGCCCACACCCCACGCCTCAAAGAGCCAGCACCATCACCGCGTCCGCCTCCACCAGCGCACCCCGCGGCAGCGACGCCACGCCCACCGCCGCCCGCGCCGGGTAGGGCTCGCAAAAATACTGGGCCATGATCTCGTTCACCTTGGCAAAGTGGCCGAGGTCGGTGAGGAACACATTGAGCTTTACCACGTCGGCTAGACTGCCGCCGGCGGCCTGCGCCACCGCTTGCAGATTGCGCAAGACGCGGTGAATCTGGTTCTCGATGCCCTCCACCAGCGTCATGGTGGCCGGATCCAGCCCGATCTGGCCAGACAGATAGACGGTATCGCCCACTCGCACGGCCTGGGAGTAGGTGCCGATGGCCTGAGGCGCCTGATCGGTTTTGATGATCTGCTTGTTCATGCCTGCTCCACCTTTCTCGTTCTCGATGCGGATTAAGCGAGGTTGCGCAGAACGAATCCGCGCAACCACTTGGCGGCGGTCATCAGCCCTTCATGCGCGTGATGCGTGCCACGTCCGGTAGCTTGCGCAGCTCGCGCATCACCCGCGCCAGATGATTGCGGTCCTCCACCTGCAGGGTGAAATACATGGAGGTGTAGGCGCTACCCGGCTCCTCCTCCATGCTCACGTTCTCGATGTTGGAATTGGCCTCGGCGATGGCCGCCGCCACCTTGGCCAGCACCCCGCGCTGGTTGGCCACCACCAGTTTCAGGCTCACCTCGAACGGCCGGCGCGTATCCGGGTCCCATTCCACATCCACCCACTTGTCTGGGTCCTCCCGGTATTTCGCCACCGCAGGGCAGTCATGGGTATGGACCACCAGTCCTTGCTCCTTGTTGATGAAGCCAATGATGGGGTCGCCTGGAATCGGTCGGCAGCATTTGGCGAATTGCACCGCCAGGCCTTCCGTGCCACGTATGGTGATCGGGCCCAGCGCCTTGCGGTCGGCGGGCTCCTCACCAATCGCCAACAGTCGGCGCGCCACCACCAGGTTCAAACGTTTGCCCAGACCAATTTCGGCCAGAAGCTCCTGCTTGCTGGCAAGCCTGTATTCCCGCAACAGCTCCTTCCAGTGGGCGTCATCGATGCGCGACAGCTCGCTGTTCAAGGCGCGCAATGCCTGTGCCAACAACTGCTCCCCCAGACTGGCCCCCTCCTCGGTACGCATGCGCTTGAGATAGTTGCGAATGTGGGAGCGCGCCTTGCCAGTGATCACGTAATTGAGCCAGGCGGGATTGGGACGGGCGGTGGGCGAGGTGATGATTTCCACCTGGTCGCCATTCTTGAGTTCGGTGCGCAGGGGCGCGAGCTCGTTGTTGACCTTCACGGCGACGCAATGGTTGCCCACGTCAGAATGCACGGCATAGGCAAAATCCACCGCCGTGGCACCCCGTGGCAAAGCCATGATCTTGCCCTTGGGGGTGAACACATAGACCTCGTCCGGGAAGAGATCCACCTTGATGTGTTCCAGGAATTCCACCGCATCACCCGACTCGCTCTGGATCTCCAGCAGGCTTTGCAGCCACTGGTGGGTCTTCTGCTGGGCGCTGTCAATGGGCTCCTCGCCGGTCTTGTACAGCCAATGGGAGGCCACGCCCGCCTCGGCGACCTTGTGCATTTCCTGGGTGCGGATCTGTACTTCGATGGGCGTGCCAAAGGGCCCGAATAAATGCGTGTGCAAAGACTGATAGCCATTGGCCTTGGGAATGGCGATATAGTCCTTGAACTTACCTGGAATCGGCTTGTACAGGCTATGCAGCGCGCCGAGAGCGAGATAACAGCTGGGCACGTCCTTCACCACCACGCGAAAACCGTAGATGTCGAACACCTCGGAAAAACTCAGACCCTTTTCCTGCATCTTGCGATAGATGCTGTAGAGATGCTTCTCCCGGCCGGTGACCGTCGCCTCGATCCCCGCTTCCTTGAGCTTCTGGGCGATGGCTTCCTGCACCTTCTCGATGATGGCCTTGCGGTTGCCCCGCGCCGCCTTCACCGCCTTGGCCAGCACCTGATAGCGGGTGGGATAGAGGTAACGGAAGGCCAGATCCTCCAGCTCCAGATACAGGGCGTTGAGCCCGAGGCGATTGGCGATGGGCGCATAAATCTCCAGCGTCTCCCTGGCGATGCGCTTGCGCTTGTCCGGCGACATGGCATCCAGCGTGCGCATGTTGTGCAGCCGGTCCGCCAGCTTGATAAGGATGACGCGCACGTCGCGCGCCATGGCCAGCAACATTTTGCGGAAATTCTCCGCCTGCTGGTGGGCCTCGGTCTGGAACTCGATCTTGTCCAGCTTGGACACCCCATCCACCAGCTCGGCCACGGATTTGCCAAACTGGGCGGCGATGTCCTCCTTGGAGACATCGGTGTCTTCCACCACGTCGTGGAGCAGGGCGGCGCACAGGGCCTGGGCATCCAGGTGCCACTTGGCCAGCAGGCTGGCCACCGCCACGGGATGCGAGATATAGGGTTCGCCGCTCTTGCGGAACTGGCCGTCGTGGGCCTCTCTGCTGAACTGGTAAGCCTTTTCGACGAGAGCGACGTCTTCTGGCTTGAGGTAGGTTAGCTGCTCACGAAGCTCGATCAGGTGCATGGGCGATCATGACGCTGCGTGGCAGCCGGGGTGCCGAGATCAGGCCTGCCCCTTGTTGAGCACTTCCAGCCCCACCTTGCCCGCGGCGATTTCGCGCAGGGCGATCACCGTAGGCTTGTCGCGGTTGGGCTCCACCAGCGGCGTGGCGCCGTTGGCGATCTGGCGCGCGCGCGCGGTGGCGGCGAGCGCCAGCTCAAAGCGGTTGGGAATGTGTTTCAGGCAATCGTCAACGGTGATGCGTGCCATGATGACCTCACGGGAATGCTTGGAAATGTTGCGGTCAGCCCAGCAAATCCTTAAGTAGGGCGGCGTGACGGACCAGTTGGGCCTCAACCCGCAGGCGCTTAGCGCGCACGACGGCCTGGAGATCGAGGCTGGCCGTGGCGAAATCGTCGTTGATGATAACATAATCGAATTCTCCCACGTGGCTCATGTCCTCCCGTGCGGCCGCCAGCCGCCGCTCGATCACCTCTTCTGGATCCTGCCCACGACCATTGAGACGCGCGCGCAAGGCCTCCAGTGAAGGCGGCAGGATGAAGATGGACACCGCCTGGGGCATTAGACGCCGGATCTGCTGCGCGCCCTGCCAGTCGATCTCCAGCAGGATGTCGGTGCCCGCCGCCAGCTGCTCCTCGATCCAGCGCTGGGAGGTGCCGTAATAGTTGCCATAGACCTGGGCGCTTTCCAGGAAATCGCCGCGGTTCAACATCTCCAGGAAGCGCTCCACCGAGACGAAGTGGTAGTGCACCCCATCCACCTCGCCCGGACGAGGCGGCCGCGTGGTATAGGACACCGAGAGCTTCACCTGCGGGTCCGCCTCCAGCAGCGCCCGCACCAGGCTGGTCTTGCCGGCGCCGGAAGGCGCCGACACCACGAAGACATTTCCCGACATGTCTTTTTCCTCACTCGATGTTCTGCACCTGCTCGCGCATCTGCTCGATGAGCACCTTGAGTTCCATGGCGATCTGAGAGACTTCTGCGTCCATGGACTTGGATCCCAGGGTATTGGCCTCGCGGTTGAGCTCCTGCATCAGAAAGTCGAGGCGCTTGCCTACTGCTCCGCCCTTGGCCAGCACCCGCTCCACCTCGGCAAGATGAGTCAAAAGGCGCGAGAGCTCCTCGTCCACGTCCACACGCTGGGCGAACAGGACGACTTCCTGACGCAGACGCTCATCGTCGGCCACGGCACCGGCCTCACGCAGGCGCGCCGCCAGCTTTTCCTTGAGGGCCGCGACCACGGCCGGCAGACGCGGCCGCACCTGTTCCGCCAGTTGGCGCATGGCCGCCACCCGCGTCTCGATCAGCGTGCGCAGTTTTTCTCCTTCCCGCGCCCGGCTGGCATTGAGTTCATTAAGCGCCCGGGTCGCCAACTCCAGCACCGCCTCGCGCACGGTTTCCCGCGACACTTCCTCCACCGCGATCATGCCGGGCCAGCGCAGCATGTCTGCCACTGAAAGAGGCGGGCTTTGGGGCGCACGCTGGCGAATTTCCTGATCCAGCGCCAGCAGGCACTCAAGCAAGGCGTGATTCACGTGCAGGGAGGCCTCGCCAGTTCTGGGCGTGATGGAAAGCCGGCATTCCACCTTGCCTCGCGACAGCCCTGCCACAAGAATCTCCCTGAGCAGCGGCTCCAGCGCGCGCAGCTCCTCTGCGATGCGAAACTGGAGATCCAGATAGCGGCTATTGACCGACTTGAGTTCCAGGTTGAGGGTGCCGTTGGGCAACTCCCGGCTCGCCGTGGCATAGCCGGTCATGCTGTAGATCATCGACGCTCTTCCCAAACAAGCCCCGCCCTTTGACTTCCCCGGGGCAAATGTCGAAAATGGCAACAAACCGGCGGTTTGTCAAACAGAAGCACACACTTGGGCTCTCGATAATGGCAACGCAACCCAACCGGGCGCTTCCGGATGGCTATCAGCTGCTGAATTACAAGATCGCCAAGCAACTCTCCGGCGGCGGTTTTTCCATCGTCTATCTCGCCCACGACGAGAACGGCGTGCCGGTAGCGATCAAAGAATACCTACCCAGCCAACTCGTGCTGCGCGAGGAGGGGTCCGTGGTGCAAGCCACCACCGCAGAGAACCTGGCCACCTTCCGCTACGGCATGAAATGCTTCTTCGAGGAAGGGCGCGCGCTGGCCAAGATCAACCACCCCAATGTGGTGCGCGTGATCAACTTTTTCCGCGCCAACGAGACGGTTTATATGGTCATGCGGTACGAGCGCGGCAAGACGTTGCAAGAGGAAATCCAGTCCCGCAAGCGCACCGTCAAGGAGACCTTTATCCGCCGCGTGTTCGCGGAGATGCTCAACGGCCTACGCGAAGTCCACACCCACAAGATCCTGCATCTGGATATCAAGCCCGCCAACATCTACATCCGCATCGACGGCTCGCCCGTGCTACTGGATTTCGGCGCGGCACGCCAAACCCTCACCAGTGAAAAGAGCCGGCTTTCGCCCATGTACACGCCGGGCTTCGCCGCCCCCGAGCAATACAAGAACCGGGACATCCTCGGCCCCTGGACCGACATCTACAGTGTCGGCGCCAGCATGTTCGCCTGCCTGGCCGGTTTCGCGCCCCAGGCTGCGGACCAGCGCCTGGTTAACGACAAGCTCGCCTCGGCGCGCAAGCTGTGGGGTGGTCAGTATTCGGACCAATTGCTGGACATCATCGACTGGTGCTTACAGCTCAACTATATGGACCGCCCGCAAAGCGTCTTCCAGCTGCAGAAGGCGCTGCTGGAAGTGGTGCCCACGCCGGAAAAGAAAAAATCCCTCATTGATAGCATCAAGACCACGCTCACCAAAGAAATCTTCTGACCAGCCAGCATGAAATTTTCCATTTCACAGGCCAGCCGCCAGGGGGGCCGCAAATACAACCAGGATCGCGTGGCGTATTCCTATAGCAAGGACGCGCTGCTCATGGTGGTAGCGGATGGCATGGGCGGGCATTTCCATGGCGAGGTGGCGGCCCAGCTCACCGTGCAAATGGTCACCGACTTGTTCCAGAAGCACGCGCGGCCTCAGCTCAAGGACCCCTTGGCGTTCCTGAACCACGCCCTGCATTCGGCCCACAAGGCCATCACTGACTATGCCGACAAGCATGGGCTGTTGGAATCGCCGCGCACCACCTGTGTCGCCTGCGTGGTGCAAAACAACACCGCCTGCTGGGCCCACGTCGGCGATTCGCGCCTGTATTTCTTCCGCGGCATGAAGCTGATCGCTCGCACCCATGATCATTCCAAGGTGCAGCAGCTGTTCGATCAGGGGCGCATCAGCGAGGCCGAGATGCTCACTCATCCAGAGCGCAACAAGATCTATAACTGCCTGGGAGGCTTGCTGCCGCCCGAGGTGGAGCTGTCGCGCCGCGTGCCCATCCAGCAAGGAGACACCATCCTGCTTTGCACAGACGGCGTCTGGAGCGTGCTTTCGGAAACGGAGATCGCCTCCATCCTGGACACCTACACCATCACCAGCGCGGTGCCGGAACTGTTGGATCACGCCGAATTCCGCGGCGGCGAAGACGGAGACAACCTCTCCGCCGTGGGCATGACCTGGGGCGAGCCGGTGAAGCGCGGCTTAATCGAGGAGCTGGTCACCACCCATGCCATGCCCATGGACGAGGTGAGCACCCAGCTCGATCCCTTCAGCGTGGCGCGCGATCCTGCCGGCAAGACGCCCATCACCGAGGCGGACATCGAAAGGGCCATCGCGGAAATCCAGGAAGCCATCCGCAAATATTCCAAGTAGGCCCACACAGGCGGAATCTGGGATAATCACGCTTGGTTTTCCTGCCTTGTGAGCGCCCATGCGTCCCAGCCAACGCCAGCCCGACCAGTTGCGCCCCGTGCGCATCACCCGCAATTACACCAAGCACGCCGAAGGGGCAGTGCTGATCGAGTGCGGCGATACCCGCGTGATCTGCACCGCCAGCGTTCTGGACAAGGTGCCCCCCCACGTCAAGGCCAGCGGCGGCGGCTGGCTCACCGCCGAATACGGCATGCTGCCCCGCTCCACCGGCACCCGCACCGACCGCGAGGCGGCGCGCGGCAAGCAGTCAGGGCGCACCCAAGAGATCCAGCGCTTGATCGGTCGCGCCCTGCGGGCGGTGGTGGATCTCGCCAAACTGGGCGAGCGCACCGTGCACGTCGATTGCGACGTGATCCAGGCCGACGGCGGCACGCGCACCGCCAGCATCACCGGCGCCTTCGTCGCCGTGCACGATGCGGTGAGCTGGCTTATCGCCCGGGGCCTGATTGCAGAATCGCCGATCCGCGATTTCGTGGCGGCGGTGTCGGTGGGCATCTACCAGGGCGTGCCGGTGCTGGATTTGGACTATGCCGAGGATTCCAATTGCGACACCGACATGAACGTGGTGATGACCGGCAGCGGGGGTTTCGTAGAGGTGCAGGGCACGGCGGAGGGTAGCCCCTTCACCCGGGGGGAAATGAATGCCCTGCTGGATTTGGCCGAGAAAGGCATCCGCGAATTGATCGCGGCGCAGAAGGCGGCCTTGAAAGGCTGAGCGTCGTCAGCCATAAGGCCCAGTGCGAGATGCTGGAGTTTCCTTGCACCGTCTGTGCCCAAGACTCGTGGACATATGAAAAAACTCGTCATCGCCTCCAACAATACTGGCAAGCTCAAGGAGATTCACCGCATCCTAGAGCCCCTGGGGCTAGAGGTACTGCCCCAGTCGGCATTCAACATTCCGGAAGCGGAAGAGCCCCATTGCACATTCATCGAAAACTGCCTTGCCAAGGCGCGCCATGCGGCAGAGCACGCCGGGCTGCCGGCCCTGGCCGATGATTCCGGCATCTGCGTGGATGCGCTCAACGGCGCGCCTGGCGTGTATTCCGCTCGCTTCGCCGGCGAGCCCAAGTCCGACCAACGCAATAACGAAAAGCTGGTTGCCCTGCTCAAAAACGAACCCAACCGCAAGGCCCACTACTACTGCGTGATCGTGCTGGTGCGACATCCCCACGACCCGGAGCCACTGATCGCCGAAGGCCGGTGGGATGGGGAGATCATCGATCACCCGCGGGGCAGCGGCGGTTTCGGTTACGATCCCCATTTCCTGATCCCGGACTTGGGCAAGACGGGCGCCGAGCTGCCCATGGACGTGAAAAACCGCATAAGCCACCGCGGCAAGGCACTCGCCGCGTTGGTGGAAAAACTGAAATCCAGCGGTCTTTGGCAGCCCTGAAAAAGCCTTTTGACGCCGAGGGTCAAGGCAGGCTTTCCAGGTGTCCTTGCCGCATCCTTCCCTTGCGCGTATGACACGAGTAAAGATGCGAGGAAACCCATGAACCCCATTAAGCCCGCCGACGGCGACGCCCTCCTCATCGTCGATGTGCAAAACGACTTCCTTCCAGGTGGCGCGCTGGCCGTGCCGGAAGGCGATGCAGTCATCGAACCCTTAAACCGGGTGCTGGACATCTTCCATACCCGGGGCTTGCCCATTTTTGCGAGCCGCGACTGGCATCCGCCCAACCATTGCTCCTTCCGTGAGCGGGGCGGGCCCTGGCCGCCCCACTGCATCGCCGACACGGAAGGTGCGCAGTTCCCCACGGCGCTTAAGCTACCCGCCTTCACCGCCATCATCTCCAAGGCCACCACGCCCGAGAAGGATGCCTATTCCGCCTTCGAAGATACGCCGCTGACCATGCAGCTCAGGATGTATGGCGTCAAACGGGTGCTGGTGGGCGGGCTGGCCACCGATTACTGCGTGCTCAACACCGTGAAGGATGCGGTGAAGAACGGCTTTGCCGTAGTGCTGCTCACGGATGCCATCCGCGCGGTGAACGTGCATCCGGGCGATGGAAAGAAGGCGCTTGCCGAAATGCGGGCGCTCGGCGTGACGGAAGCCGAAAGCCACGATATCCAGTGAGGTCGATGCCATGCGCAGCACCCAGGTGAGTGGGCTTCTCACCGACCTTTACCAGTTCACCATGCTTCAGGGCTATCTGGAGAGCCACATGGACGAGGTGGCGGTGTACGAGTTCTTCGTGCGCAAGCTGCCGCCCCGGCGCAACTTCCTGGTGGCGGCCGGGCTGGAATCGGTTCTCGATTATTTGCTCACGGTCCGCTTCGCTCCGGACGAGATCCGCTTCCTGGAAAAAACCGGCCGCTTCAACCGGCGCTTCCTCGACTATCTGGAAAATTTCAGCTTCAGCGGCGACGTGTACGCCATGCCGGAGGGCCGGGTATTCTTCCCGGATGAACCCATCCTGCGCATCACCGCGCCCATTCTGGAAGCGCAGCTTATAGAGACGCGCATTATCAACCTGCTGCACTACCAGACCCTGGTGGCCTCGAAAGCCGCGCGCGTGGTGCTCGCCGCTCCGAATCGTCTGCTGGTCGACTTCGGCCTGCGCCGCGCCCACGGCGCCGAGGCGGCGCTGTTGGGCGCGCGGGCGGCCTTCATCGCCGGTTTCCATGGCAGCTCCAACGTGCTGGCCGAGCATTTGTTCGGCATTCCCAGTTACGGCACCATGGCCCACTCCTTCATCCAGGCCCATGACGACGAGGCGGCCGCCTTCGAGCATTTCGCCCACGCCCAGCCTGGCAACGTGGTGCTGCTCATCGACACCTACGACACGGAAGCCGCGGCGGAAAAAGTGGTGCGCCTTGCACCCAGGTTGAAGGCCGCCGGCATCGCCATCCGCGCGGTACGCATTGACAGCGGCGACCTCGCTGACCATGCCAAGAAGGTGCGCAGAATCCTGGATGCCGGCGGACTCAAAGACACCGGCATCTTCGCCAGCGGCAACCTCGACGAATACGAGATCCAACGCCTGCTCGCCCAAGATGCGCCCATCACGGGCTTCGGCGTGGGCACGCGCATGCTCACCTCCAGCGATGCGCCCTATCTCGACTGTGCCTACAAGCTCATGGAATATGCCGGCCACGCGCGACGCAAGCGTTCCGAGGGCAAGGCCACCTGGCCTGGCCGCAAGCAGGTTTATCGAACATACGATGGTGAAGGGCGCATGGCGGGCGATACCCTCTGCCTCGATAGCGAGGGCTATACGGGCGAGCCCTTACTGCAAATGGTGATGAAGGAGGGCAAGCGCACCGCGCATCTGCCTGGACTCGCCGAGGCGCGCAAGCTGTGTGCCCAGGATCTTTTGCGCCTACCCGAGGCACTGAAAAGTCTGGACGGCGCGCCTCCCTATCCTGTCACCGTCTCCCGCGGCCTTAAGGAGATGGCCGCCGCGGTGGATGAACATCGCGCCTAAGGCAGTCCCAGGATGGGAGCAGGTCAGGTGCGCATGGGCTGCGCCCCTCTCCGAGGGTGAATGCCATGTCCCAGACGCTTTCTTCTAGCAAGGCAGAAACATCGGCTGTGTGCCTGCCCGTGCCGCCGCCGCTCTCCCTCTACATCCACATCCCCTGGTGCGTGCGCAAGTGCCCCTATTGCGATTTCAACTCCCACCCGTTGCGCACGCCGTTGCCGGAACAGGACTACCTGGAAGCCCTCACCCGTGACCTGCAAGCGGCCCTGTCATGTGTCCGGGGCCGGCGCGTGCACACGGTATTCATCGGGGGTGGCACGCCCAGTCTCCTGTCGGCGGCCGCCGTGGACCGGCTGCTTTCCACCGTGCACACCCTGCTTCCCCTGGATCCCCAGGCGGAAATCACCCTGGAAGCCAACCCGGGCACCTTCGAAGTGGAAAAATTCCGCGCCTTTCGCGATGCTGGCATCAATCGCCTGTCCCTGGGCGTGCAGAGCTTCAACGACCGGCATCTCAGCGCCTTGGGCCGCATCCACGATGGCCGCGAGGCGCGCGCCGCCCTGGACTGCGCCCTGACCCTGTTTCCCCGCGTCAACGTTGATCTCATGTATGGCCTGCCGGGCCAAAGCGTGGCCGAGGCGGTGGCGGATCTGGAGACCGCGCTTGCCACCGGCCTCTCCCACGTCTCCACCTACCACCTCACCATCGAGCCCCACACCCTGTTTTATGCGCGGCCGCCGAAGCAACCGGATGAGGACAGCACCGCCTCAATAGAGGAGGAAATCGATGCGCGCCTCGCAGCTGCGGGGTTTTTCCGCTACGAGACCTCGGCGGCGGCACGCCCTGGCCACGCCTGTCAGCACAATCTGAACTACTGGCTGTTCGGCGATTATCTCGGCATCGGCGCCGGCGCCCACGGCAAACTGAGCACGCAGCAGGGCATCACGCGCGAGATCCGGTTCAAACAGCCCCGCGCCTACATGGAGGCGGCTTATCGGGGCGATGCCGTACAGGCCAGAGAACCGGTTGCCCCACGGGCGCTGCCCTTCGAATTCATGATGAACGCCCTACGCCTGAGGGAAGGTTTCGAGCCTGCGTTGTTTGCCGAGCGCACCGGGCTTTCGCTCACGGTCGTGGAACCCATCCTGCGGCAGGCACAGGCACGTGGGCTTCTGCAATGGGACGCGCACCGCATTCGGGCCACGCCCCTGGGTCAGCGCTTTCTGAACGATCTGCTCACCCTGTTCTTGCCGGAGTGAGTCATCGCCCTTGTTGCGCGCCCCAGTCGTGGCCTACCATGGGCAGATAACACTCAGGAGGAAAGCCATGGACGTCCGCACCGCCATCGAAATGCGCCGCTCCATCAAGGGCTTCGACCCCCAGCACCGCATGACGGAGGAGGAGATCGAAACCCTGATGGGGCTCACCATCCTCTCCCCCACAGCCTTCAACATCCAGCACTGGCGCTTCGTGCTGGTGCGCGACCCGGTGCTCCGGACTGAGATTCGCAAGCTGGCCTGGGACCAGCCCCAAGTGACGGATGCCTCGCTGCTCGTCATCCTGTGTGCGGACCTCAAGGCCTGGCAGAAGGACCCCGCGCGCTATTGGCGCAACGCCCCTGAAGCAGTCCGAGACTTCGTCGTCCCCGCCATCCACCAGTATTACGCGGGCCGCGAGCAAGTGGAGCGGGACGAAGCCATGCGATCCTGCGGCCTGGCGGGCATGACCCTGATGCTGGCGGCCAAGGAAATGGGCTATGACACCTGCCCCATGGACGGTTTCGATTTCGAGGCCGTGGCGCGGCTCATCAAGCTGCCGCGGGACCACGTGATTTCCTTCATGATCGCCGTGGGCAAGGCCGTGAAGGAACCCTGGCCGCGTGGCGGACAACTTCCCCTGTCGGAAGTGCTCATCACCGATCGTTTTGGAGGCTGACATGGTCCTCTGCTGTGCCGACGAGGCGCCGGTTCCACGCCCGCCTGGCATCGGCATTCCCCAGCTACGCCCCTTCGATGGTGCCGCCTTCGAACGCGCGGTCACCGATCTACTCCTCGCCGCCGGCATCGACCCCGCTTCCCCGCACACGGGCAAGACGGCCAGACGCGTGCGCGAATTGTGGGAAAAGCGCCTGCTCGGTGGCTACGGCCTGGATCCTGCCCAAGCGCTCGGTGAAGGCTTTGCCGACCCCCGCGACGACATGGTGGTGGTGCGCGGCATCGCCATCCATGGCGTCTGTCCCCATCACCTCGTGCCTTTCCGTGGCCTCGCCCATGTGGCCTATGTGCCGGGCGGGCGCCTGCACGGCTTCGGGCGTATCGCCCGCATGGTGGACGCTATCGGCCACCGCTTCACCTATCAGGAATGGATGACCCGCGACATCGCCGAAGCGCTGGTGGTACATGGCCACGCCAAGGGCGCGGCCTGCGTGATCGAGGCCGAGCAGCTCTGCCTGCTGCTAGGCGAAGATCGGCGCGGTGACGAACGCGTCTATACGCAAGCGTTCGAAGGCGTGTTCCGCAACAGCGATCAGTTGCGCAACGAATTCCTGCGCGCGCTGGACGCCCGCCGACCCTGATTCCCGGTCACCCCGTCGCACGCGGGGACAGCAGTCGCCAATCACGGCTTGGCGCGCTCATTCGCCCGCGCATAGGCCATAGCCCCCGCCGCCTGGCGTGGCAATTTCCAAGCAATCACCCGCGGCGACACTCACCTCGGCGCAGGCCGCAAGCGTCACCACCTGGCCATCGGCGCGGATCAAACGGTTCTCTCCCACCCGTCCCGCACCGCCACCGGCGAGGCCAAAGGGCGGGATGCCCCGGCGCTGGGAAAGAATCGCCGCCTGCATGGGGGCAAGAAAGCGGATGCGTCGCAACACGCCATCGCCACCCCGATTGCGTCCCACGCCGCCGCTTCCGCGGCGGATGGCAAAGGTTTCCACCCGCACCGGGAAGCGGTTTTCCAGCACTTCCAGGTCCGTCATACGGGAATTGGTCATGTGGGTCTGCACCGCATGCGCGCCGTCGAAATCGGGGCCCGCACCGGCCCCGCCGCAGATGGTTTCGTAATACTGGCGCTTGTCATCACCAAAGCTCAGGTTGTTCATGGTGCCCTGGGAAGCGGCAAGCACGCCCAAGGCGCTAAGCAACGCATCGACGATGGCCTGGGAGGTCTCCACGTTGCCCGCCACCACCGCCGCGGGCGGACGCGGATCAAGCAGGGAACCCGCCGGGATGCGCAGCGTCAGCGGCCGCAGGCAGCCTGCGTTCAAGGGAATGGCGCGGCGCACCAGGGTACGGAACACATAGAGCACCGCCGCGCGCACGATCGAGGCGGGCGCGTTGAAATTGTCCGGTTGCTGGCGCGAAGTACCGGTGAAGTCGATCATCGCCTCGCCTCGCGCTCGGTCGATGGTGATACTCACGACGATGCGCGCGCCGCTGTCCATCATGAGTTCAAAACGGCCGCAATTGAGCCCAGCAATGGCTTCGCGCACCGCCGCCTCGCCCAGGTCCAGGGTGTGCTCCATGTAGGCCTCGACCATTTCCAGCCCATGGCGTGCCACCAGCGCCCGCAACTTTTGCGCGCCCTTCTCGTTGGCGGCGATTTGCGCCTTGAGATCCGCCAGGTTTTGCGCCGGATCGCGCGCGGGATAGGACGCGCCGGTGAGCCAGGCCCGCACGTCCTCCTCCAAGAAACGGCCATCGGCGACGATGGTCAGGCCCGGCGTCCACACGCCTTCCTCCTCGATTCTGCGGCTCGTCGGCGGCATGGAGCCGGGCGTAATCCCGCCCACGTCGGCATGATGGCCACGGGAAGCGGTGTAGAACCACACTTCTCGCCCCTCATCGTCCCATACCGGCGTGACCACAGTGATGTCCGGCAGGTGGGTGCCGCCGTGGTAGGGCGAGTTGATTAGGAACACTTGCCCCGGACGCATGCTGGTGGCAAAGCGTTCCCGCACCGCACACACAGCATCCCCCATGGAGCCCAGATGCACCGGAATGTGAGGGGCGTTGGCGATCAGTTCGCCTCTGCGGTTGAAGATGGCACAGGAGAAATCCAGCCGTTCCTTGATGTTCACCGAATGGGCGGTTTGCTTGAGCGCCACCCCCATCTCTTCGGCGATGGCCATGAAGCGCCGGTTGAAGAGTTCCAGCGCCACCGGATCAGGGCCGCTCAGGGCAGGCGCGCCACCACCGTCTTGCCGACTCGCCACGCGCGTCAGCATAAGTTCGCCCCCCATCCCCACCGCGACCTGCCAACCCGCCTCGATCACCAGGGTGGAAGTGGGTTCGATCAAAAGTGCCGGCCCCGCGATGTGCTGCCCGGCACAAAGGTCTTCTCGAGAGTAGAGAGGCACCGTCTGCCAGCGCCCGTCCGTGTAAAGACGGGCGTTTGCATGGGCGCGACCGTTGCCCGCCGGCGCTGCCACCGCCAGCGCGGGCGGCGGCACTTCGCCCACCACTTCCACCCGCACCGCCTCCACCTGGATGGGGGCGTCAGTCTCAACGAAACCGAACAGCCGCCGATAAGCCGCCTCGAAGGCCGCGCGCATGGCAGAAAGCGTTCCCCAGGCCACCGGCAGGGTAGTGTCGGTGCCGGCATACTTGAGGGCGAGCTGCGCCTCGCTCAGGATGCGAACAGCTTGTACGCCCTGCTCTGCGAGCGCGTCCCGGCCCCGCTGCGCCAGGGTGGCGATCGTGTTGCCAAGCTCAGGCAGTATGGCTTCTTCAAGCTTCACTTCCACCGCTCGCTCCAGCACGAGGCGCTGGTCCGCCAACCCCATGCCATAGGCGGAGAGCACCCCGGCCAAGGGATGCAGGAAAACGCGGGTCATCCCCAGCGCATCTGCCACCCGGCAAACCAGCTGACCCCCTGCGCCCCCGAAGCAGCACAGGGTGTACTCAGCGGGATCATGGCCCCGCTCCAGGGTGATGCGTCGAATCGCCTGGGCCATGTTCTCCACCGCCACCGCGAGAAAACCCTCGGCCACTGCTTCGGGATTGCGCGTAGTGCCACTGGCACTCACCCGTTCGGCGAGGGCCGCGAAGCCCCGGCGCACCACGTCCTCGTCTAAGGGCCCATCACCGTCCGGCCCGAACACCCGGGGGAAATAGCGCGCTTGCAGCCGCCCGAGGAACAAGTTGGCGTCGGTCACCGTCAGCGGGCCGCCGTTCCGGTAGCAGGCGGGACCGGGCTTCCCACCCGCGGAATCCGGGCCCACCAGAAGGCGTCGGCCATCGAAATGCAGGATGGAACCGCCCCCCGCCGCCACCGTGTGGATCGCCAACATGGGTACCCGCACCCGGTAGCCGGCCACTTCCGTTTCGAAACCACGTTCCAACTGCCCGTCGTAATGGGCCACATCGGTGGAGGTGCCCCCCATGTCGAAGGTGATGAGTTTGGCCAGACCCGCCTGGGCCGCGGTTTTCACTGCCCCGGCGATGCCCCCCGCCGGCCCCGACAACAAGCAGTCCCGACCACGGAAGGCTTCCGCCTGAACGAGTCCGCCATGGGATTGCATGAACAGCACCTGTGTCTTTGGCAGGGCGGTGCGTATGCTCGCCACGTAGTGGGCGAGCACCGGCGTCAGATAGGCGTCCACTAGTGTGGTGTCGCCGCGTGCCACCAGCTTGATCACGGGACTCACCTCATGGGACACCGCCACATGGCAAAAGCCCAGCGCCCGGGCAATGCGGGCGGCGCGGGCCTCATGCGCGGGATGGCGATAGCCATGGGCGAATACAATGGCCACCGCCTCGATGCCCGCCGCGCGCGCCTCTTTGAGCTCGTCGGCGAGTTGCGCTTCGTCCAGGGGCACGACCACCTCCCCGCTGGCCGCCACACGCTCCCGAGCCTCGATCACCCGCTCAAACAGGGGCGCTGGCCGCTCGATGCGCAGGGCGAAAATGTCGGGCCGGCTCTGGTCGCCAATGATGAGGGCATCGCCGAAACCCGCCGTGATCACCAGTGCCACCCGCGCCCCGCGCCGCGTGAGCAGGGCATTGGTGCCCAGGGTGGTACCCATCTTGAGCGCGCCGATGGCCTCCTGGGGCAGGGGCGCATCCGGCGTGAGGCCCATCAGCTGGCGGATCCCCGCCAAGGCCGCGTCGCGGTACTGGCGCGGGTTCTCGGACAGAAGCTTGTGAGTCACCAGGGTGCCATCGGGACGGCGCGCGACGATGTCGGTGAAGGTGCCGCCGCGGTCGATCCAGAATTCCCAGCGTCCGCTTTGCATCGTGAAGTCTCAAGAAAATGCGCCAGGTCGCCGATTCCCTGGACATGGGCGCCCGGTGGGCCGAGACGTCGTCCCCGTGACGTCGTCATTGAACCCAGAGCCCAGCTCGTGGAAAATCCGGCCTAGGCCTGGCCCGAGAAAAGGGGGATTTTCGCATATGCGGTGCATTGTCCTTGCCCTGCTTTTGAGCGTCGCCCCGAGCCTGTGGGCTATAGAGGCCAAGGTCGCGCCAGGCAGCCATGTGAATCTACGAGCCGACAAGACGGAAGGGGCTCGCGTCGTGCGCGTGCTGCCACCGGCCGCGCCCATCGAGGTACTGGAAACCGAAGGCTCCCTCGCCCACGTGCGCACCCAGACTGGGGAGACGGGCTGGCTGCCCCTGCGCCTGCTGGTGGTTGCGCCTGCGCCCCTGCCGGCGAGCCCGCAGTCCGCGCCCCACCCGGCCCCTGCCGAGCCCCTGTCCCCTGGCGAGCCAAGCACGCCCAAGGCCGCGCCGCAAGAGGCGAAAAGGGCTTTCCCCCAGGTTTGGGTGGCGGGTGGACTCGGCTTCCTGCTGGGCGCCCTGGTGGGCATCGGCGTCCATGAAGCGTATTATCGGAAGCGTCTAAACGGACTCCGCATTTGATGCGATCCTTGCTTGTTCTCTTCTTTTTCGCAGCGGCTGCGGTCAGCGCCGGCGAGCTCTACCGCTGGGTGGACCGCGAAGGCCGCGTGCATTACAGCGACGCCCCGCCGCCCCCCAACGCACGCCAGGTGGAAGAAAAGCGCATGCCCACCAACACGGCCTCGGGGGGCGACCTGCCCTATGCCACCCGGCGCGCCGCCGCAGCCTTTCCCGTTACCCTGTTCGTCTCCGACTGCGGCGACCCCTGCAACCAGGCACGTGCCCATCTGAGCCGGCGGGGGATTCCCTACACCGTGCGCAATCCGGCGGCCAACCAGGCGGATGCCGAGGCCCTCTCCAAGCTGGTGGGCTCGCCCCAGGTGCCGGTGCTGGTGGTGGGCAAGCGCCGGCTCACGGGCTATGACGCCGCGGCCTGGGACGTCGCCCTGGACGCCGCCGGCTACCCGAAGAGCCGACCCCACGGCTACAAGGAACCGCCCCTACCCAAGGACGCCCCAGCCGCCACCCAGCCGGCCCCTTGACCGGGGCGGTGCATGCCGCCTTCCCCATGAAGATCGCCACCTGGAATGTCAACTCCCTCAAGGTTCGCCTGCCCCAGTTGTTGGACTGGCTCGAGCGCGCGGCCCCGCACGTCGTCTGCCTGCAGGAAACCAAGCTGGAGGATCATGCCTTTCCCGTAAAGGCTCTGCAGGAGGCCGGCTACGAGTCGGTGTTCGCCGGCCAGAAGACTTACAACGGCGTGGCCATCTTGAGCCGCACGCCCCAGTCCGACGTCAGCGTCGGCATCCCGGGCTTTAGCGACGACCAGAAGCGGGTGCTGGCGAGCACGATAGCAGGCATCCGCTTCGTCTGCCTGTACGTGCCCAACGGTCAGGCGGTGGGCTCCGACAAGTATGCCTACAAGCTAAAATGGCTCGCGGCCCTCGCCCAGTGGCTGCGCCTGGAATTGGCACGCCACCCGAACATGGCCCTGCTAGGCGATTTCAACATCGCGCCGGAGCCGCGGGACGTGCATGACCCAGCCCTGTGGGAAGGCCATGTCCTATTCTCCGAGCCGGAGCGGGCCGCTTTCCGCGATCTTCTGGCGCTGGGTTTCAAGGACGCCTTCCGGCTGTTCGAGCAGCCCGAAAAGTCCTTCACCTGGTGGGACTACCGGATGATGGCCTTCCGCCGAAACCATGGGCTGCGCATCGACCACATCCTCCTGTCGGAACCCTTGGCGCGAAGCTGCGCGAGCTGCAGCATCGAGCGCGAGCTGCGCAAGCTGGAACGTCCCTCCGACCACGCCCCGGTGATCGCCGAACTCAAGACTTAGCGGCCGCGATCAGGGGCAGGCCCGCCGCGACCGGAGGTACCCCATACCAGGTCCAGCTGCGCGCCGCCAACAGCGCGGTCTTGAGGATGCGTGCGCGCACCGCTTCCTCCGGCAGGTGGAGGAACTCGGCGATGTCCCGATAATCGTCCGGCAGCGCCGGATCATCCCAGCCATTGGCGAGATGCCGCGAAAGCCGCACCGCCAGGGCCACGTTCTTCACCCGCGGATGATCGGCGTGGTCCTCATCCATCAGGGTCTGCAAAAGCTGCGGCAGATGCCAGGCACGGACCAATGCCAGCTGCAGCTCGATACCGCGAAAGCCCAACACCCGCTTCTGCGCATCAGCGCTACGCATTCCCTTCTCCCGCTGCATCAGCGCTCGTACCGTCATCATCAGACGCGGCGCGAAACACCACATGAGCATCTCCGCCAGATCCCGTAGCAGGGCCGCGATCATCACCTCGTCCGACTCGATGTCGTGGCGCAGCACCGCCCAATCCTGGGCAAACAGCGCCGCATGCCGCGCGCGGCTCATGGCGCGGCGCAATCCGGTGAGCCCCGCCACCTGATCCTTGAGCACATCTTCCACCACCGGTAGCTTCGAGAAATGCTGGAAGAAGGGCGTGGTGCCCACCATCATGAGCGCATGGGCGATAGTGGTGATCTCGCGGCTTACGCGCCGGCTGTGGTGCACTTGCAGGAAGCGCAGCACCCGCAGGGTCATCAGGGGATCGTGCATGATCGCATCGGCCAGCTCCCGCGCATCCAGATCATCCTCATGGGCCTGGAAATGGGCGAGCGTCTCCACGGTGCGTTTCAGCACCGGCACGTCCACCTGTTCGAAATACTGCACCCAGGCGGTGACATCCTTGAGAGGCCGCTCGATCATGCTTTTGCGCCACGACACGCCTGATCACTATATCGGCGTGGTCGGCGCCAACTTTACCGCAGGGGCAGAAAGGCAAGGCCAGACGCCGAGCCGTTAGGTCTTCGTCCTTGGGCGCTATGGCAGCGGGGACAACGCCCACGGATGGCCGGCTTTGTGCGGGTGGCCAGCAAGGCGCCTTTCCTGCGAAGAGAGAGAATCCCATCCAACGGGCCTGGATCAGCTTCCGCCGGCGCAAGCGGAAATCCCGCCCCCACGCGCCGCTTTACTGAATTCCGGGCCGCCTACGGCACCGGGAATGACGGATGGCAAGAGCCTTTGCTCGGAAAGTCCTGTGGAAGCAAGTTGTGAGATGAGCTTGTGGGAGCGGCTTTAGCCGCGATCACTTCACGGCAACCGCGCGGATCGCTGCCCAAGCGCCGCCCATGGCGCGCGCTCAAGCGCTGGCTGGACGGCCAACGGGACGGCACGCGGGCCAGGCAACCGTCCCTAGAAGGGAATGTCGTCCTCGAAGTCCTCGAAGTCACCGCCTTTTTTCGCGGGCTTGCTGGCAGCGGCCTGGGCCGCCGCTGGCGGACGGTCTTGCGCCTCAAGGCTTGCGCCGCCGGCCGCGCCGCGCGAGCCCAGCATCTGCATGCGGTCGGCGACGATCTCGGTCGTGTAGCGGTCTTGCCCATCTTTGTCTTGCCACTTGCGGGTTTGCAGCCGGCCCTCGACATAGACCTGGCTGCCTTTCTTCAAATACTCACCCGCGATCTCGGCGGTCTTGCCGAAAAATACGACCCGGTGCCACTCGGTGCGTTCCTGCTTCTCGCCGTTCTTGTCCTTCCAGGTGTCGGTGGTGGCCACCCGGATGCTGGTGATGGCATCGCCGCTGGGCATGTAGCGCACTTCCGGATCGGCTCCCAGGTTGCCGATCAGGATGACTTTATTGACTGACGCCATGCTCTCGTTCCTCCTCGATCAATTTCATCACGCCCGCTTCATCCCAACCGCGCTGGTCCACCTTGAGGATGGCCACGCCTTCCTCGCCCACCACCACGGCTTCCGCCACGCCCCCCAGCGCAGCCAGGCGCCGGGCCAGCTCGGCGGCTTGCACGGGCTCCATCTCCCGCACGTGGAACAAGCGGGTGCGCACCGCGGGAGGACGCTGCATGCGACTGGCAGCGATCAGCCAAATGCCGATCAGCAGGCTGCAGAACAGGAACACAGCGGAAGGGCCATAATGCTGAGAGAGGGCACCGCCCATCGCGCCGCCGAGGAACATGCCAAAGGATTGGGCAGCATTATACACCCCGATTGCCGTGCCCTTGGCCGAAGCCGGAGCGATCTTGGAAATGAGGGAAGGCAGGGTAGCTTCCAGCAGGTTGAAAGAGACGAAGTAGGCGGTGAGCAAGACGAGCAGCGCTCGGAAGTCGTCGATCAAGCCCGCGAGGAATAGTTGCGTGACCAGCATCAGGGCGATGGCAGCGACGAAGATTTCCTTGAGCTTGAACTTTTTCTCGCCGTATATGATCGCCGGCACCATGAGCACGAAGGACAGCACCATGATGGGCAGATAGATCATCCAGTGGTGATTTTGGTCGATGTTGCCGGCCTTCTTGAGGGCCAAGGGAATCACCACGAACAGCGCCATCTGCGCGGCATGCAGGGCAAAGATGCCAAAGTTGAGGCGCAACAGCTCCACGTTTTTCAGCACGTCCTTGAGCCGAGCAGGGGTGGCCTCGGTGTCGGAGTGGAAGCGCGTGATGCGAGGATTGGGCACGACGAAGCGCACCACGGCCATGGCCAGCAGGGCGAGCACACCGGTCATGGCGAAGATGCCTGGCACGCCGATCCAGTGGTAGAAGGCCGGGCCGGCGATCAGGGAGACGGCGAAGGTGACGCCAATGGTGCCGCCAATCATGGCCATCGCTTTGGTGCGGTGTTCCTCCCGGGTGAGGTCGGCGAGCAAGGCCGTGACGGCTGCGGAAATGGCGCCTGAACCCTGGATGGCGCGTCCTAGGATGGTGAGGCGTATGTCATGGGAGATAGCTGCGATGAAGCTGCCCAGAGCGAATAGGGCGAGCCCGAAGTAGATCACCCGCTTGCGTCCCCAGCGGTCCGAGGCCATGCCGAAGGGCAGTTGCAGCGCGGCCTGGGTGAGACCATAGATACCTAACGCAAGCCCCGCCTGGGTGTGGTTCGCCGCCAGTTCGTGCTCCGCATAGAACACGAACACGGGCAGGATGAGGAACATACCCAACATGCGCAGCCCGTAGATGCTGGCGAGACTCACTGCCGACTTCAGCTCGAAGGCAGACATGCGTTCGCTATCGGTCATGGCTGATCCGGAATGGAGAGAGGCGGAAAAAGTGCGTATATTAGCAGGTTCGCCCGCGCGCTCCGGGCGCTCACGTCAGCGAGAACACGACCTGTCATGGAATTCATCAAGATTCGTGGCGCCCGCACCCACAACCTGAAAAACATCAATCTCGATATTCCACGCAACCGTCTGGTGGTGATCACAGGGCTATCGGGATCCGGCAAGTCCTCACTGGCCTTCGATACCCTCTACGCCGAGGGGCAGCGCCGCTACGTGGAATCCCTCTCAGCCTACGCGCGTCAGTTCCTGCAGATGATGGAAAAGCCGGACGTGGACCTGATCGAGGGCTTGTCACCCGCAATCTCCATCGAGCAGAAGGCCACCTCCCACAACCCACGCTCCACGGTGGGAACGGTCACCGAGATCCACGATTATCTGCGCCTGCTCTACGCCCGCGTGGGCGATCCCTACTGCCCCCAACACGACGTGCTGTTGGCGGCCCAAACCGTGTCCCAGATGGTGGATCACGTGCTCGCCCTGCCGGAAGACACCAAGCTCATGATCCTGGCACCGGTGGTCACCGGCCGCAAGGGCGAACATGTGGAGCTCTTCGACGAGCTACGCGCCCAGGGCTTCGTGCGCCTGCGCATCGACGGCAAGACCCACGAGATCGACGCCCTGCCCAAGCTGGACAAAAACAAGAAACACACCATCGAGGTGGTGGTGGACCGGCTCAAGGTGCGCCCAGAGGTGAAGCAACGCCTGGCGGAATCCTTCGAGACCGCGCTGCGCCACGCCGATGGCCGTGCCATCGCCGTGGAAATGGACAGCAGGCGGGAACATTTGTTCTCGGCAAAGTTCGCCTGCCCCATCTGCGACTACGCGCTGGCGGAACTGGAGCCGCGTCTATTCTCCTTCAACAACCCCATGGGTGCCTGCCCCAAGTGCGATGGGCTGGGCAGCGTCAGCTTCTTCGATCCCAAGCGGGTGGTAGCCTTTCCCCATCTCTCGCTGGCTTCTGGCGCGATCAAGGGCTGGGATAGGCGCAACCAGTTTTATTTCCAGATGCTGCAAAGCCTGGCCATGCACTACGGTTTCGATCTGGAAACGCCCTTCGAGGATTTACCCAAGCGCATCCAGAACATCCTGCTCTACGGCAGCGGCCAGGAGGCGATCCCCTTCAAGTATCTGGCGGAGCGCGGTGGTTTCACCACCCGCAAACATCCCTTCGAAGGCATCCTGCACAACTTCGAGCGGCGCTACCGGGAAACCGACTCGCTCACCGTGCGCGAGGAACTCGCCAAGTATCTCAACACCAAGCCCTGCCCCGAGTGCGGCGGCACGCGCCTGCGCCGCGAGGCACGCCACGTCAAAGTAGCAGGCAAGGCTATTTACGAGGTGAGCCGCATGCCTTTGAAGGAAGCGCTGCCGTTCTTCGAAAACCTGCAGCTTGCCGGCGCACGCCAGGCCATCGCCGACAGAATCATCAAAGAGATCGTGGCACGCATGCGCTTTCTCACCAATGTCGGTCTCGACTATCTGTCGCTGGACCGCTCGGCGGAAACCCTCTCCGGTGGAGAGGCGCAACGCATTCGTTTGGCCTCCCAGATCGGCTCCGGCCTCACCGGGGTGATGTATGTTCTGGACGAGCCATCCATCGGCCTGCACCAGCGGGACAACGGTCGGCTATTGGCCACCTTGCGCCATCTGCGCGATCTGGGAAATTCGGTGATCGTGGTGGAGCACGACGAGGAAGCCATGAGCATCGCTGATCATGTGATCGATATCGGCCCGGGCGCAGGCGTGCATGGCGGGGAGGTGGTGGCCCAAGGCACGCCAGAGGAAATCAAGGCCAACCCCAACTCCCTCACCGGCCAATATCTCTCGGGGCGCAAGTGCATCCCGATTCCGCAAAAGCGCCACAAGCCAGACCCCAAACGCTGGCTCATGCTGAAGGGCGCACGGGGAAATAACCTGAGGAACGTCACCCTAAAACTGCCGGTCGGTGTGCTCACCTGCGTCACGGGCGTGTCCGGCTCGGGCAAATCCACGCTCATCAACGACACCCTCTATCCGGCAGTTGCGCAGCATCTATATGGGTCCACGCTGGAGCCTGCACCCTTCGATGAAATCGCCGGACTTGAGTTTTTCGATAAGGTGATCGACGTCGACCAGAGCCCCATCGGCCGCACGCCGCGCTCCAATCCGGCCACCTATACCGGTCTGTTCACGCCCATCCGTGAGTTGTTCGCTGGTGTGCCCGAGGCGCGTGAACGTGGCTACGGTCCCGGTCGCTTCTCCTTCAACGTCAAGGGCGGGCGCTGCGAGGCCTGCCAGGGCGATGGCGTGATCAAGGTGGAGATGCATTTCCTGCCTGACATTTACGTGCCCTGTGATGTCTGCCATGGCAAGCGTTACAACCGCGAGACGCTGGAGATCCGCTACAAGGGCTTGACCATCCACGACGTGCTGGAAATGACAGTGGAGCAGGCCTATGACTTCTTCGCGGCGGTGCCTGCCGTGGCCAAGAAACTGCAGACCCTGCTCGACGTGGGACTGGGCTACATCACACTGGGCCAGTCCGCCACCACGCTTTCCGGCGGCGAGGCACAGCGTGTGAAACTGGCGCTAGAACTATCCAAGCGCGATACCGGCCGCACCCTCTACATTCTGGACGAGCCCACCACCGGGCTGCATTTCCAGGACATCGAACTACTCCTGTCGGTGGTGCACCGGCTGCGCGACCATGGCAACACCGTGGTGATCATTGAGCACAACCTGGACGTGATCAAAACCGCGGACTGGATCATAGACCTCGGCCCGGAAGGCGGCGAGGGTGGCGGCCGCATCATCGCCGAAGGCACGCCGGAGCAGGTGGCCGACACACCCGGTAGCCACACCGGCCACTATCTGCGGCAGGTATTGGCGCGCCGCTGACCGAGCGCGCATCTCGCCTCCGGCCTATGCCAGAGGCACTATGCAACGCGCAGTCCCCCTGGGCGCTCTGCCTTTTGGCTTGGCCGTTTGGCAGATGTTTTTTCACTGCGCGTGCACCACACTGCCATTGCGGATCGCAACCGCGAATGGAGGGCCCCGCCATGAGACCGCTGCTTCTTGCACTGACACTCGCCGCTCTGATCCTGCCCATCGATAACCAAGCCTGCGGGTCGGACGACGAGCTCGCTTTCCAATCGCCAACCACTCACCGTCCATCCGATTCCCAGGTTCGGGCCGAGTCGAAGTAAAGCGCACCGGACCAAGATGCGATGCAAGCGGCCAATGTCCCGGATCCGCAGCAACTGCCCGACATCAATGCAGAGACGTCGGGCGAGTGAGCCACTCTCGAGGTTCCGGAATGCCGGATCCACCAAGAAAGGAGTTTGCCATGAACCAGCTTCTATTTATCGCCACCCTTGTCACGACCACCCGAGGTGCAACCGCGGTCTGTGCCGGTAACCTCGCCGCCATGGCCGATGCCCGGGTCGCGGCATGGAACGCTCTGCCACCTACGCCCGCCGGTACCAATGCAGAGCCGCTCGCGTTGCCCTATCTCATCAACGGAGATTGCCCCTGATACCCGTCGACGGGGCGCGTAAGCCGCTCCGTCAGCGGCGGCCGTTGCCAACGTCGCCAAAGGGAGAACATCCATGAGCCCCATGCCCGAACACCGGTTCCTGGAAAGCACCGCCGCCAACAGCGTTGCCAGCAGGCCGCTTACACCGTATCTGGCCAGCCCTCGGCAAAAAGCCCGGCTTGGGCCTCACCGGGGCCTTACTGGTGGCGCTCACACCCTGTTTCGTCGAGGCGAAACCCAACAAGGATCTGGTCAATGGCTGCACGCCCAAGCAGGTGCGCTCCGAGAAGGCCAAAGCCTGTATCGACAGGATGCAGGCGGACATCCTCGCTGGCAAACCCGATGCGCAGACTCACTATCTTCTGTGCCGTCGGCGAGAGATGTTTTGCTGCACGGGCGGAAACGGAACGCCACGGGATTGCGAGTACGTGGGAGAGGCCCGCGTCATCCCGCCCGGGAGCCAGCCGGATGCCACGGTAAGAGACGTCAAGCCCGCCGACCGACCAGTGCCGGCCGCTGAGCCGACACGTCCCAGACCCCCTGCCGGCGTGCGCTAAAGCGCCGCCTGTTGAGCATGACGCAAGTAGGCGACACCTTTGTGTCTTCCCCGCGAAAGCGGGAGTCCGGAAAATGGCCAAGAATACTCTGGATTCCCGCTTGCGCGGGAATGACCTTTGACTGACCCAGCCTGTCAACCACTTTCGGAAAGCTCAAGAAGCCACCATGTTCGCGGCGGGTTGACAGGCCCACCTCCCCTGCGTAGCGTAGGCAGGCCATGAGCCTTCCTGCATCCGAGCACGAAGCCGCAGCGCCGGCGTCCACCTTTTCCCCGGGCCCACTCACCCTTGCCGCCGTTCTTAACGAGCTACGCGCCGACGGACACGTCACCCCCGAGCGGGCACAGGAGCGGGCGACGGCCCACCGGGCCGCCCGAGGCGACTGGCATGCGCTGGTGGTGATCGCAACCCAGAAATGGCGCAGCGCCACCGCCGACACGCCGCTAAGCCTTGCGTTCCTCACGCAATGGCCGGCGGCCAAGGCAGGACACTACCCCATCGATCCGCTCAAGGTGGACGTGGCGGCGGTGAGCGAGGTGATGTCCCATGCCTATGCCTCACGCGACCGCGTGCTGCCAGTAGAGATCCGCGCCAGCGAGGTGGTAATCGGCACAGCCGAGCCCTGGTGGCGGGCGTGGGAAAACAGCGTAGAACAAGCGGTGCGCAAGACTATCCGGCGGGTGGTGGCCAATTCCCTCGACATCCTGCGCTACATTGCTGATCTCTACAGCCTGGTGCAGTCCGTCAAGCACGGCCTCAAGGACCATGAAGGCGCAGCCAGCGGCATCACCGGCTTCGAACAACCAGTGGCGCTGGGCCGCATGGGCACTTCGGACGCCAACGGCCAGAGCGTGGTGCCCATCGTCCACTGGCTACTGCAATATGCCTTCGAGCAGCGTGCCAGCCACATGCACATCGAGCCCCGGCGCAAGGCCGCCCATGTCCGTTTCCGCATCGACGAACGTGTGCACGGTGAAAGATTCCATCGAGATGGTGGTGCCCCAGTTCAATCAGATGCAGGTGCAGCCAGCCATCGGCCTAAACTTCGCCTCCGGCATCCGCACTTTGCTGCGGCAGGATCCGGACATCATCATGGTGGGCGTGATCCGGGATCTGGAGACGGCAGAAATGGCGGTTCAGGCGGCGCTCACCGGGCATTTGGTGCTTTCCACCCTGCACACCAACGACGCGGCCTCCGCCATCACCCGCCTGCTCGATCTGGGCGTGCCCGCTTATCTCATCAAGTCCACCCTGCTGGGGTGCTCGCCCAGCGGCTGGTGCGCACCCTCTGCCCCAATTGCAAGCAGCCGGGAACCATTGCAGACGAAACCTGGAGCGAGCTCACGCGCCCCTGGAAGGCCGCCAGGCCTGTGCGCGTGTTCCGCCCCAATGGTTGCCTGGCATGCCGCATGACCGGCTACCGCCGTCGTGTTGGCGTCTATGAAATCCTCACCATGAGCCCGGCCGTCGATCGTCTCGTGACGCCTCAGACCGATCTCCCCCGGCTGCGCGAGACGGCCTACCGCGAGGGGATGCCTGCCCTGCGCGCCGCCGGCGCGGCCAAGGTGGCCGCCGGCCTCACCACGGCGGAAGAAGTGCTCAAGGTGACACCACCACCATTCGAGGGATGACGATGATCAAACTGTATTACTTCGCCGCCCTGGTGGACGAGCTGGGAACGGCCTACGAGGAAATCGAACTACCGCCCAAAACTGCCACCGTGGCCGACCTGCTGGCCCTGTTGCGGGCCCGGGGCGGGCAGTGGGAAAAGACCTTTGCCACTGGACTCATGCGCATCACCGTCAACAAGCGGTTCGCCGAAACGGGCACGCCCATCGCCGACGGTGACGAAATCGCCTTCGTGTCGGTGCGCTGTTAGGCTGTACTTCGCGCAAGTCAGGGGGATGCCGCGTTGAAAGTGGGGGGGCGGGTGAAGGGACGAACACGCTGCCCTTGATGCGCTGGCTCGGCCCATCGCCCTGAGCGTGAGCGCCTACAGCACGCGCACCACGCTGCCCACCTTGAGGCCCAGGGTCTGGGCAGCATGTCCCTTGGGCACCGCGATTTCCACTAGACCAATGCTGTTGCCATACCAGAAGGGGCGACCAGACGGCGCCGCCGAGAAGGTGCGCCCGTGAGGAATGCGGTGCGGGCCGCATTCGACCCAGTTCTTGGCAGACAGGCCGGCCGCCGGCAAGCCAGTGAAGCAGTTGCCGTAATGGTCCACGTAGATCACGCGCGCGACAGGCCCGGGCGCGAGCAGCACGTCCAGGGTGGGCGCGGGTTGCAGGTCTTCTGTGGCCAGGGTCTGACGTGCCAGGCGCGCGGCCATGGGCGCGAACAGATCACGGCCATGGAAGCTCACCGAGAGTTGCGATGGCTGCCAGGTGATGTGCCAGATGCGCCGTTCCCGCGCGCGGCTCATCACCACGGACATTAGGCCATTGTCGGGCCCGACGAACCAGCGGCCATCCGCCTGCACCACCGCTGGCCGGCGACTGCCCCCTACACCCGGGTCTACCACCGCCAGACAGACATCGCCCACGGCAAAGCGTGACGCCAGGGCGGCGAGCAAATGGGCGCCGGCCTCGATGTCATAGGCGGGCACTTCATGGAGCAGGTCGATCACGGGAATGCCAGGCGCCTGCTGGGCAAACACCGCTTTGACCTGCCCCACGTAGAGGTCGCTGGCACCGAAATCCGTGAACAGAAACACACTCATGCTCAGCTCCTGCAAGGCACGCGCCGGCGAGGACCCATGAAAAAAACCGGGCTTACACCCGGTTTTTTCCTGACCGGCCCTGCGTGGGCCCCTTTTACTCGGCAGCGCCTTCCGGCGTGGCTTTGGCCGCCGTCTCGGGCCGGTCCAGAAGCTCTACGTAAGCCATGGGCGCATTGTCTCCCTGGCGGAAGCCACACTTGAGAATGCGCAGATAACCGCCCGGGCGGTTGCGATAGCGCGGCCCCAGTTCATCGAACAGCTTCACCACCATCTCCCGGTCACGGAGGCGGTTGAAAGCCAGGCGGCGATTGGCTAGCGTCGGCTTCTTCCCGAGGGTGATGAGCGGCTCGGCCACGCGGCGCAGTTCCTTGGCCTTGGGCAGCGTGGTCTTGATGACCTCGTGCCGCAGCAGCGAGTTAGTCATGTTGCGCAGCATGGCCAGGCGGTGGCTGCTGGTTCGGTTCAGTTTGCGGTTGCCTAGACGGTGACGCATGATTGCCTATCCTTGTGGGTATCTGCTTACTTGCCGTGATGCTCAAGCCCAGGCGGCGGCCAATTCTCTAGGCGCATGCCGAGGGTGAGCCCTTTGGAAGCAAGCACGTCCTTGATCTCGTTGAGGGACTTGCGGCCTAGGTTGGGCGTTTTGAGCAGTTCGGTCTCGGTCCGTTGGATCAGATCACCGATGTAGTAGATGTTCTCCGCCTTCAGACAATTGGCGGAACGCACGGTGAGCTCCAGATCGTCCACCGGACGCAGCAGGATGGGATCGATGGCCGGCGCACGGGGCGCCTCGGTGACGCTGGGCGTGCCCTTCAGTTCGGCAAACACGGACAGCTGGTCCATGAGGATGCGCGCGGCGTAGCGCACGGCTTCCTCCGGATCCACCACGCCGTTGGTTTCGATGTCCATGACCAGCTTGTCCAGGTCGGTGCGCTGTTCCACACGCGCGCTTTCCACGGAGTAACTCACGCGACGCACCGGGCTGAAGGACGCATCCATCATGATGGTGCCGATGGTGTGTTCCTGCTCCTCGATACGGCGCGACGCCACGGGCTGATAGCCCCGCCCCTGCTCCACCTTGAGCTCCATGCTAAGCTCGGTGTTGCCTGTAATGTGAGCGATGACATGGTCTGGATTGATGATTTCCACGTCGTGGGTCGCCTGGATGTCGCCAGCAGTGACTACACCCTTGCCTTTCTTCATCAGGCGCAGCGTCGCCTCGCTACGATTGTGCAGCTTGAGGGCCACCCCCTTGAGGTTGAGCAGGATGTCGACCACGTCCTCCTGCACGCCTTCGATGGCGGAATACTCGTGCAACACGCCATCGATTCTCACCTGGGTGATGGCATAACCGGGCATGGAGGAGAGCAGGATGCGGCGCAGGGCGTTGCCCAGCGTATGCCCGTAACCGCGCTCGAACGGCTCCATCACGACGCGGGCGCGCAGCGGCGACAGTTGCTCCACATCGACGACACGCGGCTTCAGGAATTCGGTAGCGCTGCTTTGCATGGATGGGTCCTCGTAGCTTTAGCGAGCTCCCGGACACTCTAGGCCCGGGAAGCCATGTCCTGAGAAGCGGTTACTTCGAGTAAAGCTCGATCACGAGATGCTCATTGATGGTGGCCGGCAGATCGGAACGGGCGGGCAGCGACTTGAACGTGCCCTTCAGCGCCTTAGTATCCACCGACACCCACTCCGGAAAGCCTCGGCCCTCCGCGGCTTCCACGGCGGCTTTGATGCGCAGCTGGTTCTTGGCACGATCCGCCACCTCGATCACGTCACCCGGACGCACGAGATAGGAGGGGATGTTCACGCGCTTGCCGTTCACCAGGATGCCGTTATGCCGCACCACCTGGCGCGCCTCGGCACGGGAGGCGCCGAAACCCATGCGATAGACCACGTTGTCGAGGCGACTCTCCAGTAGCTGCAGCAGGTTCTCGCCGGTGATGCCCTTGCGCCGGTCGGCCTCGAAATAATAGCCGCGGAACTGGCGTTCCAGCACGCCGTAGACGCGACGCATCTTCTGCTTCTCGCGCAGCTGTTTGCCGTAGTCGGACAGGCGCGCGCCGCTGCGCTGACCATGCTGACCGGGGGCGTAGCTCCGGCGCTCGATGGCACACTTGTCGGTGAAGCACTTCTCACCCTTAAGGAACAGCTTTTCGCCCTCGCGGCGGCACTGGCGGCACTTGGGATCGGTATTACGGGCCACGGTGATTCTCCTAGCTTAGATGCGGCGCTTCTTCGGAGGACGGCAGCCATTGTGCGGCACCGGCGTCACATCCGCGATCTGGGTGATCTTGAAGCCGACG
Source organism: Thiobacter sp. AK1 (assembly GCF_039822265.1). NCBI lineage: Bacteria > Pseudomonadati > Pseudomonadota > Betaproteobacteria > Burkholderiales > Thiobacteraceae > Thiobacter > Thiobacter aerophilus. The sequence continues at coordinate 137,654 of NZ_JBAJEX010000002.1, forward strand.
GCATTGAGCGCACGCACCGCAGATTCGCGCCCGGGCCCCGGCCCCTTGATGCGCACCTCCAGATTCTTCACGCCGTACTCCTGGGCCGCTTTGCCGGCCGCCTCGGCCGCCACCTGGGCAGCAAAGGGCGTGCTCTTGCGCGAGCCCTTGAAGCCGACACCGCCGGCGGTGGCCCAGGCCAAGGCATTGCCTTGACGGTCGGTGATAGTCACGATGGTGTTGTTGAAGGAAGCGTGGATGTGGGCAATGCCCTCGGCCACGTTTTTCTTGACCTTCTTGCGCACCCGGGTGGTGGTCTTGGTTGCCATGGCTGAAATCGTCCTTTAGTGCTGGCTGCGGCTGGCGTTACTTGCTGGCACGGATGGCCTTGCGTGGACCCTTGCGAGTGCGCGCGTTGGTGCGCGTACGTTGCCCGCGCACCGGCAGGCCGCGCCGGTGCCGCTGGCCACGGTAGCAGCCGAGGTCCATCAAACGCTTGATGTTCATAGTCACTTCGCGCCGCAGGTCGCCTTCCACCGTGTACTTGCCCACCTCGTCACGCAGACGATCCAAGTCGCTGTCGTTGAGATCCTTGATCTTGGTGGCGGGATTCACGCCCGCCGCCTCACAAATCTTGCGCGCGCGCGAGCGGCCGATGCCATAGATCGCGGTCAACGCGATCACGGCGTGCTGGTGGTTGGGGATGTTTACCCCGGCGATACGGGCCATTCCGTTACTCCTTGCAGAAAGCTTTCCGCAAACCGAAAACTGCTAAGTTTAACAATAAAGCAGAGGCCTATCAAGCAACCGGCATCAGCCCTGACGCTGCTTGTGACGGGGGTCGGCGCAGATCACCCGCACCACGCCCTTGCGCCGCACGATCTTGCATTTGCGGCAAATTTTCTTGACCGATGCTTGCACTCGCATGTTGGTTCTCCTGTTTCGTTCCTGCCGGGCCGCTTGGGCGAACCGGCCCGATTCACTTGGCGCGGTAGATGATGCGGCCGCGGGTCAGGTCGTAGGGTGTGAGCTCCACGGTCACCTTGTCCCCGGGCAGGATGCGGATGTAATGCATGCGCATCTTGCCCGAGATATAGCCCAGTATCACGTGGCCGTTTTCCAGTTTGACCCGGAACGTCGCGTTGGGGAGGTTCTCCAGCACCTCACCCTGCATCTCGATCGTGTCTTCCTTGGCCATACAACCGCCGCTATCGCCTAGCGCACCAGACCACCCTTGAAATTGGCCTTCTTGAGCAGGCTTTCATACTGGTGGCTCAGCATGTAGGCCTGGACTTGGGCCATGAAGTCCATGGTCACCACCACGATGATCAGAAGCGACGTGCCACCGAAATAAAAGGGCACGTTGTACTTCAGGATCAAAAATTCGGGCAGCAGGCACACCAGGGTAATGTAGAGCGCCCCCACCAGGGTCAGCCGCATGGTGATTTTCTCGATGTAGCGCGCGGTCTGCTCGCCCGGCCGGATACCAGGCAGGAAGGCGCCACTCTTTTTCAGATTCTCCGCGGTCTCCTTGGGGTTGAACACCAAGGCCGTGTAGAAGAAGCAGAAAAAGATGATCGCCGCGGCATACAGCATCACGTACAACGGTTGCCCCGGCGATAGCGCGCCGGCGATGTCCTTTAGCCAGAGCAGTTTGTCACTCTGACCGAACCAGCCTGCCAGCGTCGCCGGAAACAGAATGATGCTGGACGCGAAAATCGGCGGGATCACCCCCGACATGTTCAGCTTCAACGGCAGATGCGTGCTCTGGCCGGCATAGATCCGGTTGCCCACCTGGCGCTTGGCATAGTTCACCGTGATCTTGCGCTGGCCCCGTTCCACGAACACCACGAGGTAAGTGACCAGCACCACGCCGGCGAAGATCGACAACGCCAGCGGGATGGAGAAGGCTCCGGTTCGCACGAGATCCAGCGTACCGCCGATAGCCCGCGGCAGGCCGGCAACGATGCCCGCGAAGATGATCAGCGAAATACCATTGCCGATCCCCCGCTCGGTGATCTGTTCCCCCAGCCACATCAGGAACATGGTCCCAGCAGTAAGCGTGATCACGGTGGTGATGCGAAACATGAACCCCGGTTCCAGCACCAGCCCCTGTTGCGATTCCAGGGCGATGGCTATCCCCAGCGACTGAAAGAAAGCCAGCGCCACCGTACCATAGCGGGTGTACTGGGTGATCTTGCGCCGACCCGCTTCTCCTTCTTTCTTGAGCGCTTCCAACTGCGGCGACACCACCGTCAAAAGCTGCATGATGATGGACGCCGAAATGTAGGGCATGATGCCCAGTGCCAGCACCGAAAAGCGTGACAACGCGCCCCCGGAGAACATGTTGAACATACCCAGGATGCCGCTTTGCTGGCCTTCGAACAGGGCTTTGAGTTGTTCCGGATCGATGCCCGGTACCGGGATATGGGTGCCGATACGGAACACCACCAGCGCGCCCAAAAGGAACAGCAGGCGCCGCTTCAGGTCGCCCAGCTTGGCACCCGCGAGGGCGCCGGCTACACCACTGGCGAGGGCCAAGGGCGCTCCTATTCGACGATCTTGCCGCCCGCAGCCTCGATGGCCGCGCGCGCACCTTTGGTAACACCCACGCCCTGCACGGTGAGGGCGCGGTCGATGCGACCGGATAGCACGATCTTGGCCGCCGACGCTCGCGCCGGCACCAAGCCCGCTTGTTTCAGACTCAGCAAGTCCACCTGGTCGCCGGGCAGTTGTTTCAGCGCATAGAGCATCACTTCGGCGACCTCACCGTTGCTAGGGGAGACAAAACCCCGCTTGGGCAGGCGACGCTGCAACGGCATTTGCCCGCCTTCGAAGCCCACCTTGTGGAAGCCACCGGCGCGCGACTTCTGACCCTTGTGCCCGCGGCCGCAGGTCTTGCCCAAACCGCTGCCGATGCCTCGACCGACACGTTTCTTGGCGTGGGTGGCGCCCGCGGCGGGTTTGATGGTGTTCAGTCGCATGTTCAGCCCTCACACTTCACCAGATACGACACCTTGTTAATCATGCCGCGCACCGCCGGTGTATCCTCCAGTTCCACTGTCTGATTGAGGCGGCGCAGACCCAGACCGCGCACGCACTCACGATGGGACCGGATGGTGCCGATCGTGCTTTTCACCAGCGTGACTTTGATTTTCTTAGGAGTATTCGCCATGGCTTATCCCACGATCTCTTCCACGCGCTTGCCGCGTTTTGCCGCCACCTCCGCCGGCGTGGACTGCTTGAGCAAGCCATCCAGAGTGGCGCGCACCACGTTGTATGGATTGGTGGAGCCGATGCACTTGCACATCACGTCGGTCACGCCCATCACTTCGAACACCGCTCGCATAGCACCGCCCGCAATGATGCCGGTACCTTCGGAGGCAGGCTGCATGATTACCTTGGAAGCGCCATGATGACCGATCACGGCATGCTGCAGCGTCCCTTTCTTGAGGGGGATTTTGACCATGTTGCGTCGCGCCTCTTCCATGGCCTTCTGCACCGCCACCGGGACTTCCTTGGCCTTGCCCTTGCCCATGCCGATACCGCCATCGCCATCGCCGACCACCGTCAGCGCCGCAAAACCTAGGATGCGACCGCCCTTCACCACCTTGGTGACGCGGTTGACCGAGATCATTTTTTCCCGCAGGCCGTCGCCGCGCTCTTCCGTTTCCATTTTTGCCATGTTCTACCTCGATTAGAACTGCAGGCCGCCTTCGCGGGCCGCTTCCGCCAAGGCCTTGACACGCCCGTGATAGCGGAACCCGGAGCGGTCGAATGCCACCTTCTCGATCCCGAGTCGCTTGGCCCGTTCCGCGATCAGCTTGCCCACACGGGCAGCCGCAGCGATGTTGCCCCCGTTGGACAGCTCACTGCGCAAGCCCTTGTCGAGGGTGGAGGCCGATGCCAGCACCTTGCCACCACTGGGATCGATGATCTGCGCATAAATGTGACAATTGGTGCGATGCACCGCCAGCCGCACCGCCTTGAGCTCGGCGATTTTGGCACGGGTTTTGCGTGCGCGACGCAGACGAGCCTGTTTTTTGTCCATGATGTATGCCTCTTACTTCTTCTTGGTCTCTTTCAGGACCACCACTTCGTCCGCATAGCGCACGCCCTTGCCCTTGTAGGGTTCGGGCGGACGGTAGGCGCGAATCTCCGCGGCGACCTGGCCGACCACCTGTTTGTCCGCCCCCTTGAGGATGATTTCGGTCTGACTGGGGGTTTCCACTTTAACGCCCAGTGGCATCTTGTGCTCCACCGGATGAGAGAATCCCAGCGCGAGGGACAGCACATCCCCTTTCGCTTGGGCACGGTAACCCACCCCCACCAGCGCCAGCCTGCGCTCGAAACCCTTGCTCACGCCATGCACCATGTTGGCGAGCAGCGCGCGCATGGTGCCAGACATGGCGTGGGCCGCGTGCCCCTCGGCCACCTGCTCCACCTTGAGCCATTCGCCTTCGCGCACGACTTTGACGGCGGGGTGTTGGCGCTGCTTGAGGGTGCCGAGGGGGCCCTTGACTACGATCTCCTCTGCGCCAAGGGTCACTTCCACCCCGGCTGGAACTTGAATCGGATTTTTTGCCACGCGAGACATGTTCGTTCCCCGTTATGCCACGATACAGAGGACTTCACCGCCCACGCCGGCCGCACGCGCCTGGCGATCGGTCATCACGCCTTTGGGCGTCGAGACGATGCTGATACCGAGGCCGTTCATTACCCGTGGCAAATCTTTGGCGCCACGGTAAATGCGCAAACCAGGACGGGAGACACGCTCGATGCGCTCGATCACCGGCCGCCCTGCGTAATACTTGAGGCTGATGTCGAGCTGCGGCTTGCCGTCGTTGTCGCGCACCAGGAAATCCTGGATGTAGCCTTCGTCCTTGAGCACTTTGGCAATCGCCACCTTGAGCTTGGACGAGGGTACTGAGACACTGGCCTTTTCCGCACGCTGGGCGTTGCGGATGCGGGTCAGCATGTCGGAAATGGGATCACTCATGCTCATGTTTCACGCCCTCACCAGCTGGCCTTGACCACACCCGGGATCTCACCGGCCATGGCAAACTCGCGCACCTTGTTACGGGACAGACCGAACTTGCGGAAATAGCCACGCGGACGACCGGTCAGCGCGCAGCGATTGCGCAGGCGCACCGGACTGGCATTGCGCGGCAACTGCTGCAACTTCATGCGCGCCTCATAGCGCTCTTCGTCGGAGGCTTTGCCATTGTTGACGATGGCGAGCAGCTGAGCGCGCTTGGCGGCGTATTTAGCCACCAGCTTGCGGCGCTTCTGTTCGCGGTTCTTGAGTGCTAACTTGGCCATAGCAACCTCAGTTCTTGAACGGGAAGCTGAAAGCCGCCAGCAGAGCACGGCCTTCCTTGTCGGTCTTGGCGGTGGTGGTGATAGTGATGTTCAGGCCACGCAGCGCGTCGATCTTGTCATATTCGATTTCCGGGAAGATGATCTGCTCTTTCACGCCCATGTTGAAATTGCCGCGTCCATCGAACGAACGCCCGGAAATACCACGGAAGTCGCGGATGCGTGGAATGGCGATGTTGATCAGCCGATCCAGGAACTCATACATGCGCGCCTTACGTAACGTGACCATGCAACCGATCGGGTAGCCCTGGCGAATCTTGAAGGCGGCGATTGATTTGCGCGCCTTGGTGATCACCGGCTTTTGCCCGGCGATCTTTGCCAGATCACCCACCGCGTGCTCCAGCACCTTTTTGTCGCCGACGGCCTCGCCCACACCCATGTTCAGGGTGATTTTTTCGATGCGCGGCACTTCCATCACGGACTTGTACCCGAACTCCTTCATGAGCCGGGGCACGACCTGTTCCTTGTAGAAATCTTGCAAGCGAGCCATGGCTTTTCCTTATGCGTCGACCACTTCGCCGTTGGACTTGAAGTAACGGACCTTGCGTCCGTCCTCCAGCACGCGAAAGCCCACCCGATCGGGTTTCTGGGTCACCGGATTGAACAGCGCCACGTTGGAAATGTGGATGGGCATTTCCTTTTCCACAATGCCGCCGGCCACGCCACGCAGGGGATTGGGCTTTTGGTGCTTCTTGACCCGGTTCACGCCCTCCACCACCACGCGCTCGTCATCCACCACGCGCAGCACGATGCCGCGCCGCCCTTTGTCTTTGCCGGTGAGGACGATGACATCGTCCCCTTTCCTGATCTTGCGCATGTTTGCTCCTTACAGCACTTCCGGCGCGAGCGAGACGATCTTCATGAAGCGCTCAGTTCTGAGCTCACGCGTCACCGGCCCGAAAATGCGCGTGCCAATCGGCTCCAGCTTGTTGTTGAGCAGCACAGCCGCGTTGCCGTCGAACTTGATCAGCGAGCCGTCGGGACGGCGCACACCCTTGGCGGTGCGCACCACCACGGCGTTGTAGATCTCGCCTTTTTTGACGCGCCCGCGGGGCGCAGCATCCTTGACACTGACTTTGATGATGTCGCCAATGTTGGCGTAACGACGCTTGGAGCCACCCAACACCTTGATGCACATCACGGTGCGCGCACCCGTGTTGTCGGCGACGTCCAGCATGGACTCGGTTTGAATCATGGTCTGTTCTCCAACTTAATCCGTCTCGTGTCGCGGCGGGGGCGGAAGCAGCGGGCCCAGCAAGCGGCACAACCTGCCGACGGTCAGTTTTGGTGGCCCGCCTCCGGCCCCGTTGCGTCCCCATCATGGCAGGGGGGCGGCCGAGGCGCGCCAGCGAAAGGGCGAAATTATAGCGCGGCGAAATTAGCCACGCAAGAATTCAGATCTCTCGCCCTTTTTCGATGAGCCGCGTCACACGCCACGCCTTGGTCTTGGCGATTGGCGCGGACTCCTGGATTTCCACCACATCCCCAACGTGATACTCGTTGTTCTCGTCGTGGGCGTGATATTTCTTCGAGCGACGCACGACCTTGCCGTACATGGGGTGCTTCACCTGGCGCTCCACCAGCACGGTCACCGTCTTGTCCATCTTGTCGCTCACCACCCGACCGGTGAGGGTGCGGCGGTTTTTGGGCGCGTCAGTCATGCTTGCCTCGCTTTTTCCGTGAGTAGCGTGCGCACGCGGGCGATGTCGCGGCGCAGCTTCTGCAACTGGTCGGTCTTGGTGGACTGCTGGGTCGCGATCTGCATGCGCAGGCTAAACTGGGCCTTGAGCAGGGAAGACAGCTCGGCCTTGAGCTCGTCCACGGATTTGCTTCTCAATTCGCTTGCTTTCATGATTCACCTTTTAGCCACGTCGGGCCCAGCCTCAGGCACCCACCTGACGGGTGACGAAGGTGGTGGCGATGGGCAGTTTCGCAGCGGCTAGACGGAAGGCCTCGCGCGCGAGTTCCTCGTTCACGCCATCCATCTCATACAGCACTTTGCCCGGCTGGATCTCCGCCACCCAGTACTCGGGATTGCCCTTGCCGTTACCCATGCGCACTTCCGCAGGCTTCTGGGAAATGGGTTTGTCCGGGAAGATGCGGATCCAGATGCGGCCGCCCCGTTTGATGTGACGGGTCATGGCACGGCGCGCAGCCTCGATCTGGCGCGCGGTGAGTCGGCCGCGGCCAACGGCCTTGAGGCCAAAGTCGCCGAAGCTCACCTTGTTGCCGCGCGTGGCCACACCCTTGTTGCGGCCTTTCTGCTCCTTGCGATATTTCCTTCTAGCTGGCTGCAGCATGTTTTACTCCTGCTTTGCGCGCTTTGCGCTCGGGCGCCGCCTCGGCTGGCGCGGCCACCTCGTTGCGACCCACGTTTTCACCCTTGAACACCCAAACCTTGATGCCAATCACCCCATAGGTGGTCTTCGCCTCGCCAAAGCCATAGTCGATGTCCGCGCGCAGCGTGTGCAACGGCACCCGACCTTCGCGATACCACTCGGTACGGGCAATCTCGATACCATTGAGGCGGCCCGAGCTCATGATCTTGATGCCCTGTGCGCCAAGGCGCATGGCGTTCTGCATGGCACGCTTCATGGCGCGGCGGAACATGACGCGCTTTTCCAGTTGCTGGGCAATGCTGTCGGCGATAATCTGCGCATCTAGCTCCGGCTTGCGCACTTCCTCGATGTTGACGTGAACCGGCACGCCCATCATCTTCTGCAGGGAGACGCGCAGCTTTTCGATATCCTCGCCTTTCTTGCCGATCACCACACCGGGACGGGCGCTATGGATGGTGATGCGGGCGTTACGTGCCGGCCGCTCAATCACGATCTTGGACACCATGGCATGAGCGAGCTTCTTCTTCAGGAAGTCGCGCACTTTGATGTCCTCGTTTAGCATCACCGGGAAGTTACGGCTGTTGGCATACCACTTGGACGCCCAGTTCTTCTGGACGGCCAGCCGGAAGCCAATCGGATTGATCTTTTGTCCCATGATCGTCCCTTTTACTTGTCACCGACGGTGACGGTGATATGGCAGGTGGGCTTGGTGATGCGCACGCCCCGCCCCTTCGCCGCAGCGGCAAAGCGCTTGAGCACCGGTCCCTTGTCCACGCAAATGCTGGTCACTTTCAGCTCGTCGATGTCGGCGCCCTCGTTGTGCTCGGCGTTGGCAATGGCGGACTCGAGCGCTTTCTTGATCAGCTTGGCCCCCTTTTTGGGGCAGAACGTCAGGATGTTCAGCGCTTGTTCCACCGGCTTGCCGCGCACCAGGTCGGCCACCAGCCGCCCCTTCTGCGGGGAAAGACGCTGGCCACGCATAATAGCAGTCACTCTCATGATGCTCTCCTAGTCACTTCTTGCCGGCTTTCTTGTCCGCGGCGTGGCCCTTGAAGGTCCGGGTCAGCGCGAACTCGCCAAGCTTGTGCCCCACCATATTTTCCGTGATGAAGACGGGCACGTGTTGGCGACCGTTGTGCACCGCGATGGTCAGCCCGACGAAATCGGGCAGTATGGTGGAGCGGCGCGACCAGGTCTTGATCGGCTTCTTGTCGCGGGTAGCATTGGCCGCTTCCACCTTCTTCAGCAGGTGGGCGTCGGCGAATGGACCTTTCTTGATGGAACGAGCCATATTCTGAAACCTCGGTTATTTCTGGTAACGACGACGCACGATCATGTTGCTGGTGCGCTTGTTGCGCCGCGTGCGATAGCCCTTGGTCTGCACACCCCAGGGGCTGACCGGCGGCCGCGCGGCGGCCGTCTTGCCCTCACCACCACCGTGCGGGTGGTCGATCGGGTTCATCGCCACGCCACGCACCGTGGGACGAATGCCACGCCAGCGGTTGGCACCGGCCTTGCCGATGGAACGCAGGTTGTGCTCGGCATTGCCCACTTCACCGATGGTCGCCTTGCAATCCACGTGCACCTTCCGAATCTCCCCGGAACGCAGGCGGATCTGGGCATAGCTGCCTTCCCGCGCCAAAAGCTGGACCGCCGCACCCGCAGAGCGCGCGAGCTGGGCGCCTTTGCCCGGCTGCATTTCCACGCAGTGAATGGTGGTACCAACGGGAATGTTGCGCAGCGGCAGCGCGTTGCCCGGCTTGATCGGCGCTTCCGAGCCACTCATGAGCTCCATGCCGGGCGTCACGCCCTTGGGGGCGATGATGTAGCGGCGCTCGCCATCGCGGTAACACAAAAGGGCGATGTGGGCGCTGCGGTTGGGGTCATACTCCAGACGCTCCACCTTGGCCGGAATGCCATCTTTGTTGCGCTTGAAGTCGATGATTCGGTAATGATGCTTGTGGCCGCCGCCCTGGTGCCGGGTCGTGATGTGGCCGTTGTTGTTGCGGCCCGCCTTCTTCGGCTTCGGCTCGACCAAGCCCTCGAACGGACGGCCCTTGTAGAGGTCGGGATTGACGACCTTGACCACGGCACGACGGCCGGGGGATGTGGGTTTGACTTTGACCAGTGGCACTTTCTATTCTCCTGGCTGCTGTTGTGGGGCGCCGCTCACGCCTGGGGACCGACGAAATTGATTTCCTGGCCCGGCGCGAAGCAGACGTAGGCCTTCTTCCAATTGCGGCGACGTCCCATGGTGCGACCGAACCGCTTGCTCTTGCCCTTCACGTTCACCACTTGCACCGAGTCCACCTTGGCATTGAACAGGAGCTCGGCCGCTGCCTTGATCTCGGGTTTGGTGGCGTCCGCAGCGACGCGGAATGGCACCTGGTTGTTGAGATCACCCACGAAGGTGCCTTTCTCGGAAATCACCGGGGCCAGGATCACTTGCATCAGACGATCGGGATTCATGCCAAGAGCTCCTCGAATTTCTTGACCGCGCTCTTGGTGAGGAGCACGTTCGGGTAACGCACCAGGTTGTACGGGTCTGCGTATTGCGCCTCGACCACCAGGACATCGGCCAGGTTGCGCGAGGAGAGATAGAGGTTTTCGTCCATGGTGTCGGTGACCACCATCACCTTGTCGAAGCCCATGCCTTTGAGTTTCTGCGCCAGAAGCTTGGTCTTGGGCGCTTCCACCTTGAGGTCTTCCACCACGGCCAGGCGCCCCTGACGCGCCAGTTCCGACAAGATGGCGCGCATGCTGGCGCGGTACATCTTGCGATTGATCTTGTGGGAGAAATTCTCGTCCGGCGTGCTGGGGAAGACCTTGCCACCCCCGCGCCAGAGCGGGCTCGAGGACATGCCCGCGCGCGCACGACCGGTGCCCTTCTGCCGCCATGGTTTGCGCGTGCTATGGGACACCTGAGAGCGATCCTTCTGAGCCCGCGTGCCCGTGCGCGCATTGGCGAGATAGGACGTCACCACCTGGTGCACCAAGGCCTCGTTGTATTCGCGACCGAAGGTGGCGTCGGAAGCCTGCACGCTAGCGACCTGGGCGCCTTGTTCGTTGATCAGTTTCAGTTCCATCACGCACCCGCCTTGACAGCACCCGCCTTGACGCTGGGACGCACGATCACATCGGTACCCTTCGAGCCGGGCACCGCCCCCTTGATCAGCAGCACCTGTTTTTCCGTGTCCACGCGCACGATTTCCAGCTTCTGCACCGTACGCTGCACCGCGCCCATGTGGCCGGACATGCGCTTGCCCGGAAACACCCGGCCGGGATCCTGCGCCATGCCGATGGAACCCGGCACGTTGTGGGAACGGGAGTTACCGTGCGACGCACGCTGCGAGCCAAAGTTGTGGCGCTTGATGGTGCCGGCGAACCCCTTGCCCTTGGTGATGCCGGTAACATCGACCAGCTGGCCGGGCTGAAACAGGTCGGCGCCAATCACTTTGCCGAGGGTGAACGCCGACACCTCGTTTTCGCTGACGCGGAATTCACGCACCACATGGCCCGCTTCGACGCCGGCCTTGGCGAAATGACCCGCCATGGGCTTGGTCACGCGCGTGGGACGACGCTTGCCATAGGTGACTTGCACCGCGGCGTAACCGTCCGTCTGGGGCGTCTTGATCTGGGTCACACGGTTGTTGGACACATCCACCACCGTCACCGGAATGGCGCGGCCATCATCGGTGAACAGGCGGGTCATGCCAATCTTGCGACCGACAAGTCCGAGGCTCATTTTCGTTTCCTTTTAACCAGGCCGGTTGCAATTGACCGGCTCGTTTTCCCTTGCGCACTATCGCCTGCGCAATCCTTACAGTTTGATTTCGACGTCCACGCCCGCGGGCAGGTCGAGCTTCATCAGCGCATCCACGGTCTTGTCCGTGGGGTCGATGATATCCATCAGCCGCAGATGGGTGCGGATCTCGAACTGATCGCGCGAGGTCTTGTTGACGTGGGGAGAACGCAGAATGTCGAAGCGCTCGATGCGCGTGGGCAGCGGCACTGGGCCCTTGACCACCGCGCCGGTACGCTTGGCGGTTTCCACGATCTCCAGCGCCGACTGGTCGATGAGACGGTAGTCGAACGCCTTGAGCCGAATGCGGATTTTTTGGCTTTGCATCATGAGTTCCTGTGAAGCGTCAGGGGCGCGGTATGAAGGTAAGCTTGTGCCTTACCCTTGCACCTCACCCCGCACCGCTTATTCAATGATCTTCGACACCACGCCGGCGCCCACGGTGCGGCCGCCTTCGCGAATCGCAAAACGCAACCCCTCTTCCATGGCAATCGGCTGGATCAAGCTCACCGTGATCTGCACGTTGTCACCCGGCATCACCATCTCCACACCCGCCGGCAACTCCACTGCACCCGTCACGTCCGTCGTCCGAAAATAAAACTGCGGACGATAACCATTGAAAAACGGCGTATGACGCCCACCCTCTTCCTTCGACAACACATAAATCTCAGCCGTAAACTTGGTGTGCGGCGTAATCGTCCCAGGCTTGGCCAACACCTGACCACGCTCCACTTCCTCACGCTTCGTCCCACGCAGCAGCACACCCACGTTATCCCCAGCTTGTCCCTGGTCCAACAGCTTGCGGAACATCTCCACACCCGTCACCGTGGTCTTCTGGGTCGGACGCAAACCCACAATCTCCACCTCATCACCCACCTTGACCACACCACGCTCCACACGCCCCGTCACCACCGTGCCACGACCCGAAATCGAAAACACATCCTCAATCGGCATCAAAAACGGCTGGTCAATCGCTCGCACCGGGTCCGGAATATAATTGTCCAGCGCATCCGCTAACTTCAAAATCGACGGCTCACCAATCTCGCTCTGATCCCCCTCCAACGCCTTCAGCGCCGACCCCACAATAATCGGCGTGTCGTCCCCAGGAAAATCATACTTGGACAACAACTCCCGCACTTCCATCTCAACCAGCTCCAAAAGCTCGGGATCGTCCACCATGTCCGCCTTGTTCAAATACACCACAATGTACGGCACCCCCACCTGACGCGCCAACAAAATATGCTCCCGCGTCTGCGGCATCGGACCATCCGCCGCCGATACCACCAAAATGGCACCATCCATCTGCGCCGCACCCGTAATCATGTTCTTCACATAGTCCGCATGACCCGGACAGTCCACATGCGCATAGTGCCGCTTCGCCGTCTCATACTCCACATGCGCCGTGTTGATCGTAATACCACGCGCCTTCTCCTCCGGCGCCGAGTCAATCTCATCATACTTCTTCGCCTCACCACCAAACTTCTTCGCCAAAATCGTGGTGATCGCCGCCGTCAAAGTGGTCTTGCCATGGTCCACATGACCAATCGTCCCCACATTCACATGCGGCTTCTTACGCTCAAACTTTTCCTTTGCCATGATCGATCCTCTCGAAAAGGGTTGAGACTATTTTTTGTTGATCACTGCGTCGGCCACGTGCTTCGGCGCTTCGGCGTAGTGCTTGAATTCCATGGAGTAGGTCGCCCGCCCTTGGGACATGGAACGCAGGTCCGTGGAGTAGCCGAACATCTCCGCCAAGGGCACTTCCGCCTTGATCACCTTGCCAGTGGGAATGTCTTCCATGCCCTGGATGATGCCGCGGCGGCGGTTGAGATCGCCCATCACGTCGCCCATGTATTCCTCCGGCGTCTCCACTTCCACCGCCATCATGGGTTCGAGCAGCACCGGGTTGGCCTTGCGCATGCCATCCTTGAAGGCCATGGACGCGGCCATCTCGAAAGCGATCTGGCTGGAGTCCACCTCGTGGTAGGAACCGAAGATCAGCCGAACTTTGACGTCCACCACCGGGAAGCCGGCGAGCACGCCGCTCTTCATGGCATCCTGGATGCCCTTGTCCACGGAGGGAATGAATTCCCTGGGAATCACCCCACCCTTGATCTCATCCACGAACTGGTAGCCACCGCCTTCGGGCTGGGGTTCCAACACCAGCACCACGTGGCCATACTGGCCCTTGCCACCAGACTGCTTGATGTACTTGCCTTCCACTTCCACCGACTTGCGGATGGTTTCGCGGTAAGCAACCTGCGGCGCGCCCACGTTAGCCTCGACGCCAAACTCCCGCTTCATGCGATCGACGATGATCTCCAGGTGCAGCTCACCCATCCCGGAGATGATGGTCTGGCCGGATTCTTCATCGGTGCGCACTCGGAAGGAGGGGTCCTCCTGGGCCAGACGGCTCAGGGCGATGCCCATCTTCTCCTGATCGGCCTTGGTCTTGGGTTCTACCGCTACGTGGATGACCGGCTCCGGGAATTCCATGCGTTCCAGGATGATGGGATTGGCCGGATCGCACAGGGTGTCACCCGTGCTGGCTTCCTTGAGACCCACCGCAGCGGCGATGTCACCGGCGCGCACTTCCTTGATTTCGTCCCGCTGGTTGGCGTGCATCTGCAACAGACGGCCGATACGCTCCTTGCGCCCCTTGACCGGGTTGTAGATGGTGTCGCCGGAGGTGACCACTCCAGAATAGACGCGGAAGAAGGTGAGCTGACCCACATAAGGGTCGCTCATGATCTTGAATGCCAGCGCCGAGAAGGGCTCATCATCGGAGGCCTTGCGTTCCGCGGGCTGCCCGTTCTCGGTTTCACCCTTGACCGCAGGAATGTCCACCGGCGAGGGCAAAAACTCGATCACCGCATCCAGCATGGCCTGCACGCCCTTGTTCTTGAAGGCAGATCCGCACAACATGGGCACGATCTCGGAGGCAATGGTGCGGGCACGCAAGCCCTGCTTGATTTCCGCCTCGGACAGATCGCCCTCTTCCAAATATTTGTTCATCAGCTCTTCGGAGGCTTCCGCGGCCGACTCCACCATCTTCTCCCGCCATTTCTTGCAGGTCTCCATGAGATCTGCTGGGATGTCAGTCAGCTCGAAGCGCGTGCCCTGGGCGGCCTCGTCCCAGATGATGGCCTTCATGCGGATCAGGTCCACCACGCCCTTGAAGTTCTCCTCGGCGCCGATGGGCACTTGGATGGGCACCGGATTGGCCTTGAGCCGGCTACGCATCTGCTCTTCCACGCGGAAGAAATTGGCGCCGGTGCGGTCCATCTTGTTGACGAAGGCCAGCCGCGGCACCTTGTACTTGTTGGCCTGGCGCCACACGGTTTCCGACTGGGGCTGCACACCACCCACCGCGCAATAGACCATGCACGCGCCGTCCAGCACACGCATGGAACGCTCCACCTCGATGGTGAAGTCCACATGGCCGGGCGTGTCGATGATGTTGATGCGATGCTCCGGGAAGCTGCCATCCATGCCCTTCCAGAAGCAGGTGGTCGCGGCGGATGTGATGGTGATGCCACGCTCACGCTCCTGTTCCATCCAGTCCATGATGGCGGCGCCGTCGTGCACCTCGCCGATCTTGTGGGACACCCCGGTATAGAACAGGATGCGCTCGGTGGTCGTGGTCTTGCCGGCGTCGATGTGCGCCGAGATACCGATGTTGCGGTATCGCTCGATGGGTGTTTTACGTGCCACTTTGAATAGGTCCCAGATTTTTCAACCCAAAGCGCGCAGCCGTCGCAAAGGTCTCAGTCGCTTTGCCTGGTTTTGCGTACTTTGCGTGTTTGCGTTTAATCCAATCGCTCTTAGAAGCGGAAATGAGAGAATGCCTTGTTGGCCTCCGCCATGCGATGCACTTCCTCGCGTTTCTTGACGGCGCCACCACGCCCCTCCGCCGCGTCCATCAGCTCGTTGGCCAGGCGCATGCCCATGGACTTCTCGCCACGCTTGCGCGCCGCATCACGTAGCCAGCGCATCGCCAGCGCCATGCGGCGGGAGGGACGCACCTCCACCGGCACCTGGTAGTTGGCACCGCCAACACGCCGGCTCTTCACCTCCACCATGGGGCGCGCATTGGCCAGCGCTTGGGAAAACACCTCCACCGGGTCTTTGCCGCTCTTTTTGGCGATCTGCTCCAACGCGCCGTACATGATGCGTTCGGCAACCGATTTCTTGCCGCCGATCATCAGCACGTTGATGAATTTTGACACTTCCGCGCTGCCGAACTTGGGATCGGGAAGGATCTCGCGTTTGGGAACTTCTCTACGACGTGGCATGCTTTCCTCGGTCTGTCAGATTCTCTGTTCGCTCAAGGCCGCGGGGCAAGGCGTCAGGCCGCCTTAGGGCGCTTGGCGCCGTACTTGGAACGACCCTGCTTGCGATCCTTGACGCCAGCGGTATCCAGGCTGCCGCGGACGATGTGGTAGCGCACGCCCGGTAGGTCCTTGACGCGGCCGCCGCGGATCAACACCACCGAGTGCTCTTGCAGGTTGTGGCCCTCGCCGCCGATGTAGCTGATGACCTCGAAGCCATTGGTCAGACGCACCTTGGCGACCTTGCGCAGCGCCGAGTTCGGCTTCTTCGGGGTGGTGGTGTACACGCGCGTACACACCCCGCGCTTGGCCGGGCAACCCTGCAGCGCAGGCACCTTGCTCTTGGACACGGGCGCCTTGCGTCCCTTGCGCACCAGTTGGTTGATCGTTGGCATAAATACGTGTTCCTTTGGCTAAAAACGAAGGGACGGCGCGCCGATCTGCGCCGTCCCAACGTCCGTTGATCCATCGCCCGAGCCGTCCCCGTTTGGCTTGCGGCGGGGCGGTTTATGTTCCGGGCTGCTGAAAAGACGGTGGATTCTAGAGAGCCCCCGGACGGTTGTCAACCACCAGGGCGCTTACGCCACCTCCTCCTGGCCGGCACCGCCGCCCTCCTCGGCCAGGGTGATTTCGGTGGTGCCGCTAGCGGCATCCAACCCAAGCTTCTGACGCTTGCGGTTGTTGTGGTAGGCGAGCCCAGTGCCCGCCGGGATGAGGCGGCCCACGATGACGTTCTCTTTGAGGCCACGCAGCTCGTCGCGCTTGCCCATGATCGCCGCCTCGGTAAGCACACGAGTGGTCTCCTGGAAGGAGGCCGCCGAGATGAAGGAGTCGGTGGACAGCGAGGCCTTGGTGATGCCCAGCAGCACGTACTCGAAGCTCGCCGGACGCTTGCCCTCGGCGATGACGCGATCGTTCTCCTCCAGCACCTCGGCTCGTTCCACTTGCTCGCCCTGAATGAACCGAGTATCGCCTGGATCGGTGATGTTCACCCGGCGCAGCATCTGCCGCACGATCACCTCGATGTGCTTATCATTGATGCGCACGCCCTGCAGGCGATAGACGTCCTGCACCTCGTCCGTGATGTAACGGGCGAGCGCTTCCACGCCCAGCAGACGCAGGATGTCGTGGGGGTCGGCCGGGCCATCGACGATGGTCTCGCCTTTGTTAACCACCTGACCTTCATGGACGGTGACGTGCTTGTCCTTGGGAATCAGGTACTCGTGGGCCACGCCATCCAGATCGGTAATGATGAGACGCTGTTTGCCCTTGGTGTCCTTGCCGAAGGAAACGGTGCCCGTGACCTCGGCCAACAGGCCCGCGTCCTTGGGCGAACGGGCTTCGAACAGTTCGGCCACCCGCGGCAAACCGCCGGTGATGTCGCGCGTCTTGGAAGTCTCCTGGGGAATGCGCGCCAGCACCTCGCCCACGGCCACTTCCTGGCCGTCCTTGACCGTGATGATGGCGCCCACCGGGAAGCTGATGTTGACCGGCGTCTCCGAGTTCGCAAGCTTCACTTCCCGGCCCTCGGGGTCGATCAGCTTGACCTGGGGCCGCAGTCCCTTGGCCGCCGTGCCACGCCGCTTGGGATCGATCACCACCAGGGTGGACAGGCCGGTGACCTCGTCGATCTGCTTGGCGACGGTGACGCCTTCCTCCACGTTCTCGAAGCGCACCTTGCCGGCGTACTCGGTGATGATGGGACGGGTATGGGGGTCCCAGGTGGCCACGACCTTGCCCGCCTTGACCGCGTTGCCGTCCAGCACGTGCAGGGTCGCGCCGTAGGGGACCTTGTGCCGCTCGCGCTCGCGGCCGGAATCGTCCTGCACCAGGATCTCGCCGGTGCGGGAGATGACCACCTGTTCGCCGCGGGCATTGGTGACGTAGCGCATGGTGGGACCGAAGCGCACGGTGCCGTTGGATTTGACTTCGATTTGGCTGGCCACCGCGGCACGCGAAGCCGCGCCGCCGATATGGAAGGTGCGCATGGTGAGCTGGGTGCCCGGCTCGCCGATGGACTGGGCGGCGATCACGCCCACCGCCTCGCCTACCGCCACCAGGCTGCCGCGCGCCAGGTCGCGGCCATAGCACTGAGCGCACAGACCCCAACGGGTTTCGCAGGTGAGGGGCGTGCGTACCTTCACCTCGTCCACACCCGCCGCCTCGATCATGTCCACCAGGTCCTCGTTGAGCAGGGTGCCGGCGCGCACCAGCACGGCTCCGTTGTCCGGGCTTAGGATGTCGGTCGCTGCCACGCGGCCCAGGATGCGCTCCCGCAGCGGCTCGACCACCTCGCCCCCTTCAATGAGCGCCTTCATGGCCACCCCGTTTTCCGTACCGCAGTCCTGCTCGGTGATCACCAGGTCCTGGGTCACGTCCACCAGACGGCGCGTCAGGTAGCCGGAGTTGGCGGTCTTGAGCGCGGTATCGGCCAGACCCTTGCGGGCCCCATGGGTGGAAATGAAGTACTGCAGCACGTTTAAGCCTTCGCGGAAGTTTGCGGTGATGGGCGTTTCGATGATGGAGCCGTCCGGCTTGGCCATCAGCCCGCGCATGCCGGCAAGCTGGCGGATTTGGGCAGCCGAACCCCGCGCGCCCGAGTCTGCCATCATGTAGATGGAATTGAAGGATTCCTGCTTGACCTTGTTGCCTTCGCGGTCGATCACTTCCTCGCTGCCCAACTGTTCCATCATGGCCTTGGCCACTAGGTCGCCGGCGCGGCCCCAGATGTCCACCACCTTGTTGTAGCGCTCGCCCTGGGTGACGAGGCCGGACGCGTACTGGCGCTCGATCTCCTTCACTTCCTCTTCGGCGGCGGCGATGATGGCCTGTTTCTCCTGGGGCACCAGCATGTCGTCCACGCAGAAGGAAATGCCCGCACGCGCAGCAAAGGAAAAGCCGGTGTACATGAGCTTGTCGGCCAGAATGACGGTCTCACGCAGCCCCACCCGCCGGAAGCTGGCGTTGATCAGCTTGGAGATTTCCTTCTTCTTGAGCGTCTTGTTGACGAACTCGAAGGGCAATCCCGGCGGCAGCAAGTCCGAAAGCAGGGCGCGGCCTACGGTGGTGTTGTAGCGGGTGAGCTTTTCGATCTTCTCGCCGTCGGCACCGATCTCGTATTCCTTGATGCGCACCGTGATGCGCGCGTGCAAATCCACCTGGCGCGTTTCGTAGGCGCGCGAGACTTCCGCCACGTCGGCGAAGTACATGCCTTCGCCGCGGGCATTGATGCGCTCGCGCGTCATGTAGTAGAGGCCCAGCACGATGTCCTGGGAAGGCACGATGATGGGGTCGCCATTGGCGGGCGAGAGCACGTTGTTGGAGGACAGCATCAGGGTGCGCGCCTCCATTTGCGCCTCCAGCGAGAGGGGCACGTGCACCGCCATCTGGTCACCGTCGAAGTCGGCGTTGAAGGCTGCGCACACCAGGGGGTGCAGCTGGATTGCCTTGCCCTCGATCAGCACCGGCTCGAAGGCCTGAATGCCCAGCCGGTGCAGCGTGGGTGCCCGGTTGAGCAACACCGGATGCTCCCGGATCACTTCTTCCAGGATGTCCCACACTTCCGGGGTTTCCTGTTCCACCATGCGCTTGGCGGCCTTGATGGTGGTGGCCAGGCCCATCACTTCCAGCTTGTGGAAGATGAAGGGTTTGAATAGCTCCAGCGCCATCTTCTTGGGCAAGCCACACTGGTGCAGCTTGAGCTGCGGGCCAACCACGATCACCGAGCGGCCGGAGTAATCCACGCGCTTACCCAACAGGTTCTGGCGGAAGCGGCCACCTTTGCCCTTGATCATGTCGGCCAGGGACTTGAGCGGCCGCTTGTTGGCGCCGGTCATAGCCTTGCCGCGGCGACCATTGTCCAGCAGGGAATCCACCGCTTCTTGCAGCATGCGCTTTTCGTTGCGGACGATGATTTCCGGTGCCTTGAGCTCTAGCAGGCGTTTGAGGCGATTGTTGCGGTTGATCACCCGCCGGTAGAGGTCGTTCAGGTCGGAGGTGGCAAAGCGGCCGCCGTCCAGCGGCACCAGGGGACGCAGCTCCGGCGGCAGCACCGGCAGCACCTCGAGGATCATCCACTCGGGGCGCACACCGGAACGCTGGAAGGCCTCCAGCACCTTGAGACGCTTAGCGATCTTCTTCAGCTTGGTGTCGGAGCCAGTGGTCGCGAGCTCGGCGCGCAGCTTCTCCACTTCGCTGTTGATGTCGATGGCGCGCAGCAGGTCACGGATGCCTTCCGCCCCCATGGCCGCCCTGAACTCGTCGCCGTATTCCTCGACCTTGGCCAGATAGTCGTCCTCGGTCAACAACTGGCCTCGGTTCAAGGGTGTCATACCCGGTTCCACCACCACGTAGGCCTCGAAGTAGAGCACACGCTCGATATCCCGCAGCGGCATGTCCAGCACCATGCCCAGACGCGAGGGCAGAGACTTGAGAAACCAGATGTGAGCCACTGGGCTCGCCAGCTCGATGTGGCCCATGCGCTCGCGGCGCACCTTGGAGAGGGTCACCTCGACGCCGCATTTCTCGCAGATCACGCCGCGGTGCTTGAGGCGCTTGTACTTGCCGCACAAGCACTCGTAGTCCTTCACTGGCCCGAAGATCTTGGCGCAGAACAGGCCATCCCGCTCCGGCTTGAAGGTGCGGTAATTGATGGTCTCGGGCTTCTTCACTTCACCATAGGACCAGGAGCGGATCTTATCCGGGGACGCAAGGGCGATGCGGATCGCGTCGAATTCCTCTTCCTGGGTGACGTGTTTGAATAAATCGAGCAGTGCTTTCATATAACCTCCGTGAGGAGTGAGGCGCCGGTTGGCTCGCTTCGGACGGCTGCTTGCGCGTGCCCCCCGGTCACCTCACCAAATCAGTCGCGCTCCAGATCGATGTCGATGGCCAGGGACCGGATTTCCTTCACCAGCACGTTGAAGGACTCGGGCATGCCTGCGTCGATCCTGTGGTCACCCTTGACGATGTTTTCGTACATCTTGGTGCGGCCGTTGACGTCGTCGGACTTGACCGTGAGCATTTCCTGCAAGGTGTAGGCAGCACCATAGGCCTCCAGCGCCCACACCTCCATTTCGCCGAAACGCTGGCCACCGAACTGGGCCTTGCCGCCCAGGGGCTGCTGGGTGACCAGGGAGTAGGGACCGGTGGAACGCGCGTGCATCTTGTCGTCCACCAGGTGGTGCAGCTTCAGCATGTGCATGTAGCCCACGGTGACGGGCCGCTCGAAGGGCTCGCCGGTGCGGCCATCATAGAGCGTGACCTGGCCGGAGCGGGGCAGTCCCGCCAGCTCCAGCATGTCTTTGATTTCCTCCTCGGTCGCGCCGTCGAACACTGGCGAGGCGAAGGGCACGCCGTCACGCAGGTTCACCGCCAGCTCGACGATCTCCTTGTCGGTGAGGGCATTAAGGTCCTCCGGGCGGCCGGTGCGGTTGTAGATCTTTTCCAGATACTTGCGCAACTGGGCCACGGTGAGGTTCTGCGCATCTTCCAGCATTTTGGCGATTTGCTGGCCCAAGCCCTTGGCCGCCCAGCCTAGGTGAGTCTCCAGGATCTGGCCCACGTTCATACGGGAGGGCACGCCCAGGGGATTGAGCACGATGTCCACCGGCGTGCCGTCTTCCATGTAGGGCATGTCTTCCACCGGCACGATCTTGGAAATCACGCCCTTGTTGCCGTGTCGGCCCGCCATCTTGTCCCCGGGCTGCAGCCGCCGCTTGACGGCCAGATAGACCTTAACCATCTTGAGCACGCCCGGAGGCAGCTCGTCGCCGGAGGTGAGCTTTTTCTTCTTCTCGGCGAACATCTGGTCGAACTCGCGCCGCTTGGCGTCCAGACTTTCCTTGAGCAGCTCGAGCTGGGTGGCAGCTTCCTCGTTGGCCAGCCGGATGTCGAACCAGTCATAGCGCCCGATCTCCGACAGGTAGCTCTTGGTGATCTTGCTGCCCTTGGCGAGCTTCTTCGGTCCGCCGTTGGCCACCTTGCCGATCAGCAGGCGCTCAATGCGGCCGAAGGTGTCCTCCTCGACGATGCGCATGCGGTCGGCGAGATCCTTCTTGTACTCCTTGAGCATGTCCTCGATGATCTGCGCCGCGCGCTTGTCGCGCTCGATACCCTCGCGCGTGAACACTTGCACGTCGATCACCGTGCCGGACATGCCGGACGGCACACGCAGACTGGTGTCCTTCACGTCCGAGGCCTTTTCGCCGAAGATGGCGCGTAGCAGTTTCTCCTCCGGCGTGAGCTGGGTCTCGCCCTTGGGCGTGACCTTGCCCACCAGGACGTCCCCCGCCTGCACCTCGGCACCGATATAGACGATGCCGGATTCATCCAGGCGCGAGGCCATGCGCTCGGACAAGTTGGGAATGTCGCGCGTGATCTCCTCGGGACCCAGCTTGGTGTCGCGCGCCACCACGGACAGCTCTTCGATGTGGATGGAGGTATAGCGGTCCTCGGCCACCACCCGCTCGTTGATCAGGATGGAGTCCTCGAAGTTGTAGCCGTTCCAGGGCATGAAGGCCACGAACATGTTCTGCCCCAGCGCCAGCTCGCCGGTATCGGTGGACGCGCCATCCGCGATCACGTCGCCGCGGCTGATCACATCACCGATCTTCACCAGCGGTCGCTGGTTGATGTTGGTGTTCTGGTTGGACCGGGTGAACTTGGTCAGGCTGTAGATGTCCACGCCCACCTCGCCTGGCGCCGTTTCGTCGTCGTTGACACGCACCACGATACGAGTGGCGTCCACGTAATCCACCACGCCGCCGCGCGTGGCGGTGACGACGGTGCCGGAAT
This sequence comes from Thiobacter sp. AK1, assembly GCF_039822265.1. Classification (NCBI taxonomy): domain Bacteria; kingdom Pseudomonadati; phylum Pseudomonadota; class Betaproteobacteria; order Burkholderiales; family Thiobacteraceae; genus Thiobacter; species Thiobacter aerophilus. Next base: position 160,279 of record NZ_JBAJEX010000002.1, read on the forward strand.
CGACCGCAGCGGTACGCTCGATGCCGGTTCCCACCAGCGGTTTCTCCGGCCGCAAGCAGGGGACGGCCTGGCGCTGCATGTTGGAGCCCATCAGGGCGCGGTTGGCGTCGTCATGCTCCAGGAAGGGAATCAGCGAGGCCGCCACCGACACGATCTGCGCCGGTGCCACGTCCATGTATTGCACATTCTCCCGCGGCGCCATGGTGAACTCGTTCCAGTGACGGCAGGAGACGAATTCCTCCTTGAAACGTCCCTGCTTGTCCAGCTCGGCATTTGCCTGGGCGATCACGTACTGGCCTTCCTCGATGGCGGACAAGTACTCAATCTCGTCGGTCACCTTGCCGTTGACCACCTTGCGGTAGGGTGTCTCCAGGAAGCCGTACTCGTTGGTGCGAGCATAGAGTGCAAGCGAGTTGATCAGGCCGATGTTGGGACCTTCCGGCGTTTCGATGGGACACACCCGGCCGTAATGGGTCGGGTGGACGTCACGCACCTCGAAGCCGGCACGTTCGCGGGTGAGGCCGCCCGGGCCTAGGGCGGAGACGCGCCGCTTGTGGGTGATCTCGGACAGCGGGTTGGTCTGGTCCATGAACTGAGAAAGCTGGCTCGAGCCGAAGAACTCCTTCACCGCCCCCGATACCGGCTTGGCGTTGATCAGGTCATGGGGCATCAGGTTTTCCGATTCGGCCTGGGCCAGACGCTCGCGCACGGCGCGTTCCACACGCACCAGGCCGGCGCGGAACTGGTTCTCCGCCAGCTCGCCAACGGAACGCACGCGCCGGTTACCCAGATGGTCAATGTCGTCGATCTCGCCGCGGCCATTGCGCAGCTCCACCAGCAGGTTGATCACCTGCACGATGTCTTCCGGGGTCAAGGTGCCGGGACCGGTGAGTTCGGTTCGACCCACGCGGCGGTTGAACTTCATCCGTCCCACTTTGGACAGGTCGTAGGTCTCCTCGGAGAAGAACAGGCGGTTGAACAACGCCTCCACCGCTTCCTCGGTGGGCGGCTCGCCCGGACGCATCATGCGGTAGATCGCCACCCGCGCCGCCATCATGTCGGCGGTCTCGTCGATGCGCAGCGTCTGAGAAATGTATGGGCCGTGGTCGAGATCGTTGATGTAGAGGGTCTGGATGCTGTCGATGCCGGCATCCAGCAGCTTGTTCAACACCTCCTCGGTGATCTCGTCGTTGGCACGAGCGATGAGCTCGCCGGTTTCCTTGTCTATCACATTGGTCGCGAGCACGCGGCCGATCAAAAAGTCCTCGGGGACGACGATCTTCTTCAGGCCCGCGGCTTCCATCTCGCGGATGTGCTTGACGGTGATGCGCTTGTCCTTGGGCACGATGACCTTGCCCTTGGCAGTGATATCGAAGCGGGCCACTTCCCCGCGCAGGCGCTCCGGCACCAATTCGAACTCGATGCCCTTCTTGCCGAGATGGAAGGTGTCGAACTGAAAGAAAATCTGCAGGATCTGCTCCGGCGTGTAGCCCAGCGCCTTGAGCAGGATGGTCACCGGCATCTTGCGTCGGCGATCGACCCGGAAATACAGGTAATCCTTGGGATCGAACTCGAAGTCCAGCCAGGAGCCGCGGTACGGGATGATGCGGCCCGAGAACAACAGCTTGCCCGAGGAATGGGTCTTGCCGCGATCGTGCTCGAAGAAGACCCCGGGCGAGCGATGCAGCTGGGAGACGATCACCCGCTCGGTACCATTGATGATGAAGGAGCCGTTATTGGTCATGAGCGGGATCTCGCCCATGTACACTTCCTGCTCCTTGGCCTCCTTGATGGTGGGCTTGGAAGCCTCGCGGTCCATGATCACCAGGCGCACTTTAACCCGCAGCGGTGCGGCATAGGTCAGTCCCCGCTGCTGACACTCCTTCACGTCGAACGGAGGATCGCCCAGGGTGTAGCTCACGTATTCGAGGCGGGCATTGCCGGAGTGGGACACGATCGGGAAAATGGAGCGGAACGCCGCTTCTAGACCCTCCACCTTGCGCTCGCCGGGGGGCACGCCCTCCTGCAGGAAGGCGCGGTAGGAATCCAGCTGCGTAGCGAGCAGATACGGCACGTCGAGCACGCTGGCGCGCTTGGCGAAGCTCTTGCGGATACGTTTCTTCTCGGCGAATGAGTAGGTCATGGCATCTCCGGTCTAGAAAGCGGAAATCGGCCCGGGCGGGCAGCCCGGCGAAATCACAAGTGAGCGGACGGCATCCGCTCAGTTCTGACCTCGATTGCGGAATCGGCCTCCAGAAGCGCCAAAAGGCTGGCGGCCCTCACGGGCTGCCAGCCAGTCGCCATCAAGCCGCGCTTACTTGATTTCGCAAGTGGCGCCGGCTTCCTGGAGCTGTTTTGCGATCGCTTCGGCTTCCGCCTTGGGGATCCCTTCCTTCACGGGTTTCGGGGCACCGTCCACCAGGTCCTTGGCCTCCTTCAGGCCCAGGCCAGTAATGGCACGCACCACCTTGATCACTTCCACCTTCTTCTCACCCGCTGCGGTCAGCATCACGGTGAAATCAGTCTTCTCTTCGGCGGGTGCGGCCCCACCGGCAGCAGGCGCAGCGGCCACGGCCACGGCGGTGGCAGCGGCGGACACGCCGAATTTTTCTTCCATTTCCTTGATGAGCTCGGACAACTCCAGCACGCTCATGTTGGCAATGGCATCGAGGATTTCAGCTTTGGATACGGCCATGATGTTCTCCAGTCGAAACACGAAAAGGGGTTGGTTCAAGCAGCCTGTTTACTGTCACGCACGGCAGCCAGCGTCCGCACGAAGCGCGCCGGCACCTCGTTGAGGGTGCGCACGAACTGCGCGATCGGCGCCTGCATGGTGCCCAGGAGTTTGGCGAGCAATTCTTCGCGCGAGGGCAGGGCGGCAAGACTCGCCACCTCCCGTGGGCCCATGACCGTGTTGGGCATCGCACCCCCCTTGATCACGAGCTTTTCGTTGCCCTTGGCAAACTCGTTGAGCACCTTGGCGGCAGCCACCGGATCGGCGGAAATCGCGAACGCGAGCGGTCCCACCATTTTCTCCGCCAGGGGAGCAAACGGCGTGTCCGCCACGGCGCGGCGCGCCAGCGTGTTCTTCAGCACGCGGAAGTAGACACCCGCCTTGCGCGCCTGTGCCCGCAGGGCGGTCATGTCTCCCGCTTCCAGGCCGCGGTATTCAGCCAGGATGATGGCCTGGGCCCGCGCCACCTGGGCGCTCACCTCGGCCACCACTTCCTGCTTTTTCTCCATGTTGAGAGCCACGGTCTTACTCCTTACGTCGAATGCGGCCGGTATTGCACCGCGAATCGGCGACCTTCCGATAGGAGAACATCTGTAAAAGAACGATCATCCTGTCTTGGGTACGCCATCTGCGTAGGGTCCAGAAGACAGAGGCCAAAAGCCGAGGCAGAGAAACCTCTTGACCATTGAGCTTCCGTCGCCGGCATTAAGCCCTTGCGGGCGCCTACGGTCTTTGATAACCCCGTTCACCCAACCTGACCGCCCATCCCCGCCGGTTACCGGAGTTGCGCTCGGTAACCGGCGGAGAGGTGGCGGCCGGCTAAGTGACCGGGCCCAAAGCACTTACATGCCCCCCCAAGGAAGGAGGGAAAAGTTCAGGTCGTCAAAGAAGCCTGATCCACCTTCACGCCGACCCCCATGGTGCTGGAGATGGCAATCTTTTTCAGATATACACCCTTGGCAGCGGCGGGTTTGGCCTTGTTGAGGGCATCCACCAGCGCCAGCAGGTTGGCCTTGAGGTCCTGCGGAGCAAAGGAGGCGCGGCCGATGGTGCAGTGGACGATGCCCGCCTTGTCCGTCCGGTACTGCACCTGGCCCGCCTTGGCGTTTTTCACCGCCTCGGCCACGTTGGGCGTCACTGTCCCCACCTTGGGGTTGGGCATGAGACCGCGGGGACCAAGGATCTGACCCAGCTGCCCCACCACGCGCATGGAATCCGGCGTGGCGATGACCACGTCGAAGTCCATGCGGCCTTCCTTGATCTGGGCGGCGAGATCATCGAAGCCGACGATGTCAGCCCCTGCCTCGCGGGCGGCATCGGCCGCCGCGCCCTGGGCGAACACCGCCACACGCACGGTCTTGCCGGTGCCCTTGGGCAGCACGATGGAGCCGCGCACCAGCTGGTCGGATTTGCGTGCATCCACGCCCAGATTGACAGCCACATCCACGGACTCGTCGAACTTTGCGGTAGCGGTTTCCTTCACCAGCTTCAGTGCCTCGTCCACTGGATAGATCTTATTGCGGTCCACCTTGGCCAGGATGGCCTGACGGCGTTTGGAAAGCTTGGCCATGTCACAACCCCTCCACTTCGATGCCCATGCTGCGGGCGCTGCCGGCGATAGTGCGCACCGCGGCCTCCAGATCAGCAGCGGTGAGATCCGGCATTTTCATCTTGGCGATTTCCTCGGCCTGACCGCGGGTGATGCGGCCCACCTTGTCGGTGTGGGGTTTGGACGAGCCCTTCTCCACCTTGGCCGCTTTCTTCAATAGCACGCTGGCTGGCGGCGTCTTCATCACGAAGGTGAAGGACTTGTCTGCGTAGGCGGTGATCACCACGGGGATCGGCAGGCCCGGTTCCATGCCCTGGGTCTGGGCATTGAAGGCCTTGCAGAATTCCATGATGTTCAGACCGCGCTGGCCCAGCGCGGGACCGATGGGAGGCGAGGGATTGGCCTTGCCCGCCGGCACCTGCAGCTTGATGTAGCCGACGATTTTCTTTGCCATGCTGGCTTCCTTTCCTTAGAGTGAGTGCGAACGCGCGGTCGGTGGTCCTACTGGCGCTCCTCGTGCCGGAATCAGGGCTTCCGGCGGGCCCGCATCACGACGGGCTCAGGCCTTCTCCACCTGGCTGAAGTCCAGTTCGACCGGGGTGGAACGGCCGAAGATCATGACCGACACCCTGAGCTTGTTCTTGTCGTAGTTGACCTCTTCCACATTGCCATGGAAATCGGTGAACGGCCCCTCGGTGACACGCACCGCCTCGCCCACCTCAAACAGCACTTTGGGCCGGGGCTTCTCCACCCCTTCTTGCATCTGGTGCAGCAGCGCCTGGACTTCCTTCTCGCTGATGGGTGTGGGCTTAGCCGCGGACCCCCCGACGAAACCGGTGACCTTGGGCACGCTCTTCACCAGGTGCCAGGTGGCATCGTTCATTTCCATTTCCACCAGCACGTAGCCCGGGAAGAATTTGCGCTCGCTGGTGCGCTTCTGACCGCCCTTCATCTCGACCACTTCCTCCACCGGCACCAGGATCTGGCCGAACTTGTCCTCCATGTGCTCGCGCTTGATGCGTTCTTCGAGGGCGCGCTTGACGCTCTTCTCGAAGCCGGAGTAGGTGTGCACCACATACCAGCGTTTGGCCATCAGCTTCCCCGTTCCATCAACATGCGCAGAATCGCACCCAGCGAGGCATCCACCACGAAAATGAACAGCGCCATCAACACCACGAACACGAACACCACGCCGGTGGTTTGCATGGCCTCCTTGCGGGTGGGCCAGACCACGCGCTTGGCCTCGGCGACAGACTCGCGGGCAAAGGCCACGAACTGGCGGCCAGGCGCAGTAAACCACGCCACCAGCGCCGCTGCCGCCACACCCCCCACCACCGCCAGCACGCGCAGCGCCATCGGCTTGCTGGCCAACGCATAAAAGCCGGTCAGCCCCGCCACCACGAGCAAGGCCGCCAGGGCCAGTTTGAGTTTGTCCGCCATGGATCCCATCAGGGTTTACCCCGGGTCGGTGGCACCAGGCGACCGACCGCCGTCATGTCGCACCGGCGGCAATGCCGGTGTGTCTGGCAGGCCAGGAGGGTCTCGAACCCCCAACCTGCGGTTTTGGAGACCGCCGCTCTGCCAATTGAGCTACTGGCCTAATTCGCTTCTGAATCGCGCGTTTCGCGTTTGGAGCGGCGAGCCGGCAGCCAAGGCGCCAACACCGAACGCGAACCGGCTCACCACCGTTATTCAATGATCTTCGACACCACGCCGGCGCCCACGGTGCGGCCGCCTTCGCGAATCGCAAAACGCAACCCCTCTTCCATGGCAATCGGCTGGATTAAGCTCACCGTGATCTGCACGTTGTCACCCGGCATCACCATCTCCACACCCGCCGGCAACTCCACCGCACCCGTCACGTCCGTCGTCCGAAAATAAAACTGCGGACGATAGCCATTGAAAAACGGCGTATGACGCCCACCCTCTTCCTTCGACAACACATAAATCTCAGCCGTAAACTTGGTGTGCGGCGTAATCGTCCCAGGCTTGGCCAACACCTGACCACGCTCCACTTCCTCACGCTTCGTCCCACGCAGCAGCACACCCACGTTATCCCCAGCTTGCCCCTGGTCCAACAGCTTGCGGAACATCTCCACACCCGTCACCGTGGTCTTCTGGGTCGGACGCAAACCCACAATCTCCACCTCATCACCCACCTTGACCACACCACGCTCCACACGCCCCGTCACCACCGTGCCACGACCCGAAATCGAAAACACATCCTCAATCGGCATCAAAAACGGCTGGTCAATCGCTCGCACCGGGTCCGGAATATAATTGTCCAGCGCATCCGCTAACTTCAAAATCGACGGCTCACCAATCTCGCTCTGATCCCCCTCCAACGCCTTCAGCGCCGACCCCACAATAATCGGCGTGTCGTCCCCAGGAAAATCATACTTGGACAACAACTCCCGCACTTCCATCTCAACCAGCTCCAAAAGCTCGGGATCGTCCACCATGTCCGCCTTGTTCAAATACACCACAATGTACGGCACCCCCACCTGACGCGCCAACAAAATATGCTCCCGCGTCTGCGGCATCGGACCATCCGCCGCCGATACCACCAAAATGGCACCATCCATCTGCGCCGCACCCGTAATCATGTTCTTCACATAGTCCGCATGACCCGGACAGTCCACATGCGCATAGTGCCGCTTCGCCGTCTCATACTCCACATGCGCCGTGTTGATCGTAATACCACGCGCCTTCTCCTCCGGCGCCGAGTCAATCTCATCATACTTCTTCGCCTCACCACCAAACTTCTTCGCCAAAATCGTGGTGATCGCCGCCGTCAAAGTGGTCTTGCCATGGTCCACATGACCAATCGTCCCCACATTCACATGCGGCTTCTTACGCTCAAACTTTTCCTTTGCCATGATCGCTTTCCTCTTGACGAGAATGACTCAATACCTGGTGCCCATGACGTGGATCGAACACGTGGCCTCTCCCTTACCAAGGGAGTGCTCTACCACTGAGCTACATGGGCATGAGACCTGGACTGCCCGGGGCCGGTTTGGCCGAGCCACCGTTGATGGGTGCTGCGCCCCAGTCCGGCCAATACCCAAATGGACCGGGCCCCCCTTGGGTATTGGAGCGGGTGAAGGGAATCGAACCCTCGTCTTAAGCTTGGAAGGCTTCTGCTCTACCATTGAGCTACACCCGCGAAGGCGGTATCCCGGCCCGACTTGACGGTCGACTGAACGGTCGAAGCGAGGCTCCCAATCTTGCCGAAAACCTGGTGGAGGGGGAAGGATTCGAACCTTCGAAGGCGTAAGCCGTCAGATTTACAGTCTGATCCCTTTGACCGCTCGGGAACCCCTCCGAACGAAACCCGCGATTATGCCGCCAAGCCCTTAGGCTGTCAAATGAAGCACTAGACAGCCCCCCAACCTGCTAGACGTCCAGGCAATTTCCCTTCGCGCAGGGAGTTTGCTATCGTGCCGGCCATGGCCGTGCCCGTCTTGCCGTCTTTTCTTCCCCTCCCGGATGACGCCATCGACCTGGAACGCCTGCGGCGCGTGCTGGTCATCAAGCTCCGCCACCTGGGCGATGTGCTCCTTACCAGCCCGGTATTCAGCGTGCTGGCCCGACGGGCGCCCCATTTGGAACTGGACGCCCTGGTCTATCGTGACTGCGCCGTGATGCTCGAGGGACACCCCGCCATCACCCATATCCACACGATAGACAAGCGCTGGAAAACCCTGCCCCCAGCCACCCGGCTGCGGGCGGAATGGAGCTTGCTAAAAGCCCTCAAGGCACGCCGCTACGACCTGGTCATCCACCTCACGGAACACCCACGTGGCGCTTGGCTTGCGCGCCTGACAGGCGCCCGTTATGGCGTCGCTCGCCAGCGACCCGGGCGCTTCTGGCGGGGTAGTTTCAGCCACCTCTATCCGTGGCTGGCCGGCAATCGCCGTCACACCGTCGAATTGCACCTGGACGCCCTGCGTCGCATCGGCATCCAGCCGCAACCCCATGAGCGGGGGCTCACCTTCGTGCCGGGGGCAGAAGCAGAAGCTGCCGTCGATGCGCTTTTGGCTGCACACGGCCTGACCCGAGGCGGCTTCCTGGTTTTTCATCCAGGCTCGCGCTGGTGGTTCAAGACCTGGCCTGCGGGTCAGGCGGCGCAGCTCGTGGACGGGCTTGCCGCGCGCGGCTGGCCAGTGGTGCTGACCGCCGCACCCGAGCCGGCGGAGCGGGCGTTCCTCGCTCAGGTGCGCGCCCTGAGCGCCGCCCCGGTGGTGGATTTGGGCGGGCACCTCGGCCTCAAGGAGTTGGGCGCCCTGATCGGGCGCGCCCGGCTGTTCATCGGCATGGATTCGGCCCCCATGCACCTTTCGGCGGCCATGGGCACGCCCACGGTGGCCCTGTTCGGTCCCAGCGGGGAGCGGGAGTGGGGGCCCTGGGGCGTGCCCAGCCGAATTCTGACCTCAGCCCACTCCTGTCGGCCCTGCGGCCAGGATGGCTGTGGTAGCGGCAAAGTGAGCGAGTGCTTGCTGTCAATTGAGCCCCAGCTCGTGCTGGAAGCAGTGGAGGAACTCGTCTGCTGTGGCGACGGCTAGCCCTGTGCGCCTGGCCCTGGTGCGCCAGCGCTACACCCCCTTCGGCGGCGCGGAACGCTTCGTGGCCCGGGCGTTGGAAGCCCTGCGCGCCCAGGGTGTGCAGGTCACCCTCGTCACCCGCCACTGGGAGGGTGCCGGCGAGGTGCTCCGCTGCGACCCCTTCTACCTGGGCAGTCTATGGCGGGACTTGGGGTTTGCTCGTTGCGTCTGCCGCGCCCTTGCCGCGCAGCCCTTCGACCTGGTGCAGTCCCACGAGCGGCTGGTCTGCTGTGATCTGTACCGGGCGGGCGACGGGGTCCACCGGGTGTGGCTCGAACAGCGCAGGCGCACGCAGTCCTGGTTCGCGCGGCTCGCTCAGGCCCTCAATCCCTACCACCGCTATGTGCTGACAGCAGAGCGGCGCTTGTTCGAAAGCCCGCGTCTGAAGGCGGTGATCTGCAACTCGCGCATGGTGCGTGACGAAATTCTCACCCATTTCGCCATCGACCCCGGCAAGCTGCACGTGATCTATAGCGGCGTGGATCTGGCTCGCTTCCACCCGGCCAACCGCGAGCAGCGCAGGGAAGCGCGGCACCAACTGGGGCTTTCGGCGGCGTCCACGGTGTTCCTGTTCCTGGGCTCGGGATACGAACGCAAGGGGCTCGCCACGTTGCTAGCCGCCTTTGCCCAGCTGGATGCCCCCGCGGCGCAGCTATTGGTGGTGGGACGCGATCGCCACGCGCGGCGCTACCAGCGCCTGGCCCAGCGGCTGGGCTGTGGGGCGCGCACGCTTTTCCTCGGTCCACGAGAAGACGTGCTTTCCTGCTACCACGCGGCCGATGCCCTGGTATTGCCTACGCTCTACGATCCCTTCCCCAACGTGGCATTGGAAGCCCTGGCCTGCGGCCTGCCAGTCGTGACCTCCACCAAGTCCGGCGCGGCGGAGGTGCTGGAAGAAGGTGTGACGGGTTTCGTGCGCGATGCGCTCGACGTTTCCGGCATCGCCGATGCCCTGGCGCGGCTTCTGCATCCCGCAGCGCGCGCGCCCATGGGGCAGGCGGCGCGGGCAGAAGCAGAGCGCTTTAACGCGCAGGCCGCAACCCAGGCCCTACTGGGTCTTTACCAGCGTCTTCTAGCTGGAGTACAAGGCCTTGATTCCGGTACACTTACGCCTTTTTCCCAACCGAGCGCCCCGCCTACGGACCCCGCGTGACTCTGCCCACCCTCTCCAGCGCTCAGCTCTACCTGCGGCTACTTCAAATCGCCAAGCCTTGGTGGAAGATGTTCGCCGCCTCGCTGGTTTTCACCATTCTGGTGGCGGCCACCGAGCCCGCCCTGCCGGCGCTCATGAAGCCGCTGCTCGATGGCAGCTTCGTGGAGCGCGATCCGCTGCTCATGAAGCTCATCCCGGTGGCCCTCGTCGGCCTGTTCCTGCTGCGGGGCCTATTCACCTTCGGCGCCAACTACGCCACCAGTTGGCTCGCCACGCGGGTGGTGCTGGAACTCAGAAACCGCATGTTCGCCAAACTGGTGACCCTGCCCACGCGCGATTTCGACAACAGCCCCGCGGGGGCGCTGATCGCCAACATCGCCTACAACGTGAATTCCGTCACCTCCGCCGGCACCAACGTGATCACCGTGGTGGTGCGCGACTCTTTCACCATCCTGGGACTCATGGGCTGGCTTTTCTATCTGAATTGGCAGCTCACGCTCATCACTCTGGTGATGGCGCCGGCCATCGCCATCACCGTGCGCTATTTCACCCTGCGCCTGCGGCGCATGTACCGCGGCGCGCAGGAAGCCATGCAGGACATCACCCACGTGCTGGGCGAGACCATCGAGGCCCACAAGGTCGTGAAGATCTTCGGCGGCCAGGACTACGAAAAACGGCGCTTCTTCGATGCCACCAATCGGCTGCGCCGCTTCGACATCAAGCAGACCGTGGCCTCGGGTTTAAACGTGCCCCTGGTGCAACTGCTCGCCGCCATTGCGCTCGCCTTGATCATCTATCTCGCCACCATGCAGGCGGCCCAGGACAAGACCACCGTGGGTGGCTTTGTCTCCTTCATCACCGCCATGCTCATGCTGCTTGCGCCCATCAAGCGGCTGACCGGCGTGAACGAGGCCTTGCAGCGGGGCCTGGCCGCGGCGGAAGTGGTGTTCGGCTTGCTCGACCGCCCGGGAGAAAAAGACACCGGCACGCGCACCCTCGACCGTGCGCGGGGCGAGGTGCGCTATGAGCACGTGAGCCTGCGCTACGAAGCCGACGGCCCGCTGGTGCTCGACGACGTGAACCTGGCAATTCAGCCCGGCGAGACCGTCGCCCTGGTGGGTAAAAGCGGCAGCGGCAAGACCTCGCTGGTCAACCTGCTGCCCCGCTTCTATGAGCCCACGACAGGGCGCATCCTCATCGACGGCATCGACATCGCCGAAATCAAGCTTACCGATCTGCGCGCCCAGATTGCCCTTGTCTCCCAGGACGTGGTGCTGTTCAACGACACCGTCGCCGCCAACATCGCCTATGGCCGTTTGGGACAGGTGAGTCGCGCCGAACTCATTGCCGCCGCCCGCGCCGCCCACGCGCTGGAATTCATCGAACAGATGCCAGAAGGCTTCGATACCCTCGTCGGCGAAAACGGCGTGAAACTCTCGGGTGGCCAGCGCCAGCGCATCGCGATTGCCCGTGCGATCCTCAAGAACGCCCCCATCCTGATCCTGGACGAAGCCACCTCGGCCCTGGACACCGAATCGGAACGCCATGTGCAGGCCGCCCTGGAAAACCTCATGCAAGGCCGCACCACCCTGGTCATCGCCCATCGCCTCTCCACCATCGAAGGCGCCGACCGCATCGTGGTGATGGACCAGGGTCGCATCATCGAGTCCGGCACCCACACCAATTTGCTCGCCGCCGGCGGCGCATATGCGCGGCTTTATCGTCTGCAGTTCGAGATGGGTGCCGTGTCGGCATGAGGGTGTGGCACACGGAATCCTCCCTGGGCTGGGGTGGCCAGGAAAACCGGACCCTGATGGAGCTCGAATATCTGCACGGGCGCGGCATCGAAGTGGCAGTAGTCACCCCACCGGGGGCGCGGCTGGCGGCCCGGGCGCAGGAAAAAGGTCTGCCCGTGCACAGCGTGCCCATGGGACGGGGGCTCGCCCTGGATAGCCTGCTCGCCCTGCGGCGCCTGTTCGCCCGCCACCGGCCCAGCCATATCAACACCCACAGCGGCCGCGACACCTTGCTGGCAGGTTTGGCCGCGCGCAGTCTGTGGAAACGGCCGCACATCGTCCGCACCCGCCATCTCATCCTGCCGCCCACCCATTTGGCCACCTATACTTGGCTTCCGGACCGAGTGGTCACCGTAAGCCAGGCCGTGGCAGACGACCTTGCCCAGCGCGGCGTGCCCCGTGCCCGGCTGCGGGTGGTGCCCACCGGCGTGGATCTAAAACGTTTCGATCCGGCGCAAGTGACGCCTACCCTGCGCCAAGCGCTGGGCCTCGCGCCCGACGTGTTGCTTGTGGGCACCCTCGCCATCCTGCGCAACAAGAAAGGCCACCGCGATCTGTTGGCTGCCATCCCGCGCGTGCTGGCGCGGCTGCCCCAGGTCCATTTCGTCATCGCCGGTGACGGCCCGCAAGAAGCCAAGCTCAAGGCAGAAGCCGCCAACTTGGGACTGTCGGCCCACGTGCACTTCCTGGGCTTGCGGCGGGACGTGCCAGAAATCCTGCGTGCCCTGGACCTCTTCGTCCTGCCGACGCGGGAAGAAGCGCTGGGCACGGCCTTCCTGGAGGCCCAGGCCATGGGCGTGCCGGTGATCGGCACCCGGGTAGGGGGCGTGCCCGAGACCATCCGCGAAGGCGAGACCGGGCTGCTCGTGCCCCCCCACGACCCGGAGCGCCTTGCCGCCGCCCTGCTCGAGCTATTGGAAAATCCCGGCAAACGGGCGGCCTTTGCCCGCGCCGCACGGCCCTGGGTCGCAGCCCATTTCGGCATCGAACAAATGGGCGCGGGCATGCTCGCCGTTTATGAGGAGCTGGAGAAAAGCCAGTGAGCACCGCGCAGGCCCTTCCCATCCTCATGTACCACCATGTGAGCCCCCAGCCGGGGCTGGTGACGGTCTCGCCGGAGAACTTCCGCGACCAGATGCACTGGCTCGCCCACCACGGCTGGCACACCGTGGGCACGGCCGAGCTGGAAGCCTTCCTGGCCGGCGCACCCCTGCCCGCACGATCGGTCATGCTCACCTTCGATGACGGCTACCTGGACAACTTCATCCATGCCTACCCCGTGCTGCGCGAATACGGTCACCGGGCGGTGATCTTCGCCATCACGGGCTCGATCGGTGACGGCCCCGTGCGCAAAGAGGCGCCCTGCCCCGACCACAAGACCTGCAAACGCCTGATCGCCGAAGGCCAGGCCGATACGGTCATGCTGCGTTGGAGCGAAATCGAAGCCATGGAAGCCAGCGGCCACGTGGAAATCCACTCCCATACCCACAGCCATCGCCGCTGGGACCTGGAATACAGAGACCCCGCCGAGCGGCTTTCCGCGCTGGCCCAAGACCTCGCCCAAAGCCGCGCCGTTCTCGAAGCGCGCCTGGGGCGCGTCGTTCGCCATTTGTGCTGGCCGTGGGGGCTGCACCCAGATGGGTATGACCGCATCGCGGAAGAACAGGGGCTAAACTTCCGGTACCTCACGGTACGTGGGGTGGTGACACGGCGTTCACCGCGTGATGGCCTTGCGAGAATAGCCGTCAAAGACCAAGGTGGTCGCTGGCTCGAGCAGCGCCTTGCAGTGTATCGACGGCCGTGGCTTGCATACCTCTACCTTCATCTGCGTGGCAAGCAGGGAAGATGAGACTGCCATTCATCGAATGGTCACTCCGCCATTGGCTCTGGCACCGGAAACGGCTAGACCAACGGCCGCGGCGCTCGGATGAGCTCGGCACCTCGGCCATTCGCCGCATCCTGGCCATCTCCTGCACCGCCCTGGGCGATTCACTGCTATCGACCCCGGCTTTGCATGCGCTGCGCCGGACGTACCAAGGAGCGCATATCACATGGGTCATTCACCCATCATTAGTGGAACTATTCGAAGGCTTCCCCCACGTGGATGAGCTGTTTCCCTTCGACAATAGGTGGGCCGGATTTTTCGCCGCTGCAAAGCGGCTCAGAGGCTATGATCTCGCGGTCATCCTGCACGGTAACGAGCCCCAGGCCACGCCGCTCGCCTACCTCTCGGGCGCACGTTACATTTTCAAGCTACCCAACGATAACGAATGGAATTTTTTGCTCACCAACCAGACCCCTCGCCTCGGTTGGCAGGAGATGGGGCACGGACTCGATCAACGCCTGGAAGTCGTTCGCCTAGCAGGTGCTCCCGGTCCCTTCGATAGGCGCATGATCGTGCCCCGCCACGAGGATGGGGAGCGTCTGGTGGAAGAACGTTTGCAGAGACTCGGATGGCAGCATGCGCGCCTGGTCGCCCTACAGCCGGGCGCCTCTACCAATAGCCGACGATGGCCTGCGGGCCGCTTTGTCGAAGCTGCGCAGCGGCTGTTGGTGGCAAATGGTGCGCTGAAATTCGTTATCACGGGTTCGCCACGCGAGCGGGAATTGTGCATGCGCATCGCTGAGGCGATCAATGCAAGTTCCGCTACAAAGAGATTGTTGGCCTGGGTGTCTGCCGGTGATCTGCCACTGCGCGCCTTACCAGCCTTGCTAAATCGAGCCCAAGTGCTGATTACCGGGGACACGGGGCCGATGCATCTAGCCGTTGCCGTCGGAACGCCAGTCGTGGCGCTGTTTGCCGTCTCCAACCCGGCTCGGTCTGGGCCGGCATACGATCTCGGTCGCCACGTGGTGATTCGGAAATGGCGCACCTGCGACCCCTGCCTGTCAAAGCGCTGTCCTTACGCGGAACCCCTCTGCATGAACAACATCCAGGTGGACGAGGTTGTTACAGCAACGCAGCAAGTGTTGAGGCAACATGACTCCCCCAATTAAGGTGCTGCTCCTGGATACCGGCCACGAGTGGGGCGGGGGCACCAACAGCATGATGGAGCTGCTCAAACGGATCGACCGTAACCGCTTCTCCATCGTCTGCTGTTTTTACTCGGACTACAAAAGGGGGCTCTCGGGTCCACGGTTGTCCGAGGAACTCGCAGCACTTGGCATACCACTCATCGTACTGCCCCGGCGCAAACAACCCGGCTGGGCCAAACTTGCAAAAGAACTCGCACGCGGCTTGCTGAAGCCATGGCCGGATTCACGGGCACAAGCCCAGTTCTCGATTGAGAAACGCTGGCGCATCGTGCCCCAGGCACAGCGCATCGCCGATGTTTTACGCGACGGCGGCTTCCATCTCCTGTACATGAACAACCAGCCATCCTCCAACCTGGAAGGTTATCTGGCTGCGGAGTCCGTTCGGTTACCGGTGGTACAACATTGTCGCATCGACACATGGCTGAACCCCACCGAAGTGGCAATCGTCAATCGGAGTGCCTGCCGCATCATTTGCGTGTCGGAAGGTGTCGCGGAGTCTCTAAAGAGCCAAGGCGTGCAACCTGACAAACTCGTGGTCGTCCACAACGGCATCAGTCCAGACCTGGTTTTGCCGCCAGCCGTACGGCTGGAAGGGATCCCAACTGGAGCCATGCTCATCGGCACCGTTGGGCAGTTGGTCAAACGCAAATCTGTTGCAGACCTGTTAAACGCAGTGGTGGCTCTAGAGCGGCAAGAGAATCTCACGGTTCATTTGTTGGTGGTGGGCGAGGGACCCGAAGCGCGGGCGTTGCACGAGTCGGCAAAGCATGCCGGCATCGAGAGAAGAGTTCATTTCGTTGGCTTCCAGCGTGATCCCTTGCCATTCATCGCGGCAATGGATGTTTTCGTGTTGGCATCTAGCCGAGAAGGACTACCCCGCGTCATCCTGGAAGCAATGCTCCTTGGCAAACCCGTCGTGGCCGCAAATGCCGTAGGTTCCCGCGAGCTCGTGGTGGACGGCGAAACGGGCCTGCTGTATCCCCATGGCGATGTGCACAAACTGGCCGCCGCCCTGGCTCGCCTGCTGCGCGACACCGAATTGCGCGATCGCCTCGGCAAAGCAGGCCGAGCACGCGTCCGGCAGGCGTTCTCGATTGAGCGCTACGTGAGTGGGGTGGAGCGAAATCTCTTGGAGGCGCTGTGTTCTGGCTCTTAGTCACCTGGGTCGCATCACCTGTTTTGTGGGCGCTATCCAAAAAAAACCGAACGCGACCGATCAAGCGGCTCTTGGTGATCCAGACCGCGAAAATCGGCGATTTCATCAACACCACGACAGTGCTCCGCGCGCTCCGGGAAGGGTGTCCCCATACGCGCATTCACGCATTGATCCATCCAGTCAATGAACCACTCGCACGTCGACTCGACACGATCGACGAAGTCTTGTTATTGCCGGTTCATGGGTTCAAGGGCTGGCGTGGCAAGAAATGGTTATACCAACTCGTCGCCGGCCGGTTCGATGCCGTATTGACTCTAAGCCCCAATCTTGCCACGTTCATTGTGCCCTTCTGGGCAAGGATCCCGCACCGCATCTCGGTTCTGCCAGACCGGCGCAAAGGCATCGCGCGCCTTGCTTGGCCCTTCCTGACCTCGGGCGAAAGGCATCTGCACGGGCGGCTGTTTCGGGAGACGGCGTTGCGCGCCCTCACTGGGCTTGGCATCAACATAAGCCGGGACGCTTTGGCGCGCGCGAACGAGATACCTACCGCTGCTCCCGAGGCTCTAGCAAAAGCGGTCAAAGTGCTCCCGGACAGCTCAGCTACCTATGTAGGCTTGGGACTAGGCGCCGGCAACCCGATGAAGGCCTGGCCTGAGCACAAATTGCTGGAAATGGTCAACACGCTCATCCAAAGAACAGGCGTCACGCTGGTTCTGATCGGCACCGCGCAGGATCAGCCCATCGCGTCGGCCCTACAGACCAAGTTCAGCAGCCAGCGGATCGTGGACACCACCGGCCAGTGGACGCTGGACGAACTGCCAGCCTTGTTAAGTCGTTTGGCGCTCTACGTAGGGGTGGATTCCGGCGTGACCTACCTGGCTGATGCGCTCGGCGTGCCCGTCATTGACGTCATGGGCCCGGCTGATCCAGAAGACCAGAGGCCACTCGGCGCCAACGCCCACATCGTTGCCGCAAACGTGCCTTGCGCACCGTGCTCCCACACTTTCGCAACGCCTTACGTGTGCGCGAGGGGTGATCGCGCGTGTCTGACTCGCCTCGAAACAGTCTCCATCTTGGAGCCTATCTTTCGCCAACACGGGAAAAGGTACAAATCATGAAACCAAGGGCGCTTGCCGCAGAGAATGTCCACGAGCAAGCAATCGCGCTTCTCGATGCGCCAAAGGACGCCGCCATCGCAGACATCCCGTGCGGAGAAGGAGCCCTCGCACAACGGCTGCGTCCGGTTCACTGCGCAACGGTCCTACTTGCCTGAATTTCGGCAGTTTCTGATTTCGCCAGATGTACTTTTCGGAGACATCATCATTGTCCGACTTCGAAAATCTTGAGCGCGGCAAGCCGGTGGCACTACACATTCATTTCTGGGCTGATATCCGCAACACAGCCGGTTCAGTCGAGAAAGTTATCCTGGCTTTTGCCTCGTCTGGGAAACGCTATCGGCATTTGATTGCCTGCTCGCCCGGTGGGCGCGGCACGCCAGCCCATTTCCAATACCACGGGGTCGATGTATTTACGTTTCTCATGAACACCGCATGAGGAACCGCATTTTCAACAAGATGTTCCGCTTGGGTGTTTTCACTTATCCCCAACTCGTCGAGTCGATTGAACGCATCCGGCCGGAATTGATTCATTTTCACAACCGCCAAGAGTTGGTAGATGCCGTGACAAGGCGCTTGTCCTACAAACCTGCCATCGTTGTCCATTATCACCGGCATTTTGCCAAGCCGATCATCCCGTCGCTGGCTGATTTGCTCGTCTTTGTGAGCCGGCGCACAAAGGAGTACGTTCTCGAAAAAAGCGAAACAACCAAGCCGTACGCAATTGTGCACAATCCTCTCTCCATGGAAGTGCTAGCGCTCCGCGAATCCGTCGCGGGGGTTCCGGCTCCCAACGACCCGCCGGTCATTCTCTTCGGGGGTGGGGGAAGCCCCCTCAAAGGTGGCAAAGAATTGATTCGAGCGTTCTCACGGTTGCCGCCGGGCAGTGCGCGACTGATACTTGCCGGGAGCGGCGTAGAGCACTTACCTGGGTTGCCCCATCCCCATATCGAGATCGCCGGAAAACTGTCTGCTCCCGAATTTCTCGACTTGATGCGAAGAGCTGACATCGTCGCCATGCCTTCCCTGGACGAGCCTTTTGGTCTCATTGCGCAGGAGGCCATGGCGCTGGGTCGCCTGCCCCTCGTCGCGCAAACCGGGGGTCTCGCCGAGTTTACCGGCCCGGATTGTGCTGTTGTCATCGATCCGACAGACCCTGCTTCCCTTGAGTCGGGACTTAAGCGTGGATTGGATCTTCTCCGGCCAGACCACGCCGCAGAACGTGAAATCTTGCTGAGTAACGCAAGGGCTCGACTGAGAACATTGCTGCCAGAGATCGCTGTCGCCAAGCTCGAGGAAGCTTACGACCAGGCGCTGGCGCACCAAACCCAGAAATGGAACATAACAAGATGACTGTTTGGCTGAACCGGCTCGGCGAGCAAAGGCTGTGGGCAGCTTCGCCGGAACATCTTGCACGGTTGTCGGTATTTTTTTATTTGGCCGCGCTCCCATTCCCACACAATGCCGCGTGGAAAAACGTCGCAGCGTTTTTCATGCTCCTTGTAACGGGGTGGCTGGTTGGGACGAAACGGCTCAAGGTCGATTGGCATTCTCCCCTTGTGCTTGGACTGTTAGTCTTGCTTACGCTTGTAGGGGCGAGCAGCCTAGCGGGTATCGCGCCGCTGGAAGGTTTCAATGAACTGCGGAAGCACTTACTCCCCGCAATACTGCTGTTTTTGCTCACAGCATTTGCTTTTCGAGAGGGTGGCTGGCGCGAGTGGTTATTCATCTATGCTGGCAGCCTTTTTCTGTTGCGCATCGCGTTGGCTGTAGCCGAACTTACGTGGTATGGGGATCTTTATGCGGCGCGCACCTCAGGCAACTTCGTCAAGGGCGTTGCGCTCGATGCAGGGTTCTATCTGCCCGTTTATTTTGGGCTGTTTTTGAGCGCCGGCCAGCTCCGCTGGTGGGCCGGTGCCGCGACCGCGGCGGCGTTTGCCATAATCATCTTAACGCAGGGACGGGCGCCGCTACTGGCAGGCTTGCTCGCGATCGCAGCCATGCTCATCGCCCTACGCAGATGGCGACTGTTGTTGCTTTTGCTTGGCGTTGGCCTTTTTACAACGATTGTGTTAGGACTCGCACGGCCTGATTTGCGTGAGCGGTTCCTGCCCGCGTTTTCACCACACACCTATATCGACGCATTGGATACCCGTGCCTTCGGCCGGGAAAGCGATGGCTTGAGCGGCAGAATCCCGATTTGGCTGGGAGTCATAGAAATTGCTCGCGAGCGGCCACTCCTTGGATACGGTTTCGGCTGGAAAAAACTCGGTCGAATTGCCGTTGAGGATGGCTTTGTCGAGCGCTGGGAACAAAATAAACAAAGCCTTCTGGCAGAAGCCCAAGTCAACTATTTCTCTTTGCCAACCGACAAAGTCAACCCACACAACCTCTATCTGCAAATTTTCTTTGAAGCGGGTCTGGTAGGGCTCGTGGTCTATTGTGCCGTACTTGGACTCTTCGTCCGCGTGGCATGGCAACAGACTCGGCAAGGGGCAGATGTAGGGGGGGCCACCGCGGCTATCGTGCTGGGTTTTCTCGTGGACCATCTGGTGCTTGGCTTGGCAAACGGTCTTTGGATTGGCCTGGGGCCGTCAATGGCCTGGCTCGGGGTATTGGAGGCCATCCGCCAAAAGCGTGCTTCATGAAAATCCTCCTCATCCGCCGCGACAACATCGGCGATCTGGTCTGCACTACGCCTCTATTTTCCGCGCTGCGGGCGCGGTTTCCCGAGGCCTTCCTAGCCGCCTTCGTGAACAGCTACAACGCCGAGGTGCTCGCCGGCAATCCGCACCTCGATAGCGTGTACAGCTACACCAAGGCAAAGCACAGAGCACCGGGCAAGACGGCGGCCGAGGTGTATTGGGATCGCCTCAAGCTGTTCTGGCACCTGCGCCGCATGCGCTTCGATTACGCCATCATCGCCGGCGCCCATTTCCTGCCGCGCGCGCTGCGCCTGGCGCGAGCCGTCTCTCCTCGGCACATCATCGGCTTCACGGAGCCGGGAAAAGCTGGGGTGGCACACATCGACATCGCCATTCCCTACACCTTGCCCCATCCGCTGCACGAGGTGGAAGACATCTTTCGCCTGCTCGCGCCCTTGGGCATCGAGGGCCCGCCCGGGCCGCTCACGGTGGTCGCACCCCCCGAGGAAACCGCGCGCGCGCAGGCCGCCCTCGCCACCCTGGGGCAGGGGCCGGTGGTGGGGTTGCACATCAGCGCGCGCAAGCCTTCGCAACGCTGGCCCAAGGAGCGCTTCGCGGAACTGGCACGTCTGCTGGTGGCGCGCCACGGGGTGCGTCTCATGTTGTTTTGGTCCCCGGGGAGCGAGAGCAATCCCCTTCACCCGGGGGACGACGAAAAAGCCGCCTGGATCGTGGAAGCCACCCAGGGCCTGCCGACGCTTCGCGTGAAAGAACCTTTTTCCAGCGCCAGGCGGCACGCAGCCGCCTCTTGGGCAGCGGGCGTTACCGGGAACTTGATGCCGTGCCCCAATCTACTCTGGCCCACCTGTTCCAGGCAGCTGACATATTGTTCGTGCCATCCCGGATCGAGACCCAAGGCATGGTAATGATCGAGGAGATGGCAGCCGGGCTGGTCGTCATCAGCAGTGATCGCGGAGGCATCAGGGAGTCGATTCGCCACGGCCAGACCGGTGTCCTCCTGGAAGATCCGACCGACCTGGATGCGGCCACCGCCGCCATCGAAGCCGTATTGAATAACCTTTCGGGCTGGACGCCGGTTCGGATCGCGGCAAGGCGCGAAGTGGAAGCACGTTTCAGCTGGGAAACCATCGTGCCGAGGTTGGAAAGCATTTATGCAGAAATTCTTGAAGGCTCGCCATGACCCGTCGCATCTCGTGTCTTTTCGTGATTTCCCTCGCCACAGCGGTGATGCTGATCTGGCCGATGCCACACACCATTGCCTTACGCAATGCGCTCTTGGTCGGTGGAATCATTTGGACGTGGCGGACTCTACGGGAAATGCGCAATGGCTTGGCTGGCCCGATGCCGGCTCCAGCCGTATGGTGTCTGGCGTTTCTGCTGTGGGCGCTCTTGCAAGCCTTTTTCTTCGCACCCGGGCGGAGCCAGGCGCTGAGCGAGCTCTGGGGCCAGTGGGGGCCGGCCATAGCGGCAGGCTTTTTCGGCTGGGCGCTTGGTCTGCGTGCGGCCCGGGAAGATTGGCGCGAGACCTTGTGGCGCGCGCTGACGTTGGTCCTCTTGGTGCATGCGGTGGCGACGCTTTGGACCGCAGCAACACCGCTTTTTACCGGGCACGCCCTGTTGCGCCGCGTGGGCGGACTCACCGAAGGCCCGGACAAGAGCAATTATCTCACCGTCACCTTGGCTTGCCTGCTTCTGGCAGCGCTCGCAGCAAGACCCAGTGGCCGAGCCCAACGCCTATTTCCCACCTGGGCCGCGGCGCTCATGGCGCCGGTGGCGCTCGCCACGCTTTATGTGGAGCAGATTCGCAACGGCTTGGTCAGCCTGGCTGTGGCGCTTGCGGGACTCACCATTTTCCTGCTCACCGGGCCGCAGTTCACGCCACAGGCCAAACGCCTCGTTTTCGCAGCGTTCTTGCTGGGCGGGGTGGCGCTCGGAGCGCTGCTCGCGAGCGACTCCCGTTGGCAGGGCACGCTTCAGTCCGCCCGACTCGCCTGGCATGCGGATACTCGTGCGGTGGTCTTGGGCGAGTCTTTACCCAGCGGTGGTGATCCCTCGGCCTATTTGCGGCTTGCCATGCTCAAGGAGGGCCTCCGGCTGGTGGCCGAGCACCCGCTAGGGATCGGCTTTGGTCGCAATGCCTTCGGTCACGGGCTAAACATGGCTTATGGCCAAGGCAGCGGGCACAGTCACAGCAGCCTGCTGGACATCTCGATTGGAACCGGAGTGCCCGGCGCCCTCCTCATCGTGATCTGTTTCCTAAGCCTCATACAGCGCGGTTGGCACGCCGCACGGCGGCGCGCAGATACGTTCGGCCTGCTACTCTTCCTGTTGGCCTGCGCCACCTTCGCCCGCAGCCTGCTGGATAGCAACTTACGCGATCACATGCTTCAGCAGTCTTTGTTCTTGTTTGGCATTTTGCTCGCCCTGACAGACGGAAGGCTACACCCCGGGGCCACGCGCTCATGAAAATCCTCCTCATCCGCCGCGACAACATCGGCGATCTGGTCTGCACTACGCCTCTATTTTCCGCGCTGCGGGCGCGGTTTCCCGAGGCCTTCCTAGCCGCCTTCGTGAACAGCTACAACGCCGAGGTGCTCGCCGGCAATCCGCACCTCGATAGCGTGTACAGCTACACCAAGGCAAAGCACAGAGCACCGGGCAAGACGGCGGCCGAGGTGTATTGGGATCGCCTCAAGCTGTTCTGGCACCTGCGCCGCATGCGCTTCGATTACGCCATCATCGCCGGCGCCCATTTCCTGCCGCGCGCGCTGCGCCTGGCGCGAGCCGTCTCTCCTCGGCACATCATCGGCTTCACGGAGCCGGGAAAAGCTGGGGTGGCACACATCGACATCGCCATTCCCTACACCTTGCCCCATCCGCTGCACGAGGTGGAAGACATCTTTCGCCTGCTCGCGCCCTTGGGCATCGAGGGCCCGCCCGGGCCGCTCACGGTGGTCGCACCCCCCGAGGAAACCGCGCGCGCGCAGGCCGCCCTCGCCACCCTGGGGCAGGGGCCGGTGGTGGGGTTGCACATCAGCGCGCGCAAGCCTTCGCAACGCTGGCCCAAGGAGCGCTTCGCGGAACTGGCACGTCTGCTGGTGGCGCGCCACGGGGTGCGTCTCATGTTGTTTTGGTCCCCGGGGAGCGAGAGCAATCCCCTTCACCCGGGGGACGACGAAAAAGCCGCCTGGATCGTGGAAGCCACCCAGGGCCTGCCGCTTCTGCCCTGGCCCACCCAGCGTCTGACGCAGCTCATGGGAGGGCTCGCCGCCTGCGATTCGGTGATCTGCTCCGATGGCGGCGCCATGCATATCGCCGCCGGGCTTGGGAAGCCCATCGTCTGCTTCTTTGGTCGCTCCGATCCGGCACGCTGGCATCCCTGGCGGGTCCCGCACCGGGTGTTGCAGCCGGAAAGCCGTGAGGTGGCGGATGTTGCGGTGGAAGAGGCGGCGGGAGCCTGGGGAAGTCTAGTGGCGGAGCGATTGAAAACGATGTGAGTGCGGACCCGATCGCGGCCAAAGCCGCTCCCCGCTTCCCCCGGACCAGGCGCGGGGATGTATCACGCGCGAGTGTGAGCGCGCTGCACCACCCCCGCCGATGCTGCGGCTGCGCCCATGCGCTCAGGGCGATAGTCTCTGAGCCACTGCGCGAGCTGGACGCGTACGGTCTCGGGGCCAGCGTCGGTCGTGGCTTGTATCCAGGCGAGGGCAGCGTCCACGCAACCGTATTCACCCGCCGCCTTCGCCACCCGCACCCGCGGATGAGGCGTGGGCAGCGTGGCCTCGGCGTCGGCCAGCAGCTCTTCGTAGAGTTTCTCTCCGGGGCGTAGCCCAGTGAAGACGATGGGGATGTCCGCCTCCGTGCGGCCCGCCAGCCGGATCATCAGGCGGGCGAGGTCCACGATCTTCACCGGCTCGCCCATGTCCAGCACGAAAATCTCCCCGCCGCGCCCCATCAGGCCCGCCTGGAGAACGAGCTGGGCCGCTTCCGGGATGGTCATGAAGTAGCGCACCACCTCCGGATGGGTGACGGTGACCGGCCCACCGGCTTCGATCTGGGCGCGGAACTTGGGCACCACGCTGCCAGAGGAACCCAGCACGTTGCCGAAGCGTACGGACAGGAAATGGGTGCCCTGTCCCTCCAGGCTCTGACAGACGAGCTCGGCCAGGCGCTTGGAAGCGCCCATGACATTGGTGGGATTGACGGCCTTGTCCGTGGAGACGAGCACGAACTTCTCCACGGCGGCGGCGATCGCCGCGCGCGCCGTGACCCAGGTGCCCAGCACGTTGTTTTTCAGGCATTCCAGGGCGTTGTCCTGCTCCATGAGGGGCACGTGCTTGTAGGCCGCGGCGTGATAGACCCACACCGGGCGCCAGTGGGCGAGCAAGGCCGTCATGCGCGCGCCATCCCGTACATCGGCGGCCACCAGCTCGACGGCGAGATCGGGAAAACGCTGGGCGCATTCCTCCCCCATGCGATAGAGGCCGTATTCGGAGGCATCCACCAGCACCAGCCGCGCCGGACGGAAAGCGGCGAGCTGGCGCACCAGTTCCGAGCCGATGGAACCCGCGCCGCCGGTGACCATCACGGTGCGGCCGCCGATGGCGTGGGTCAAGCCTTCCAGATCCAGAGTCACCGGATCCCGCCCCAGCAGATCCTCGAGCTCCAGGCCGCGCAGGCTCTGAATGGTCACGCGCCCCGCCAACAGATCCTCCAGCGCCGGCAGGGTGAGGAGTTCCACGCCGGCCTTGAGGGCGAGCTCCGCGGCGCGGCGTTTCACCGCGTGAGGGGCCGCGGGCATGGCCAGCACCGCCAGCTCCGCCCCCATGCGCTGCGCGAGACGAGGCAGGTCGTCGAGGGCCCCCAGCACCGGCACGTCCTGGAGGCGCCGCCCCTGCTTGGCACGGTTATCGTCCAGCAAGCCCACCGGCCGCAGTCCCGAGGGATGGCGGCGCAACTCCCGCAGAAAAAAATCCGCCGCCGAACCGGCCCCCAAGATCAACGCCGGCCGCCGCTCCGGATGGGCCAGCGCCGCCAAGCGATGCTCCTTGAAGGCGCGATAAGCAAGCCGGCTGCCCCCCATGATCATTGCCAGCAGCAATGGGTCGAGCAGCAACACGGAACGCGGCAACACCACCCCCGGCGCCAGGAGCAACAGCGTGGCCGGCGCCACCAGGGCCGCCACCGCCACCGCCAGCAGGATGCGCTTGAGATCCGGCAAACTGGCGAAACGCCACATGCCCCGGTAGAGCCCGAAGCCGATGAAACACCCGCCCTGCACCAGTACCACCCATGGCAAACCCTGCTCCATGAGGTGTTGGAACTGCTCGGGCCAGTCCGGGCTGAAACGCAACCAGAACGCCAGCCACCACGCCACCCCCGCAGCGACCAGATCGTGGGCGAAGGCAAGCGCCGCGCGCGGATGGCGCCAGGGAAGGAGCGGGTTGCCGAGTCGAAAGAAACGCATCAAACGGTCATCGATTCTGGGGTGAAGTCGGAATGGCCGGGGCCAACAGGAAGGGGCATGAAAGGTTCTAGTTCGAACGGACCCCGGCGATTATAACCGCGCGCGCCGTAGGGCGGGCGTAAGGCGCGGTGTGGGCGCGGCCTCCGGCGCGGTGCGATCGATCTCGAAGATTGCGTCGATGCGCGAGAAGTTTCAGTCGTCCTCGCGCAAGCCGCGCCCCCGAGGTATTCACGAAAGGTCCTGGATTCCCGCGTGCGCGGGAATGACACCCCATCGTCATTCCGGGCGCCGCAGGCGACCCGGACTCCAGACGCGGCAGCGAATAGGGCCGACTCGCCTCGATTCGCGCCCGCGTCGGAATGACGCCCCATCGTCTTTCCGGGCGCCGCGGGCGACCCGGAATCCAGGCGCGGCAGTGAATGTAGCCACACGCGCCTCGATTAGCGGCCGCATCGGAATGACGAGCTCCCCCTTGCGCCGAAATGAGGCCACGCCCCGTGGTGGAGCGGATTTATTGAGCGTTACGTAAGTAGTTGACAGGCTGCGTAAGTCAAACGTCATTCCCGCGAAAGCGGGAATCCAGGGTCTTCCTCGCCATGTTCCTGGGTCCCCGCTTTCGCGGGGACGACACAAAGGTGTCACCTACTTACGTAATGCTCAATAGCCACGACGCGGCGTTTGGTCGCGGCGATTTTAGACCCCACTCCGTCTCACCCGATCCCCTCGCCCCGCGCCCAGCAGGGTCGCCGCGAGAATGCGGCAATAGGCGACCAAGCCGAACCCGCGCATCATCTCCGCGTCCACTTCGGCCAGGCGCTGCGGCTCGGACATGTCGATGCCGCGGATCTGCGCCAGCCCGGTGATACCCGGGCGCACGGCGAACACGCCCAAGCGGCTGCGTGCCGCGATGAGTTCCGTCTGGTTGGGCAAACAAGGGCGCGGCCCCACCAGGCTCATGTCCCCTTTCAACACATTCCACAGCTGCGGCAGTTCATCCAGCTTGGTGCGCCGCAGGAAACGCCCCAAAGGCGTGACACTCGCCGGATCGGCCAGGTGCGTGCCCACCGAAGGCGTCTCCAGCCGCATGGTGCGCAATTTGACGACGCGAAATGGCCTGCGCCCACGTCCCACGCGTTCCTGGATGAAAAGCGGTGACCCGGTATCGATGAGGCCCGCGACGAAAATGATCAGCATAAGCGGCGCGGAAACGAGCAGACCAACCGCCGAGAGCACGACGTCAAGAACGCGGATCACCCCAGCATCTCCCGCAAGCCGTCGCCGAGCCCTATCTGCGCGCGAAAACCCAACTCGGCCTCGATGCGCGCCGGAGAATAACAAGCCGAGCCGAGAAGGCGATCCACCAGCGCGCGGCCCCGTCGCCCCATCAAGCCGACAAGGCGAATCGCCCCTTGGGGCACCGCCCACTGGATTGGCGGCAGTCCAAGCGCCCCGCGCATGGCATCGTAAATCTCGCGCGTGGAATAGGGCCGCGGATCGGCGACGATGTAGGTGCGTCCATTGGCGCGGGGATCCTCTGCCACGCGCCGTGCAGCGGCGACCACATCGTCCACATGCACGAGGGACCGTCGGTTGCCGGTCTCGGGCAGCGGCGGAAACCAGCCTTTTTTGACGGCCTGCGCCATCTTCCACAGATTGCCCCGATTGCCGCGGCCATAGACGACCGCCAGGCGCAGACTCACCAAGTGCATGCCCCAGCGTGTGCCCGCCTCGAACACCGCGGCTTCCGCCGCACGCTTGGCGCGGCCATAGGACGTCGCCGGCTCGCCGGGCCAGTCCTCATCCGGGCATTCGTCACCCGGCTCGGCCATCGCCTTGACGCTGGAAAAAAACACGAAGCGCCGCACACCTGCACGCCCCGCCGCTTCGAGCAAGTTTTTCGTGCCCTCGACATTGACGCGCCACAAAAGCGCTTCATCCCTCGTATCCGCATCGGCAAGACCGGCGCAATGGAACACCGTTTCGATGCCCTCGCAGGCGCGGGCTAGAGACGCGGGATCGAGCAAATCGCCCACCACGACCTCCCCTCTCCCTGTGGGAGAGGGGTTAGGGGTGAGGGCACTCCCCTCTCTCACCGGGAGAGGGGTCGGGGGTGAGGGGACTCCCCTCTCCCTCTGGGAGAGGGGGCGGGGGTGAGGGCTGCGCACCAACGCCCGGTCGCCCTCCCGCATCAAGCGGCGGCCGATGAAGCCGGTGGCGCCGGTGATGAGTGCTTTCACGCCCCAGTCCTCCCCGCGGCCTCGCCAGGCGCCAGCCACATCAAACCCAGCGGCGCGCCCATAGCTCTTCCAGAAAGCGCTGCCAAGGCATGGCGTGGCGTGCGCCGTCCTTGAGTTCGGTCGGGTCCTGGCTCACCAGCAGGTAATGTTTGAACACGCCTTCCTCCGCAAGGCGATCCAGGCCCTTGAAGTCGCGCCAGCTCACCCGCGAGCTTGCCTTGACCTCGATGGCGATCTCGTCGCCGATCAGGAAATCCACTTCATCACCATGAGTCGAGCGCCAGTAGGCCAGGGGCAGTTTGATGCGCTGGTAGCTCAAAAAAGCACGCAGTTCCCCGCCGATGAATTGCTCGAAGCTCTTGCCCCAAAGATCGGCGTTGCGGTCCAGCCAGCGCGTTCCGGCCAGGACGTGCGTCACCCCGCAATCGAAGAAATAAAACTTCGCCGTGCGGATGGCTTTGCGCTTCCTGGAGGCCGTCCAAGCCGGCAAAAGATGGCCGACCAGCGTGTCCTCGAGCAACGCTACGTATTCCGTGACCGTGGAGGGCGGCACCTGACAATCGTTCGCCAGTTTCGTGAAATTGAGTATCTCGCCGTTGGAAAGGGCCATCGCGCGCAAAAACCGGGAAAACGGTGGCAGCTTGCGCACCAAGCCTTCGGCCATGATCTCCTCGGTGAGGTAGGTGGGGACGTAGGCGTCGAGTTCTTCAAGGGGTTCCGGGCTCAGCCAGACCGACGGCAGGCCACCGAACAACAAATATCGATCCAGATCGAAGTCGGGGATTTCCCGCCAGATGAGCGGAAAAAGCCGTGCCTCCCACACTCGCCCGGCGAGCAGATTGGCCTGTCCGCGGCGCAGCTTACGCGCGCTGCTCCCGGTGAGCAGGAAACGCAGCCCTCTTTGCTCGATCAGGCGATGGACCTCATTCAAGAGCTCCGGGACCCGTTGCACCTCGTCGATCACAACCACTGGTCGCTCGCTTGCCCCGATCATCGCCTCCAAGTCATAAGGGGCGGCGGACAGACGCAGATAGTGGCGCGAATCGAGCAAATCGATGACGAAAGCCCTGTCCCCCAATTGGCTACGGATCAAAGTCGATTTGCCCGTGGCCCGCGGTCCGAAAAGAAAAAAAGACTTGCGCGCCAGCAAGGATTTCAGGTCCAGCGTCCGGGCGATTTCGGCCATGTCGCATCTCTATCGTGGAATATCCGGATGATCCACAAGAGACATGGCAATTGTCAACAGCCATCGCCCTAGCCATCAGGCGAGCACCTCACGGTACACCGCGAGTGTGGCCTCGATCACCCGCTCCTGGCTGAACTCGGCAACCGCCCGCTCGCGCCCCCGGCTGCCCATGCGGCGACGCAGTTCGGGGTCATCGAGCAGGCGCGCAATCGCCGCCGTCAGCGCTCCGGCATCTTTCACCGGCACCAGCAAACCATTGTCACCATCGCGCACACAATCGCGGCAACCGGGGGCATCCGTGGTGATACACGCCCGGCCCACACTCATCGCCTCCAGCAACACTTTAGGCAGCCCCTCCCGATAAGAAGAAGGGAGACAGACGATATGCGCCTGGGCCAGGGTCGTAGCCATGTCCGAGCGACGGCCCCACCACTCGACCACGCCTGACTCCACCCAGGTCTGCACCTGGGCTTGGGAGACGCTCGCGGGGTTGTCTGGGTCCGGCGCGCCTACCAGCACGAAGCGGGCCCGTCCCCGTAGCGCTTGCGCTGCCTCCACGAACTCGCCTACGCCCTTGTCCCAGAGCAGACGCGAGGCCAGCATCACCACAGTTTGCCCGTCGGGTTCAGGCGCAGGCGTAAATCGCGCGGTATCCACGCCCGCGCCGGGAATCAAGGTCACGCGCTGCGTCGCGACACCCAAGCGCTCGACCAACGCAGCATCATCCGGGTTTTGCACGATCACGGCACCACGCGCCAGCCCCACCCGCAGCAGTGCCCGCAGGGTCCACTGCAACCAGCCCGCGCGCTTGCCAGTAAAGACGAAACCCATCCCCGCAATGGCGGATACGACCCCGCGCACCCCAGCCAATCGCGCCGCCAACCCACCCACCACTACCGGCCGCAGCGCCACATGGTGCACGATGTCCGGACGGAGGCGGCGATACAGCCGCGCGACACGCCACACCTCGCGCATGAGGGTGAGCGGACTCAGGCCCCGTCGCGCCATCGAAAAGGGAATCACCCTGAGCCTCGCCGCCTCGATCTCCCGACACGCCTCACTGCACCGTGTCAGCACCGTCACCTCGAATCCCGCCGTTTTGGCCGCCTTGGCCAGGGCGAGGCGATGGGAGACGAAGTACCAGTCCTCGCTAACGAGAAAGACAAGGTGGGTGCGGCTCGATGATGACATCGGTCACCCCGTCGACCTTGCCAGCAAATCCGGCAAATGACGCCAGCCGATTGCCGGCACCGGGTCACGTGGCTGGTCCGTGTTCCCTCCGTACACGATGGCCGCGCTGGCTGCGCCGATCTCATCGGCAAGCCGCGCGAGCGGTGCGAACCAGTCACCGGCAGGCGTCTCGCCGGCCTTGCATTCCACCGCGAGCGTGGGCGCACCGTGTGCCTCCAAGATCAGGTCGATCTCCCGGCCATGGGCGTCCCGATAGAAAAAGAGCTCATGGGGCAGGAGACGGTTGCGCAAGGTCTTGACCACCTCGCTCACCACCCAGGTCTCGAACAGCGAGCCGCGCAGCGGCCCGAGGGCAATGGCCTCTTCACTCCGCTGACCCGCCAGCCAGGCCGCCAGTCCCACATCGAGAAAATACAGCTTGGGCGTTTTCACCAGCCGCTTGCCGATATTGCGATGCCAGGGTGGAAGCAGATAGACCAGGAAGCTCGCCTCCAGGACCGACAACCAACTCTTTGCCGTGTTGTGGGTGATCCCGCAATCGGCGGCAAGCTGGGACAGATTCACGAGCTGCCCCGTGCGGGCCGCGCACATGCGCAGGAAGCGGTGGAATGCAGCCAAATCGCGCAACTCGAGGATCTGGCGCACATCGCGTTCCAGATACGTAGCCGTGTAATCCCCAAACCAAACATGGGGGGGAATGGCCCGGTCGTAGATGGGCGGGAATCCGCCTTTGAGCAGGCACTCGGCCAATGTCGCGGGCAGAAGCCTGGCCTCCTGCAATTCCTGCATCGATAGGGGCAGCAGGTTCAAATGCCCCACCCGCCCTGCCAGGGACTGGGCGATACCGCCACGCAACCCGGGCTGCCACGAGCCGGTCAGCACGAAGCGGCCGGCGCGGCGATCGGCGTCGAGCACTTCCTGCAACCAGGAAAGGAGCGCTGGGGCACGTTGCACCTCGTCGAGGATCGCCCCCTCGGGAAAGCGACCGAGAAACGCGCGCGCATCCTGTCGCGCGAACTCCCGCTCGTCCGGATTTTCCAGCGAAACATAGGGCTTGTCGGGAAACGCCAGACGAGCCAAGGTCGTTTTGCCCGACTGACGCGGCCCCACGATCGCTACTGCCGGATACCAGCCCGCCAGTTGATGCAGAGAAACTTCCGCTTGCCGGGGAATCATGGCAGCCATGCTAAAAGGCGGCCCGGCAATTTGTCAATTCGCCTTACAATTACCCAGCTCGCTCATCGGCAGCGGGTCCCTGGCTACCAGAGTGAAGGTCGGTCACAGGTCAGGCAATCGCCGACCATCGAGCCCGAAGCGGAATCCACGCCGGCGTGGCCAAAGGGCAAGGGGTTTCCTGGATTCCGGGGCGCGGCAAGCCGCGCCCGGAATGACGGCTGGGCGTCATTCCCGCACGGTTTCGTCATTCCGCGAAAGCGGGAATCCAGGCCAGCGTGGTCATAGCTATCGCCGCTTCCTGGATTCCGGGTCGCGGCAAGCCGCGCCCGGAATGACGGCTGGGCGTCGTTGCCTCACGGTTTCGTCATTCCCGCGAAAGCGGGAATCCAGGCCGGCGTGGTCATAGCTATCGCCGCTTCCTGGAGTCCGGCTCGCGGCAAGCCGCGCCCGGAATGACGGTTGGGGCGTCGTTGCCGCACGGTTTCGTCATTCCCGCGAAAGCGGGAATCCAGGCGGTGGTCATCATAGCCAGCGCCGCTTGCTGGAGTCCGGCTCGCGGCAAGCCGCGTCCGGAATGACGGTTGGGGCGTCGTTGCCGCACCCTTTCGTCATTAGACATGCCGATGAGCAAACCACGCCTCCCACATCAACACATCCCACAGGTAATACGCCCAGTTACGCCGGCCCGAGAGGTGTTCCGCCCATTTTTCGCGGATGGGCGCAGGATGCAGAAAGCCTTCGCGTTTGAGCCGGTCCTCCGACAACAAATCCTCCGCCCACTCCCGCAGCGGCCCGCGCAGCCACTGGTCGAGCGGCACGCCGAAGCCCATTTTGGGCCGTTCCATCAATTCTCGGGGGACGTATCGATAGAGCACCTGCCTAAGCAGCCATTTGGACTGACTATTGCGGATTTTCAGGTGCAAGGGCAGCCGCCAGGAAAATTCCACCACGCGGTGATCCAGAAGCGGCACGCGGGTTTCCAGGCTCACCCCCATGGCGGCGCGGTCCACCTTGACCAGAATGTCATCGGGCAGGTAGGTGAGCTGGTCGAGGAACATCATCACCTCTTCGAACGAACGCCGCCCATCGGCGAGGCTTGCCGGCCACTCGTCCCGGCGCGAGAGAATCGTCTCCGGCTCGGTGGCACCGATCACCAGTTCCTCGGCCGGATGCTTCCAGTGAGAGACAAGGTAACGGTACACCGCTTCCAGGGAATCGAGCCCCACCAGCTCGGCGAGCTTATGCATCTTGTCGCCAGCGAGTTTTACCCGCAGGGCGGGCGGGAGCACGGGTTTGAGCACGGCAAACAGTCGGCTCCAGGCCTGGGGCGAGGGCAGCGTGAGCGCCGCTGCCAGCGCGCGCCGCAGCGGCACGGGCAATAGACCGAGCCGGCGCCACAAAGCCCGCGTCCAAAAATACCGGTTGTAGCCTCCGAAGAGCTCATCGCCCCCGTCGCCGGAGAGGCTCACCGTCACATGTTCACGCGCCAGTTGCGCGACGAGAAAGGTGGGAATCTGCGACGAATCGGCGAAGGGCTCGTCATAGAGCGCCGGCAGCCGGGGAATGACATCCAACGCCTGCTTCGGTGTGACGTAGAGCTCGGTGTGGTCGGTCCCCAGATGGCGCGCCACCGCATGGGCGTGCTCGGCTTCGTTGTAGTCGCCCTCGTGAAAGCCGATGGTGAAGGTCTTCACCGGCCGGCTCGATTGCGCCTGCATGAGGGCGACCACGGTGGTGGAATCGATCCCGCCGGAAAGAAAGGCACCCAGCGGCACATCCGCCACCATCTGCCCGGCAATCGCCTCACGCAACAGCCGGTCCAGTTCCGCTATGGCCTCGGCATCACTGCCGGCAAACGGCGCATCGAAACCCGCTTCCACCGCATCCGCCACGCGCCAGTAGGCGCGCACCTCCCCTCTCCCGCTTGCGGGAGAGGGGCCGGGGGTGAGGGCGCACCCCTCTCCCCATGGGAGAGGGGCCGGGGGTGAGGGCCACTCCCCTCTCCCCCTGGGAGAGGGGCGGGGGGTGAGGGCAACACCCCTCTCCCTCCGGGAGAGGGGCTGGGGGTGAGGGCCACTCCCCTCTCCCTCCGGGAGAGGGGCGGGGGGTGAGGGCCGCCCGCCAAACTGCACGTAACACCCTGGCGGCAGCTTCCAGATATTGCGATAAATACTCCACGGCGCGGGGACATAGTTATGGCGCAAGAAGAGCGCCAACGCGCCGCGGTCGATTTCGTTATCGAAGCCCGGAAACGCACGCAGCGCCTTCAGTTCCGAGCCGAACACCAGCGCCCCGCGCAGCCAGCCGTAATAAAGCGGCTTCTCGCCCAGGCGGTCGCGCGCGAGGGTGAGCGTGCGCGTTTCACGGTCCCACAGGGCGATGGCGAACATGCCCACGGCACGCTGGAGGGTCCGCTCGATCCCCCACGCCTCGAAACAGGCGAGCAATGTCTCGGTATCCGAATGTCCGCGCCACGCCACGCCCCTCTCCCCCTGGGAGAGGGGTCGGGGGTGAGGGCCACTCCCCTCTCCCCATGGGAGAGGGGCCGGGGGTGAGGGCGCCACCACCTCCCAAATCCTCTCCAACACCGCCTCGGTCTGCGCGAGCACCTCATGGTTCCAAAAGCGCAGTACCCGTATGCCCTGCTCAGCTAGGTACGCATCCCGCCGTGCATCGCGTTCAGCCTGGGCCACATGCTGCCCCCCATCCAATTCAATGGCCAGATTGAGTTCCGCGCAGTAGAAGTCGAGCACATAGGGTGGCACGGGGTGCTGGCGGCGAAACTTCCGGCCTGCCAGGCGACGATCACGAAGCAGGAACCACATGAGACGCTCCGCATCGGTCGCGTCGCGCCGAAGCTGACGGGCGAACCCGCGGAGTTCCTTCGGAACAGGGTTGCCCTCACCCCTAGCCCCTCTCCCGCTTGCGGGAGAGGGGAAACCTGGATGCCCCTCTCCCTCCGGGAGAGGGGCTGGGGGTGAGGGCCACTCCCCTCGCCCACTGGGAGAGGGGACGGGGGTGAGGGCCACGCCCCTCTCCCCCTGGGAGAGGGGTCGGGGGTGAGGGCCACTCCCCTCTCCCCATGGGAGAGGGGCCGGGGGTGAGGGCCACTCCCCTCTCCCCCTGGGAGAGGGGCTGGGGGTGAGGGCTCGCCTCAGCTCGAGATGGTTATAAATCTCGCCATTGAAGGCGATCACATACCGACCGCTCCCTGAGACCATCGGCTGATGCCCGGCGGGGGAAAGATCGAGGATCGCCAGCCGCCGGTGAGCGAGCGCCAAACCGACTGCTTCGTCCACCCACACCCCGGCGTCATCCGGGCCGCGGTGGACGAGCGTGTCCGCCATCCGGCGTGCAACAACGTCGAGCGGCTCGGTCAGCCGTTCAGGGGTCCAAAAACCGGTGAGGCCACACATGATGCTTCAGGCTCAGATGAGCCGCACCAGTTCTGAATACGGCGCCAGTGCCGCGTCAGCGGTGACGAGTTGCGCGGGCAGCAGCAAGGTCTGAGCAATCAGCAAACGGTCGAATGGATCGCGGTGGTGTGGCGCCAAATGGGCGACCTTGGCGCAATGCGCGGCGCTGATGGCGAGTTCGAGAAACCCGGTGTCTTTCGCGGCTTTCGCAATCTCTTCTGGCCCGTACGGAAGCTGGATTTTCCCCAGCGCGTTCTTAATGGCGATCTCCCAAATGCTCACCGCGCTGAAATAAACGGTGTTCTCCGGCGATTCGAGCTGGGTGACCACATCGTTGGGCAAGCGCTGAGGCGCATCCAACGCCCAAAGCAGGATGTGCGTGTCCAGCAGAACGACCACTCAGCGCCCTTCGAACAAAGCAAGATGGTCCTCCGCCAGGGGCATGTCGAAATCATCGGGCACGTTCAGCCTGCCTTTGAGTCGCCCCAGGCGACGCTTTTTCGGTGCAGCCTCCAGCGGCACAAGTCGGGCCATCGCCTTTCCCGCCTTGGCAATGATGATTTCCTCGCCGCCTGCCACCTGCTCCAGCAGACGCGAAAGATGGGTTTTCGCCTCATGAACGTTGACGACTTGCATCATAGCCTCCTGACCTAAGCTAAGTTTAGTTTACCATCCATATGGATAGTGGGCACTTAGCGGGAAGTTCCGGCAAGGGGGAGCGCATTGCACAAGGGGGAAGAATAAGGGCTGCCCTCGCGGGGGAAACCGGGAAGGGCCAAGGGTGATCGCCCTCTCCCTTCGAGACAGGGGCGGGGGAGGAGGCGACGGCCACTCCCCTCTCCCCCTGGGAAAGCGCCCGGGGGTGACGGCCACTCCCCTCTCCCCCTGGGAGAGGGGACGGGGGTGAGGGCCACTCCCCTCGCCCCCTGGGAGAGGGGCTCGGGGTGAGGGCCACTCCCCTCGCCCACTGGGAGAGGGGTTGGGGGTGAGGGCTCTCCTCTTTCGGCCACCCACACTCCAGCATCATCCGGGCCTCGGTGGACGAGCGTGTCCGCCATCCGGCGCGCGACCACGTCGAGCGGCTCGGTCAGCCGTTCAGGAGTCCAAAAACCGGTCAGTCCGCACACCGATTCGCTCCACGCTCATAAAATACCTTCCCCACGCGTGCAATGTGCGCACGAAGATCATCGTGGTCGATCATGTCGAACAGGCACAGATCCACCTGATACGGAATCGAAGACTCATCCAAACGGGCAGCCAGTCTGCCGAGGGCATCTAGATCGAGGCCCTTGCCAAAAAGCACGAGGTCGATATCGGAGCCGGGCCGCTGTGTGCCCTTCGCACGGGAGCCAAAAATAACTGCCCTCTCGACCGCAGGTTCGGTAGCCAGAATCCGGCGAATAACCTCGATCGTCTCGCGCGAAAGACCAAACAAGCCCGCAGTCATAGGTCCCGTTCCAGGCGCTTTTGCAATGCCAGGAAGGCTGGATAGTAGCGTTCGACAACCCCTGAAACCACGATTTCTGCGATCTTGAGGTTATAGGTATGGCTGGAGAGGTGGCGTTTCTCGATCATATCCATCCACGCCTCGCCATCCTCGATCAGGCCGCGCTTGAAGGCCTCGCGTACAGTGCTGCGGGAACCCACCAAACCCTGGATGCCCTCCATCTCCAGATAATCTTTCAAAACGTTCCAGCCGAGCTCATGCGTGAATTCAAAGGCCTGGACCAGCCCCTGCTGTTCCAGATCCGACAAGGGGCGCGTCTTGCGCAACTCCACGGCAGCCGCGAGTTGCTGCAGAGCTCTTTGGAAATTCTCGAAGCGTTGCTTCCAGCGCACGTCAGGGTTCAGCATGAAATTTCCCCTTTAGGTTGAAACAACGCGAAGGGTTTCCTTGTCCACCCTCTCCCCTTGGGAGAGCGGCCGGGGGTGACGGCCACTCCCCTCTCCCCCTGGGAGAGGGGTTGGGGGTGAGGGCTCTCCTCTTTCGTCCACCCACACCCCGGCGTCATCCGGGCCTCGGTGGACCAGCGGGTCCCCCATCCGGCGCGCAGCAGCGTCGAGCGGTTCGGTCAGCCGTTCAGGGGTCCAGAAACCAGTCAGACCGCACATCGCTAATTTTGCCGCCGATGCCGCAGGTGCCGAGCCAAGCGAAGCCATGACACCGGCACTGCGCGCAGCGCCGTCACGCCGCCAACGACCCTGTATCGTCGAACCGAGCGCGCAATACGACAGATCGCATCGATACCTGCTGCATCCTGATTGAGTGCAAAGCCAGCCGCTGTAAACAATGCGATGCGGTCGAACAGCATCGCTACCCCTTTGCGCGTCCGCTCATCCACGCCCCCAGATTCCAGCAATTCACCTAGAAACACTAATGAACCCGGCGGCTCCGTCTCCCGAAGCTTGTCGGTACGATTCATTGCCGCTTGGTTGTAGACCGCAGTAGGAATTTCCGCATGGGCAACCGGAAAGCGCAAAGCGAGTTTGCACCACAAGATGATGTCCTCGCCTCGTTTGACCCCATCGGGAAAACCGCCTGCCGCAAGAGCGGCGCTCTTTTTGACGCACGCTGTAATGGAATTAACCAAAGAGAGTCCTCGCGCATATTGCGTAAAAAATTCATCCACCATCCCCACCCAGCCGTCAGAAAAACCACCACGGGGCCGGTAGTAACGGCCCTCTCGAAAAATAAGGTGGGCCGTACTGTAAAGTCCTGCATCAGGGAAGCGTTGGATCAGGTCCTCCAACCTTTCCAAGTGACTCGTTTCCCACCAATCATCGGCATCGAGAAAAGCGACATGCTCATGGCGCGCCTCCCGTAAACCCAAATTCCTGGCCGCGCTCACCCCGTAATTGGCTTGCTCAATCAAGCGTACCGGTTTTGCGTAGGACCGGACGATCTCAGCACCGCGGTCCGTAGAGCCATCATTGATCACGATCACTTCGGCCGGAGGCCTTGTCTGCGCCAAAACGCTGTCGATCGTTTTGGCGATGTGCTTTTCCTTGTTATAAAGCGGAATGACGACGGAAATCATACCTCTATCGTTCAAGCAATGATGCCAGGCGGTGGCGCAATGAGCGAAGGGTCTGATAGCCTGAAGCTGTGCTCCGAATTTGAAACATCGAAATCAGTAGCAAAACCGTCGCCCGCCTGTAAACTTCGACTCGTCCGATCCCTTCCCTTGCCGCCGACGCAAGGTGCAGCCAGTTCCTCACCGCCGCTTTGTCGTTCCCTGCCATCCGGCAAAACATCCGGTAGGCGTCGAACAAGAGCACCTCACGGGCTTCCCCTTCGTACTGCCGCAAAAGCCTTTCGAACGCCGGAACAAGGAGCGACGTTGCTCCGCTACCTTCGCGAATGGCCGTAAGGAGTACGTTTACGTGCTCGTCTGTATATTCCGGCAACAAGGCTTTCCAGTGTCGCTGGCGCACGAGGTCCGCACGGTCGCGCTGATCACCGGTATGGCGCGCGGAAACCTGATTTTCATGCACGCGATAGCGTAGGACGATCTCCTCAACATTCGTCAGCCGATACCCTTGCGCCCAAGCACGTTGCCAAAGATCATAGTCCTGGGCCCGGTTGAAGTCCTGTCGATAGCGTAGAGACGAGAGCGCACTGCGCCGCCCCATCACCGCCGGGTGGGCGAAGGGCACATCAAACAGCAGGCGTACAGCGCAGGCCTCATGGCTTACGGGATAGCGCCAGAGCGCGCGCCAGCCGCCAAAGCATTGCACCGCGCCACCGCAAAAATCCGCGCCTGTCTCCGCGAGGTGTTTTAGCTGAAGGCTCAAGCGGTTCGGCAGGGCAACGTCATCCCCATCCATGCGCGCAATCCATTCGCCGCGGGCTTTTTCGATGCCTTCGTTGAGAGTGGCCACCAAGCCACGGTTCTCCCGACTGATCAGGCGAATGCGGGGGTCGTTTGCCGCGTAGCGCTTCAATACCGACAAACTGCCATCGGTCGAGCCATCGTCGATGATGATGAACTCGAAGTCCCGAAAAGTTTGTGCGAGGATCGACTCGATGGCATCGGCGACAAATCGAGCGGCGTTGTATACCGGCATCAACACCGACACCAGGGGAGATGGGCTCGAGGTCACGGCGCTCACAAGACGATCCATCCCTGGCAATAAAGATCGCGCGTGTCAAGGTCAGCGACGGCGAACCACTGGCGAGGCGCGATCACGATTTTGTCCTCCCTCGGATTCAACCACGCCGCCCACCAGCTGAATGAAGAGTTGGCGAGAATGTGATGACGGCAGGCGCTCATCAATTGCATGTCTCGGT
Organism: Thiobacter sp. AK1; assembly: GCF_039822265.1. Lineage (NCBI taxonomy): Bacteria > Pseudomonadati > Pseudomonadota > Betaproteobacteria > Burkholderiales > Thiobacteraceae > Thiobacter > Thiobacter aerophilus. The sequence continues at coordinate 199,052 of NZ_JBAJEX010000002.1, forward strand.
AGCTATCCTCACCGCGATTATGATCGACGATGACCGACTGCGCGGGTATCTCGAGATGCTGGCGGACCCACTGCGGCTCGTCGGAAAACACATAGAAAATCGGCTGGCGGACTCGCTCGCGGATGGCGGCAATCGCTGCACGGTAATAACCCGAAAGATCCACGCCGTGCACCTGGTTCACGCTCGGGTCAGACACGAAATCGCCTCGTCGCACATGAATGGAAACACTCTCTTGCTGCGCCATGGCCTCCACGAGATCGGCACTGCGCGGATCGAGCGGCAAGGCAAAACGAAAGCGCTCGCGCAGCTCCGGCGCGACAGACGCAAAATAGCGCTCGCTTTGCCAGTAACCATCCAGATAAACGTCATCAGGCAAGTCGGCAAAGCCTGGCCAATAGTGAAAATGCGGTTCCATGACCATGCTGCGGGGGCGAAGGGGCTTCAGGTATTTCCGGGCCAGCACCCGGTAAACGACCCGTTGTGCTGCCCAGCCGAGAATTCTGCGCTTGTCCGACGCGGTTGCCTCCGCTAACGTCAGGCCAAACACCCGGTCAAGCTCCAAACCATTATGCAAGCGGTTCGTCTCGAACCAGCTCGTATCGAAGCGCAGCGCGCTGCCGTGCAGCCGAGCGAGGGCGTAGCCCGCCACATACTGGAACATCTGGTTACCGAGCCCACCACAAAGACGAACGATCACCATACGCTTCAAGCCAGCCGCTGCTCAGCCAAGCTGTGGAAAAACCGCGCCGTGCGCAGATGCACATAAGCCACTAGGCTAAACAGCACACCGGCCACGGCAATGATGAGGATCGAAACCAAGGGGCCGTGATCCGCGCGCCACAGGAAGCCGAGCATGAGGCCCAAAAAAAGGACCAAGCCTGCTATCCCCGCGCGTCTTCTGGAAAACCATAGCGGCAGCATGTTTCGCGACCGAATCACCATGAGCGCACTCTGGACGAGTGCGGCAAGCAGCAACCCAGCGGCAAACACCTGCGCCGAAGCGCCGGTGTGCCACACGACCAACGCCGTGATGAGACTGCCCACAGCACCCACTGCATGAGGCAAAACCAGCGGGCGGAAGTCTTTTCTTGCCTGTGCAGTAAGATTCCAGGCGTTGCCCGTCAACCGGGCAACTTCCAGCAATGCGCCATAGATCGCCCACTGCGCGGCACCATGATAGCTTGGCGCCGTGATCAAAAAAATCACCTGGGGCGTCGCTACACAGAGAAAGGCGCCCCAGGCCCAATACAGCGGAAGAAGGGCGTTGGTCATGGCCGCCGTGGCCTCCGCCTTGGTTGATTCATCGACTTGGCCCGCGATACGGCGAAAATAAAACGGGTACGCATACTGCATCACGATGGATTCCAGTACCGCAGTCATCTGGGCAGGAACCGAGAGTGCCAGCAAAAATATCCCCAATGCCGTTGCATCCCAAGCACGCTCGAGAATGAACCGGTAGCCGTTACCGTAGAGCCACATCAGGCTGGTGAGTGCTGCCAAGGGGAGAGCAAAACGCCAATACCCTCGCTCACGCAAAAACGAGTGCTCACCATGAGGGGTGGAAGGCGTCGGTTGACCCACGACACGTCGCAGCGTGGCACGCGAAACCAGACTCACCAGCACCGCAGCCAGCGCTTGACCGGCCAGCCACGCCACGGCATTGCGCCATTGCAAAGTCAGCCCCGCCGATAAGATCAAACCCAAGGCGCTTAACGCGAGTTGCCACAACACGGCGGAGCTCCGGCTGCCGAGCGCGTTAAACACATTCGAGGAGACGGTTGCGTCCGTCTGAAAATAAATTATTGCAGCGACGAGGGCACCGAAAAAGACAGTCGTTTCCCACGTCATCGAATGTACGAAGCCGCCCCACAGTACCACCAGACTGGCGGTTACCAGCGCGGCGAATCGTTGTATCTCGTCGAGTCCACGGCGTCTGCTCGGCAAGCTGCCTGCGTCATGCCACTCGTGTAGATGGCGTTGAAACCACAGCCCGGCAGGATTAACTACGATCAGGCCAGCGAACGCCTGAAAGGCAGTGACCAACGCCAATACTGCATATTCACCCGGCGGCAGCAGGCGTGTGAGCGCGTAGAGCGTGACCAACGTCAGCAAGGCATTCGATGCCCGTCCTCCGGCGACGAGGATCAAGTCACGCCTTTTGTCCATGGGTGGGCTCAAAGTCTGCTCAACACTCCGGCCACAATGGTCTCGGCGAAGGTGCGAGTCGAAAAGCGTTGCGCCTTGGGCGAGGCGAGAAAATCTCGAATTGCCTTCTGGTAGCCAAAGAATGTGTCTTCCGGCATGGACACGAGGTAGGCGTGAAGATCGTCATAGGAACGGAACCGCCTGCGGTCGATGAAACACGTTTCTGGCACGTAGTCGGCAATGTCTTCTGCTCCCCAATAGACGGGCACGTTGCCTGCACAAAAGGCATCAAAGATTTTCTCGGTGATGTAGCCACGCAACCCGCCGACATTTTCATAACAGATGGAAAAGCGCGCCCGCCGCAACACCTCGTGCTTGCTCGCCGCCACACCACGCCAGGAGGGAAACCATCGCGGGCGCAAAGGCAGCGCGCCTTCAATACGATGAACGAGGCCACCCAAGCGCGTCGGCAAGCGCGGTAACTTGTCCCAGCCGTACCCATAGAGCGCAAAATCCTGAGGTGCATGGCGCTCGAACCAGCGGATGGCACGCACTCTTTCCCGGTAGAGGTCCTGCTTTGGACGCCAAACGGGGAGGGCCTTGTTAGCGTTGATCAAAACAACGAGCAGTGGCCTGTCTCCGTAACCATCTACCACTCCCGGGCCAAGAGGGTGACCGAGCTGAATCTTCGTCGCTCGCCCCGATTCCACCAGCGTGGGATCCCACGTAAAGAGGTGTGCGTATCTGTCAAGGAGTCGGGCAGACCGATTGTTCGGGTAGACTAAATCGCATTCGGTAAGGATACAGAATGACGGGGCCTCACTTTTCTGGGCTCGAGCGTCGAGGTGTAGCTCAAAATTCGGCAGGTCACCGTCCCACTCATCCTCTGTAACCAACTGACACCCGGCATCCTTAAACGCGGTTCGAAGCTCACACCATGCTGCGGTGAGGCCATTTGGGGCACCATCCCGCTCGAAAATACCTCTCGCCGGCTTAGTTCCGCTGTGAACGAACAAAGCCTTCATCATGATAGGTTGCCTGAGGACCCGGGGTAGCCACGACGCTGCCAACTCTCCCACACGAACTCGTAGGTCCACATCTCGGTATGGCTCTGAGCGAGTTTGGATCGAATTACTTGCCTTCGTTCGGTTGCGCCGGGCACGAAGTTGTGGAACTGTATCTGCAAAAAGCGAATGCGGGTTAGCCATCCGGTCTCTATCAGCAACTCCAGCAGATCGTATTCCCCGCCTTCGATATTGATTTTCATCAAATCCACGTGTTTTATCCCGAGCGCTTCTAGCGTGGTATCCGCCCGTCTCAATGAGGCGAGAGCGTGGCTCTGGGCCGTCGAATGGTCTTCTACGAAAGAGGACCCATCCCCTTTGATCTCTAGCGGCAGACTTGCATCTTTGGAACCAAGACCATAGTTGAATACTTCGATCCTGGGGTTCTGGGCGAAGCGGGCGACACAGCGCTGCCAATACTCCGCCACCGGCTCAAAAACCAGAACTCTACATCGATATTTGGTGTAAATAGCCTCTGCGAAATCGCCGACGTAGCCCCCCACGTCGACAACGATGCTGTCTGAAGTCAAGGGGTAGTGCAAACGTAGCGTTTGGTCACCCTTGTCCCTGAACCAACGGCGAACCTCTTGTAAAAATGGGTCTCGACGAACATACAGTCCGTAAAGCCACTTGGCTCGTTCCAGGATGGCCCTTGTTTTCAACATCCGATGTGCAGTGGTTTTTCGCACTCGACATTCAGGCTAATTAGAATCCCATTTTCCTTGTCCATATGCGGGATGTACGCCTGGGAATAGTCATCGATAGCCGCATGTTCCGTTTCGCGCCAGTCATAGCGGCGCACATCGACGAATCCGGCTGCCGTGAGTTCTTGGGCCAGGGTGTCAAAGTCGAAGACGTTGTAGTGGATGTTGTATAGATAATCCTGCCGCCCAAAGAGCGCGCCGATCACCAGATCGAGTTTGCCGTAGCGTTGATAGACCTCGCAGAGTTTCGCGAAATCGGGGACGGAAATACGCAGCATGCCACCTGGCTTGAGCACGCGGTGCCACTCCCGCAACACGCGCCCCACGTCACGGCGCTTGAAATGCTCCAGCACATGGCAGTTGTAGATGAGATCGACACTGTTATCGGCAATGAAGGAAAGGTTGTCGATCGTCGCCACGTGATCCACATGGGGATAGTCGATGGCGTCGATATGGACGAAGCCGGGAATGTGCCGCTTGCCGCAGCCAAGGTGGAGTTTCATGAGGCTTTCCTTTTCTGCAAGATGGCGCGGCGCCCGTTTTCGAACCGCAGCTCGGCGGGCAACAAGGTTTTTACGACACGCGCGGGCACACCAGCGACCATGACGTCTTCCGGTACATCCTTCGTCACCACCGCCCCCGCCGCCACGATGCTGCGGCTGCCGATCCTAACACCGGGAAGGATCATGGCGCCCGTTCCAATCCAGACATCGTCACCAATTTCCACAGTCCGGTTAATGCCGACCGCCGCCACCGGTAGCACCGCCGGGTCGTGGGTGGGGGTAATGATGCGCGTGAAAGCTGCGATGGCGCAGCGCTCGCCGATGATGATATGTCCTTGCGACGAAGCTTGAAGAAAACATCCTGGCCCTATGGAGGTATTCGCACCGATATGCACATGCTGCGGGAAAGAGATCTTGCAGCGTCCATAAATCCCTGCGCCCGGACCGAGATGTCCCAACCTGCAACGTAAATACGGCATGTATAAACGCAAGAACGCTTCGCTGAGCAGCGCACGTGCATACGAGAACAGTTTTGCCGCCGTCATCCTGTGAGACCCTCCAAGGCTTGTTCGAGGCCTTGCAGCAACGGAACGGTCGGCTGCCACCCAAGTGAAAATAGGCGCGACACATCCAACACCTTCCTCGGCGTGCCATCGGGCTTCGTGGCGTCGAAGACGATCTCGCCCTTGTAGCCCACCACTTGGGCGATGGTTTCGGCGAGCTCACGAATGGTGAGGTCGTGGCCGACGCCGATGTTGATGAGCGGGGGGTGTTGAGCCCTCACCCCCGACCCCTCTCCCGGAGGGAGAGGGGATGCGCCCTCACCCCCGGCCCCTCTCCCGGTGGGAGAGGGGTTGAGAAGCGCGTCGAATTGGGCATCTGGCAGGTTCATGAGAAAGAGGCAGGCATCGGCCAGGTCGTCGCTGTACAGGAATTCTCGGCGCGGGGTGCCCGTGCCCCAGAGGACGACGCGCGGCGGCTGGCCTTCGCAACAGGTGGCGTAGAGGTCGCGCTTGATGTCCGCCGGGATGGGGCCGTGGTGGCGTTCGTCCGCCTCGATGGCGGCCCAGTTTTTTTCCATGGCCAGTTTGGCCAGGTGGAACTTGCGCAGCATCGCGGGGATGACGTGGGAGGTGGCAAGGTCGTAGTTGTCGCCGGGGCCGTAGAGGTTGGTGGGCATGACGGCGAGAAAGCGCGTGCCGTACTGGCGGTTGTAGGCCCAGCACATTTCGATGCCGGCGATCTTGGCCACCGCATAGGGGCGATTGGTGGGCTCGAGCGGGCCGGTGAGGAGGTATTCTTCCTTGATGGGCTGGGGGCAGTCGCGGGGGTAGATGCAGGAGGAGCCGAGAAAAAGCAGGCGCTTGACCCCCGCCCGCCAGGCCTCGTGGATGACGTTGGTCTGAATCGCCAGGTTCTGGTGGATGAACTCTGCCGGGTAGGTGTCGTTGGCGAGGATGCCGCCCACCTTGGCGGCAGCGAGGAACACGTAGTCCGGGCGCTCGGCTTCGAAGAAGGCGCGCACGGCGGCCTGGTCGGTGAGGTCGAGCTCGGCGTGGCTGCGAGTGAGCAGGCTTGTGTAGCCTTGCGCGGCGAGTCGGCGCATAAGGGCGGAGCCGACAAGGCCGCGGTGGCCGGCCACATAAATTCTGGCATCAAGGGGCATGCAGGGTTCGTGCTGCACGACCTTCACTCCAGGCGGTTCGACACAGCGTGTCCATGAGCACGCATGAGCTGCTCTCGCTGGGCTTCTTTCAGGTCGGCCTGCGCCATTTCTTTGACCAGTTGGTCGAATGGCACACGTGGCCGCCAACCCAGCCTCTCCCGCGCCTTGCTGGCATCGCCCAACAGGGTTTCGACCTCGGCGGGGCGGAAGTAGCGAGGATCGACCGCGACGATGGGCTGACCCTCACCCCCAGCCCCTCTCCCAGAGGGAGGAGGGGGATTGAGCCAGTAGGCCTTTTCTTCGCGCCCGCTGCCGCGCCATTCCAGTTCCATGCCCAGCTCGTGGGCCACCGCGTTGACGAAGTCCCGCACGCTGTATTGGCTGCCGGTGGCGATGACGAAATCGTCCGGCTCGGGTTGCTGTAGCATCAACCACATGGCTTCGACGTAGTCGCGCGCATGGCCCCAGTCGCGCTTGGCATCCAGGTTGCCAAGATAGAGGCAGTCCTGAAGGCCCAGCTTGATGCGGGCTAAGCCCCGGGTGATCTTACGGGTGACGAAGGTCTCACCGCGGATGGGGCTTTCGTGATTGAACAGGATGCCGTTGCAGGCATAGAGCCCATAGGCCTCGCGATAGTTGATGGTGATCCAGTAGGCGTAGAGCTTGGCGGCCGCGTAGGGACTGCGGGGATAGAAGGGCGTGGTTTCTTTCTGGGGAATTTCGCGCACCTTGCCGAACAGCTCGGAAGTGGAGGCTTGATAAAAGCGCGTTTTGTCTTTGAGGCCCAGGGTGCGGATGGCTTCCAGGATGCGCAGGGTGCCCAGGGCATCGGCGTTGGCGGTGTATTCCGGTTCCTCGAAGGAGACGGCCACATGGCTTTGCGCGGCGAGGTTGTAGATTTCGTCCGGCTGCACTTTCTCGATGATGTGCATGAGGCTGGAGGAATCGGTCATGTCACCGTGGTGCAGGAAGAAGCGCACGCCGGGCTCGTGGGGGTCGCGGTAGAGGTGGTCGATGCGCTGGGTGTTGAAGAGGCTGGTGCGGCGCTTGATGCCATGCACTTCATAGCCCTTGCCGAGCAGAAACTCGGCCAGATAGGCGCCGTCCTGGCCGGTGATGCCCGTGATGAGGGCTTTTTTCAGGGAGGCTCGCTCGTTCATGCGGAGTCCTTGTCGTCGGGATCGTCGCTTGGCCAGCCACAGGCACCAGCGATGAGTGTCAGCAAGGCGAAGTTTTCCGGTCTCAAGAACATGTCTCGGGTTTGCCCTTTTGAAGCCGCGCGGCTTCCGCCCGCAGGGCGGCGATTTCCCGCTCTAGCGCTTCCGCCTCGGCAAGCTTGATGCGCAGATATTCAACCGTCAGCCGCGCCTTTTCCGCCGCACCTTTGGGGGTGAGCACGTAGAGGTAGGCGAGCTTGTTGTCGCTATTGCGGAAGTTGCGCGCCTTGACCCAGCCTTTGTCCATGAGCGCGCGCAGGCAGTAGTTGACCTTGCCCAGGCTTACCCCCAGCTCCCGCGCCAGCGCACGCTGGGAGGCTTCGGGGTTGGCCTCGAGCAGTTTGAGCAGCCGGTAGCGCGTGGCGGTATCCAGCATGGTCCGTTCACTCATTGAACGGGGTATTGGACCACGGCATGGAAAGGGGTGTCAATGGAAGCGGGGTCATTCTGGCCCCGCTTCCCGAGAGAAGGTGGCTCGTCCCGATTGCGGCTCAAGCCGCTCCCACATCGATTCCGATCGCGGCTCAGGCCGCTCCACAAATTGGCCCCAAAGCTGGCCCCGTGGCGGCTTGAGCCGGCGCGATACCGAGCTTCGCCCCGTGGACGCTGCTCAGTACACCCGCTCCTCGCTTAGAGCTCGCAGGTAGGCGCCATAGCGGCTGTTGCCCAGGCGGGCGGCCAGGCGCAGGAGTTGCTCCGTGTCGATGTAGCCCATGCGCCAGGCGACCTCTTCGGGGCAGGCAATTTTCAGTCCCTGCCGGCGTTCAATGGTTTCGATGAAGGCTGAGGCCTCGAGCAAGGTTTCGTGGGTGCCGGTATCCAGCCAGGCCATGCCGCGGCCCATGATGGAGACTTCGAGCTGCCCCCGCGCCAGGTATTCGCGGTTGACGTCGGTGATCTCCAGTTCGCCCCGCGCAGACGGTTTGAGCCCGCGCGCGATGTCGATGACCTGGTTGTCGTAGAAATAAAGCCCCGTGATGGCATAGCGGGAGCGGGGTTGCTGGGGCTTTTCTTCGATGGAGAGAACCTTGCGGTCAGGGCCGAATTCCACCACACCGTAGCGTTCCGGGTCATGGACCGGGTAGGCGAACACGGTGGCGCCCGTGGTCTTGGCCGCTGCCCGCTGCAGGTCCCGGGCGAGCTCGTGGCCGTAGAAGATGTTGTCTCCCAGCACCAGGGCACAGCCACCACAGCCGATGAAGGTGGCGCCGATGAGAAAGGCCTGGGCGATGCCTTCGGGCTGCGGTTGCACGGCGTAAGAGAAGTTGAGCCCCCATTGACTCCCGTCGCCCAGGAGCTGGCGGAAGCGGGGCGTATCCTGGGGCGTGGAGATGACAAGCATGTCGCGGATGCCCGCCAGCATCAGGGTGCTCAAGGGGTAGTAGATCATGGGCTTGTCGTACACCGGCAACAGCTGCTTGGACACCGCCAGGGTGACCGGATATAGCCGCGTGCCAGCGCCGCCGGCGAGGATGATGCCCTTCATGATGCAACCTGTGTGCCGTAATGTTTTTCCACCCACTGACGGTAAGCGCCGCTGGTGATGCGCGCCACCCAGTCTTGATGGGCGAGATACCACTCCACCGTTTTGCTCAGCCCGCTGTCGAAACTCTCATCCGGCTGCCAACCCAGCTCCCGCTGCATCTTGCGTGCATCGATGGCGTAGCGGCGGTCGTGCCCAGGGCGGTCCGCGACGAAACGGATCAACCGCGCGTGGGGCGCGCCCTCTGGTCTTAGGCGATCCAGGATGGCGCACAGGGCGTGCACCACGTCCAGATTGGTCTTTTCGTTCCAGCCGCCGATGTTGTAGGTCTCGCCGGGCCGCCCCGCCTCCAGCACGCGCATCAGGGCGCGGCAGTGGTCAGTGACGTAGAGCCAGTCGCGGATGTTGCGTCCATCGCCGTAGATGGGCAGCGGTCTGCCCGACAGGGCGTTGAGGATCATCAAGGGGATGAGTTTTTCGGGAAACTGGTAGGGGCCGTAGTTGTTGGAGCAATGGGTGATGATGACGGGGAGCCCATAGGTGTGATGCCAGGCCCGCGCCAGGTGGTCGGAAGCCGCCTTTGACGCCGAATAGGGACTATTGGGGGCAAAACAGGTGGTCTCGGAAAACGGTGGGTCCGTGGGCCCGAGGGAGCCATAGACTTCATCGGTGGAAACGTGCACGAAACGGAAACGCGCGCGCTGCGCCTGCGGGCACGCGGCAAGATAGGCCCGCGCGGCTTCCAGCAAGTGGAAGGTGCCGTTGACGTTGGTGGTGATGAAATCCTCCGGGCCGTGGATGGAACGGTCCACGTGGGATTCCGCTGCGAAATGCACAATGGCGCGCACCTGGTGCTCGGCGAGCAGGCGTTCCACCAGGGCGCGATCGTTGATGTCGCCGCGCACAAAAATGTGGCGAGCATCGTTGGCCACCGCTGCGAGATTGTCCAGGTTTCCCGCATAGGTGAGCTTGTCCAGGTTGACCACTGGCTCGTCGTGGCGGGCGAGCCACTCGAGCACAAAGTTGGCGCCGATGAAACCGGCGCCGCCGGTGACGAGGATGGAAGAGGTCATGGCAGGTCTGCCTTTAGATTCGGCTACAAATCATACCCCGGGGCACCCACAAGCCCATCACTCGTCTCGGCTAAAGCCTGTAATAAGCCCGGTACCAGGTGACGAACTGGTCGATACCCGCCGCCAGCGGGGTGGCGGGCGCAAACCCCACTGCTTCCCGCAGCAGGGTGGTATCGGCATAGGTCGCTTCCACATCGCCCGGTTGCATGGGCAAGAAGATTTTCTCGGCCTTGCGCCCCACCGCACGTTCGATGGTTTCGATGAAACTCATGAGCTCCACCGGCTCGTGGTTGCCGATGTTGTAGATGCGATAGGGCGCGTGGCTGGCGGCCGGATCGGGATGGGCATGGTCGAAATCCGGCTGCCCTTCTGGAATCTTGTCGAGCACGCGCACCACGCCTTCGATGATGTCGTCGATATAGGTAAAGTCACGCCGCATTTTGCCTTCGTTGAACACTTGGATGGGTTCGCCACGCAGGATGGCCCCCACGAACAGGGAAGGCGACATGTCCGGCCGGCCCCAGGGACCATAGACGGTGAAGAAGCGCAAGCCCGTGGTGGGCAAGCCGAACAGGTGGCTATAGGTGTGGGCCATGAGTTCGTTGGCTTTCTTGGTGGCGGCATAAAGACTCACCGGATGGTCCACGTTGTCGTGCTCGGAGAAGGGCATCTTGCGGTTCGCACCGTACACCGAGGAGCTGCTGGCATAGACCAGGTGCTCCACGCCCTGCTGGCGGCAGCCTTCCAGCACGTTGCCGAAGGCCACCAGATTGGAGTCGATGTAGGCTTGGGGATTCTTGAGGGAATAGCGCACACCAGGTTGGGCGGCCAGATGCACCACCCGCTGAAAGCGCCCCTTGGCGAACAGTTCTGCGCAGGCTAAGCGGTCGGCCAGGTCCAGCTCGGCGAAGGCAAAGCCACGCTTGCCCTCCAGTTGCCGCAGCCGGTCCACTTTCAGTTTCACGTCGTAGTAGTCGTTGAGGTTGTCCACGCCCACCACTTCGTCGCCGCGCGCGACCAAGCGTTGCGCAGTGTGCATGCCGATGAAACCGGCGCAGCCGGTGACCAGGATTCTCAAGGCTTACCCTTTCCTTGCAGTTCCAAAAGTTTCGCGTATTTGACGAAGCTGTTCATGCACCCGATGCCGATGTGCACCAGGCCGGGCAGCCCGTCGAGAAAGCCAGCACGTAAGAGATAAAACTTTACGAAGCGCATAAGCGGGCTTGCCAGCAGCAATCCCCAGGTGGCGCGCCGCCCTGCCTGGTAGAGCGCCTCGGCCTGCAGGCTGGTGTAGTGGTTCTGCTTTTCCAGATAGCCCGCAAGTGTCTCGCAGGATTCGTGCAGCAAATCGCCCGCAAGCCGCGACACGGGCCCGTCGCAGATTACCTTCTCATGCACCGCATCCTCGCTCCAGCGCGCGCGCCTGCGATCGAACAGGCGCAACGACCAATCCGGATAGCCTTCCCCATGAGCGAGCCAGCGCCCCAGGAAACGGTTGCGCCGCGCCATTTCGAACCCGGCGGCAGTGGGCGCCACCAGGGCCTTTTCGATGGCCGTCATGAGTTGCGGCGTCACCCGCTCATCGGCGTCGATGGACAATACCCAGTCATGGGTCGCTGCTTGCGCGGCAAACTGCTTCTGCGGGCCGTAGCCGAGCCACGCCTGGTGAAGCACCCGCGCGCCCCGCGCGGCGGCAAGCTCGGGGGTCGCATCGCGGCTGCCCGAGTCCACCACCAGGATTTCGTCGGCGAAGGCCACCGAGTCGAGGCAGGGACCGATCTGCCCCGCGGCGTCGCGGGCGATGATGGTAACGGACAAGGGATGGCGGGTCATGATCGAAGATTATCGCGATTGACAAAAGTGCGTGAAACGCTGTGCGTAAACCGTCATCGTAGGAGCGGCCCTGGCGCACGCCCTCGAGGTCGCGTTCGTGGGTATGAGGTCTTTGGCCATTCCGATAAGCCCAGCCGCGAGCCACAATCCGGCATCGACCCCGCCCATGGCCGCGCCAGCCTCGATTCCTGCTTGCGCGCAAAATGAGCAAGACATGCCGTCAGCCTCCTCCCCGTGCGTCTTTCCTGTCTGCGCGCAAAGGCAGTCCTGGCTCGGCCAATCGCGGCTTGCAAGGCGTAATACCCCGCCATTCTATATGCGCGGCCCATGGTTTGCGTGTACGCTGTCGCCCCCATGCGGGTGCTTTTGGTCAAGACTTCGTCGATGGGCGACGTGATCCACAATCTGCCAGTGGTGGCGGACATTCGCGCGCGCTATCCATATGCGCGTATCGATTGGCTGGTGGAGGAAGCCTTCGCCGACATCCCGCGCCTCAATCCTGGAGTCGAGAGGGTGATCCCCGTGGCCCTGCGTCGCTGGCGCAGGCAGCTTTTGCGGCCCGCGGTGTGGCGCGAGATGGCTGCCTTTCGGCGACGCGTGTGGGCGCACGCCTACGATGTGATTCTGGACACCCAGGGCCTCATCAAGAGCGCACTGCTTGCGCGGCTCGCCCAAGGCGCGCACGTGGGCTACTGTGCCGATTGCGCGCGCGAGCCGCTGGCGGCCCGCTTCTACGACCGTTGCCACAGCGTCGATGCCCAGGCGCACGCGGTGGTGCGCTACCGCGCGCTTGCGGCCGCAGCTTTTGCCTTGCCCGCCGACTTGCCCCTGGACTACGGGCTGCCGCGCCCGGCGCAGGCTCCAAGCTTCGCGCCCGAGGCGCCCTACGGGGTGCTACTCACCGCCACCAGCCGCAGGGAAAAACTCTGGCCGGAAGCCCATTGGGTCGCCCTGGGGCACGCGCTCGTGAGCCGGGGCTTCGGCCTCGTGCTGCCCTGGGGTAGTCTTGCTGAATACGAACGCGCGCGCCGGATAGCGGACCAGCTCCCGGGGACGATCCCCGCTCCGCGCCTGACCCTGACCGAGGCCGCCGCCCTGCTCGCCCACGCCCGCCTGGTGGTGGGCGTGGATACGGGACTGGCACATTTGGCCACCGCCGTGGGCACGCCCACCATCGGCCTCTACGGCGGCTCCGATCCGCGCCGCAATGGCCTGTATGCCACCACGCCCGTGGCCAATCTGGGTGTGCCGGGACGTTTTGCCCAGGTGAGCGAAGTGCTCGCGGTGGTGGACACGTGGCTGGGGCGGGGAACAGTCTGAATGCGGCGCCTCTATACCCTGCTTCTCTATGCGCTGCTGCCCGGGGTGCTGTTGCGTCTGGCCTGGCGCGCGCGGCGCGAACCTGCTTATCTCGCGCACCTGCTGGAGCGTTTCGGGCATCATCCCGGCGCGCCGGACCGACCCGTGATCTGGATCCACGCCGTCTCCGTGGGCGAGACCCGCGCCGCCGCCCCGCTCATCCAGGCCCTACGACGATGCCATCCGGACCACTCGATCCTGCTCACCCATATGACCCCCACGGGGCGTGCAACGGGCCGTCAACTCTACGGCGATACCGTGCTGCAGGCCTACTGCCCCTATGATTATCCGTTTGCAATCCGCGCTTTCCTGCGCCATGTCCGGCCGCGACTGGCGCTAATCATGGAAACCGAGGTCTGGCCCAATCTCGTGGCAGCCTGCCGGAAGGCGGGCGTGCCGGTGTGGCTCGTCAATGCGCGGCTTTCCGAACGTTCCGCGCGGCGCTACCAGCGTTTCGGCCCACTCAGCCGCGCCACCTTCGCCGCCCTCACCGGCGTGGCCGCCCAGACTGAAGCCGACGCCGCGCGGCTTAAAGCCTTGGGCGCAAAACACGTGGTGGTGACAGGCAACCTCAAGTTCGACATCACCCCGCCTGCCGAGGCCGAACGACACGCTTGCGCGCTGCGGCAACGCCTGGGGGGGCGCCCGGTGCTTCTGGCCGCCAGCACCCGCGAGGGCGAAGAAGCGCAACTGCTCGACGCGCTCGCCCTCTGCGCCGTGCCGGACCTGCTTGTGGTCATCGTGCCCCGCCATCCGCAACGCTTCGATGAGGTGGCCGCGCTCTTGGCGCGGCGGGGCATTCCTTTCCAGCGGCGCAGCGAAGACGCACCACTGGCCTCGCACACCCGTGTGCTGCTGGGGGACAGCATGGGAGAGATGTTCGCCTACTATGGCGCGGCGGACGTGGCAATCATGGGCGGCAGTCTGCTGCCCCATGGCGGCCAGAATCTAATCGAGGCCTGCGCCATGGGCACGCCGGTGATCTTGGGACCGCACACCTTCAACTTCGCGCAAGCGGCGCAGGATGCCCTGGCCGCCGGCGCGGCACTGCGCGTTGGCGATGCGGGCGAGGCCGTGCGCGCCGCCTGCCGGCTACTGGGCGATCCGAAGCGGCGCGCGGCCATGGGGCAAGCGGGGCGCCAGTTCGCCGCAGCGCATCGGGGCGCCACCGAACGCACCCTGGCGGCCATCGAAGCCAGCCAAGGTCGCGGCTGACGCTCCGCCCACAGCCGTGCTCGATGCCATGTGGCCTGGACACCGTGGGAGGCGCTGTAGTGGCGACCGGCAGCGGGACCACGGGTCGATCCAGGCGAAAACCTCTCCCGCAAGCCCCCAACCTTTCTGTAGGCGACCCCGGCGACCCTCGCCCGGCGGGTCAGCGGCCGGCGAGCCAGGTGTTGGTGGCGATGACGTCGCCTTCGTTAAGGTCCCCCACCGCGGCTTCGAGACGCAGGCGGGCGAGGATGTAGGCATAGGTGGCCTGGGCCAGGTCGCGCTTGGCGGTGAAAAGTTGCTGCCGCGCATTGAGCAGGTCCACGCTGGTGCGCACGCCCACTTCCAAGCCGAGCTGGGTGGATTCGAGGGAGAGTTGGCTGGAGGCGAGCGCCTGCTTGAGGGCCTTCACCTGGGCGATGCCGTTGCTGACATTGAGATAGGCCTGGCGGACCTGCTGGGTGACAGCGCGTACCGCGGCTTCCAGTTCTTGCCGTGCTTGCTCCTGATGGGCGAGCGCCTCACGCACCCGGGAATCGGTGCCGCCCCCCTGATAAATGGGTATGGCGAGCTGCAGGCCGATGGTTTTGGCAGTCTGGTCGAAGCCGCCGAAGGTGCCGCCGCCGACACGGTTATCGCCATAGCTTGCCACCACGTCCAGAGTCGGATGATGGCCGCCGCGAGCGACTTCCACCTGCTGGTTGGCGGCCTCGAGTGCGGCGCGCGCCGCGATGAGGTTGGGGTTGTGATTAAGGGCGCGCTGGACCCAAGCTTCCATGTCTTGCTGCGGCGCTTCCAGGGGTGGTTCACCCCGCAAGGGTTCGACCCGCTCCACCGGTTTGCCCGTGAGGCGCTCCAGGTCGCGGCGCTTGATTTCCAGGTCGTTCTGGGCGGCGATCTCCTGGGCCACGATCAGGTCGTAGCGGGCCTGGGCCTCGTGGGTGTCGGTAATGGTGGCAGTGCCCACCTCGAAGGCCCTTTTCGCCTGCGCCAGCTGTTCGGCGATGGCAGCCTTTTGCGCCTGGGCGAGCACCACGTTGTCCTGGGCGAGCAAGACATCGAAATAGGCCTGGGCGACGCGCAGTACCAGCTCCTGGCCCGCCTGCTCGAACTGGGCATCGGTTGCGGCCACCGCCGCCTTGGCCTGCTCATAAGCCGCGAAATTCTGCCTGCGATACAAGGGCTGGGCGATGCTCACGCTGTAGCCATGGCTGTTATAACGGCTGGTGCCACTGGACAGCAGGCCCGGCATGGACGCCCGGTAGGTGGTGTCCACCTCGTTGTAGGTGGTGTTGGCATTGAGATTGACCGACGGGAGCAACCCCGCGCGGCCCTGGGGCAGCTTTTCCCGCCCGGCATCCCGCGCGGCGCGGGCGGCCTGGTAGGTGGCGTCTTGGCTGAGCGCCTCCCGGTAGAGCTGCAAAAGATCCGCGCCGAAGGCGGGCGACACGATTCCGATGGCGGCCAGCGCCGCCGCAAGCGTCTTCATGGAATGCCTTTCGCGGTGGAGTCAGTAGGTGGGCATGGACGCGTCCACATCCCGCGCCCAGGCGGCCAGACCGCCGGTGAGATTATACACGGCGCGAAATCCCTGCCGCTCCAGCACCCGGGCCACCTGATAGCTGCGGATGCCATGATGGCAGATGACCACCGTTTCCCGATCGGGTGAGAGGGCGTCGAGCCGCTCGAGGAGCTGGCGCATAGGAAAAAGCTCGGCGCCCGGCAAATGGCAGATGTCGAATTCCCACGGCTCGCGCACGTCCACAAGCCGGGGCTTGGGCCGGCTGGGATCGGACAGCCAGGCGGCAAGCTCCGCGGGCGTCAAGTGTTCCATCAGAAGACGAAGCGCGCCGGCTGAGGCGCGTTGATCAGCGGCGCGATGCAGGTTTCGAATAGATCCTCGCTCTCGGACACGCCAGGTTCGATCAGGCGCACTCGGCGCGCCGTCATCACCGGCGGTTCGCCCACCACCGCTAGCAGCCGCCCCCCTGGACGTAAGCTGTGGAGGAATGCTTCCGCCAGCACCGGCGTCGAGCCGGTGAGCACGATGGCGTCATAGGGCGCATGGCGCGCCCAACCGCGAGCGGCGTCGCCCACCTCGAAGGTGACGTTGTGGATCTCGTGGGCGGCGAGCTTGGCGCGCGCCTCGCTGGAAAACTCCGGCAGGATCTCCACGCTCACCACGTCGCGGGCAAGCTGCGCAAGCAGCGCGGTGAAGTAGCCACTCCCCGTCCCCACTTCCAGCACCTTGTCCGTGGGCTTGAGCTCAAGCGCCTGGAGCAGGCGCGCCTCCAGCTTGGGTGCCAGCATGGTCTGGCCGTGACCCAAAGGAATTTCCAGATCGGAAAACGCGAGGCTACGATAGACGGGCGGCACGTACTCCTCCCGCTTGACCCGATAGAGTGTGCCGAGCACCGTCTCGTCCAGCACGCCCCACGGGCGGATCTGCTGCTCGACCATGTTGAACCGGGCCTGTTCCAAATCCATGACGCCTCCGTGTTTTTCCTTATGAATCTTGCGATTATTCCACAAATGCCGTACCTTTGGCGGACTCGCTGGGGGTCTCCCGCATGGGAGTGAGAAATACTCTTTAACCCAGATTATCCATTAGGACGCCGCATGGGGTGGGCCCAGGCGCGCCTGGGTTGCGTAAGACGGTCGCAGGCCAGCTTGAACACCTGTCCGAGGAGTCGAGCGCGAGCCGGAGCACGCGTGGCCACCCACCCCCGCTTGGGCGCGGGTGGCATCTCCAAAAGTGGGTGATGCGTGTCATGCGCCGTGCAGTTCATGGCGCACCCGCCGGTCTAATGGATGATCTGGGTTGAACCTGATGCGGTTGATACCGCCGTAGGGAAGCGACGGCCCCCCGCCGCCGCTCCCACCAACCGGAGCGCGCCATGAACGCCGTTTTGAATCCCGCAGGCCCATTCGACGCCGCCACCGCCAAGGTGGACGAAGCCGCCATCCAGCCTTTCCCCAATTCCCGCAAGATTTACGTCGAGGGTTCGCGCCCGGACATTCGCGTGCCCATGCGCGAGATCCGGCAAAGCGACACGCCCGCCTCTTTCGGCGCGGAGCCCAACCCACCGATTTTTGTCTATGACACTTCTGGCCCCTACACAGACCCCGAGGTGAACATCGACATCCGCAAAGGGCTTACGCCCTTGCGGGCGCGTTGGATCGAGGAGCGAGGCGACACCGAGGTGCTACCGGGCCCCAGCTCCGAGTACGGACGCGCGCGGCTTACGGACCCCAAGCTTGCCCATCTGCGCTTCGATCTGAAGCGGCGCCCACGCCGCGCCAGGGCCGGCATGAACGTCACCCAAATGCACTATGCCAGGCAGGGCATCATCACGCCCGAAATGGAATTCGTGGCCATCCGCGAGAACCTGCGGCGCCAGGAATACCTGGAGAGCCTGCGCGCCGCCGGCCCGACCGGCCAACGCATGGCCGCGCTGCTCACTCGCCAGCATCCGGGCCAGCGCTTCGGTGCTTCTATCCCCGAGACCATCACGCCGGAATTCGTGCGGGACGAGGTGGCGCGCGGGCGCGCCATCATTCCCGCCAACATCAACCATCCGGAATCGGAGCCGATGATCATCGGCCGCAATTTCCTGGTGAAGGTGAATGCCAACATCGGCAACTCCGCGGTGTCCTCCGGCATCGGCGAGGAAGTGGAAAAAATGACCTGGGCCATCCGCTGGGGAGCCGACACGGTGATGGACCTGTCCACCGGCAAGCACATCCACGAAACCCGCGAATGGATCATCCGCAACAGCCCGGTGCCCATCGGCACCGTGCCCATCTACCAGGCACTGGAAAAGGTGGACGGCCGCGCCGAGGAACTCACCTGGGAAATCTTCCGGGACACCCTGATCGAGCAGGCCGAGCAGGGCGTGGACTACTTCACCATCCATGCCGGGGTCCTGTTGCGCTACGTGCCGCTGACCGCCAGCCGGCTGACGGGGATTGTCTCCCGCGGCGGCTCGATCATGGCCAAGTGGTGTCTGGCCCATCACCAGGAGAACTTCCTCTACACCCACTTCGAGGAAATCTGCGAGATCATGAAAGCCTACGACGTGGCCTTCTCCTTGGGCGATGGCCTGCGGCCCGGCTCCATCTATGACGCTAACGACGAGGCGCAACTTGCAGAGCTCAAGACCCTCGGCGAACTCACGCAGATCGCCTGGCGGCACGATGTGCAGGTGATGATCGAAGGGCCCGGCCACGTGCCCATGCAGCTCATCAAGGAGAACATGGACAAGGAACTGGAATGGTGCGATGAAGCGCCCTTCTACACCCTTGGGCCGCTCACCACCGACATCGCCCCGGGCTACGATCACATCACCAGCGCCATCGGTGCCGCGCAAATCGGCTGGTATGGCACGGCCATGCTGTGCTACGTCACGCCCAAGGAACACTTGGGCCTGCCCAACAAGCAGGACGTCAAGGAAGGCATCATCACCTACAAGCTCGCCGCCCATGCCGCCGATCTGGCCAAGGGCCATCCCGGCGCTCAGATCCGCGACAACGCCCTATCCAAGGCGCGCTTCGAGTTCCGTTGGGAGGACCAGTTCAACCTCGGTCTCGATCCAGACCGGGCGCGGGAATTTCACGACGAAACCCTGCCCCAGGCGGGGGCCAAGCTGGCCCACTTCTGCTCCATGTGTGGCCCGCATTTCTGCTCCATGAAGATCACCCAGGACGTGCGGGAATACGCTGCCCAGCAAGGTGTGAGCGCAGAAGAAGCCCTCGCCCGCGGGATGGCGCAGAAATCCATCGAGTTCGTCGCAAGCGGCGCCGAAATCTACCGCAAGGCTTGACGCGCCGTCACACCTGCCTGCGCAAAGCCGATACAATGCCGGCTTTGCGCGGCGCGAGACTTCATGGATATCGTTCTGCTTCTCAAGGCTCTTCTGCTTGGCATCGTCGAGGGCCTGACCGAGTTTCTGCCCGTTTCCTCCACTGGTCATCTGATCCTGGTGGGCGACCTGCTCGACTTCAACGACGAGCGCGGCAAGGTGTTCGAGATCGCCATCCAACTCGCCGCCATCCTCGCCGTGTGCTGGGATTACCGGCAACGTCTGGCGCAAGTCGCGCAGGGCGTGGCGCATGTGCCCCGGGAACAACGCTTCGTGTTTCACCTGTTGGTGGCCTTTCTGCCAGCCGCGGTGCTCGGAGTGATGTTTCATCACACCATCAAGGCGTATCTGTTCAATCCCATCACGGTGGCTGCGGCGCTGATCGCAGGTGGATTGGCGATTCTCTATATCGAGAAGCGTGCCTACCATCCCCGTGTGCAGACAGTGGATGCCATGAGCTGGCAGCAGGCGCTGCAGATCGGCTTCGCCCAGTCGCTCGCCATGTTTCCGGGTGTGTCGCGCGCCGGGGCCACCATCATGGGCGGCATCGTGTTTGGCTTGTCGCGGCGGGCGGCCACCGAGTTTTCGTTCTTTCTCGCCATCCCCACCATGTTCGCGGCGACGTTCTACGACGTATATAAGAACTGGTTGCTCCTGCGGCTTTCCGACCTGCCGCTGTTCGCGGTGGGCTTCGCGGCCTCCTTCATCGCCGCCATGCTGGCCGTGAAGGCCTTGCTGCGCTGGGTGGCCAGCCACAGCTTCATTCCCTTCGCCTGGTATCGCATCGCCTTGGGCTTAGTCGTCCTGTTCTTCTATCGGGACCAGTGGGGCAGCGCGTTCGGCGCATGAGCGCTGTGGAATGGCTGGGGCGCGGCTAAAGCCGCGAGCAACACAGCCTTCACAAGCCGCGTCGCGGAAACGAAGTGCCAGGTCAGGCCGCGAGTACCGCGCCCTCGCGCACGAAGCGCTCGATGTGGGCAAGCAGTTCCTCTTCCTGGTAAGGCTTGCCCAGATAGACGTTCACCCCAAGCTCCTTGGCGTAATTGCGGTGTTTCTCCGCGGTGCGCGAGGTGATCATGATGATCGGGATATGGCGCGTGCGGGGGTCGCCGCGCACGTTCTTGGTGAGTTCGAAACCATCCATGCGCGGCATTTCGATGTCCACCAGCATGACCGCCGGTAGGGTTTCTTGCAGTTGCTGCAAGGCATCGACACCGTCTTTCGCGGTGATCACCTGATAGCCTTCTTTGGCCAGCAAGCGGCCGGTGATCTTGCGCACGGTAAGAGAATCGTCCACCACCATGATGACGGGCGTGGTGCTAAGCGCCTCCCCCGCGGGCATGGATACCTGCGCCGCCACGTGAGGCGTTTCGCGATGCGCCAGTTGCACCGGATTGATGATGAGCACGATGCGGCCATTGCCCAACACGGTGGCGCCAGAAATGCCGGTGACACGCGCAAGCTGCGGGCCGATGTTTTTGATGACGATTTCTTGGTTGCCTTCCAGGGCGTCCACGTGCAGAGCGCAGCGCTGGCTGCCGCTGCGTAACAGCATGATCGAGGTGTAGAGCAGCGCCTCGGGCTGGGTGGTGTCGTCGCCAAGGAGCCGCGGCAGGTAGTAGAGGGGATAGACATTGCCCAGCCATTCCACCTGGCCCTTCCGATAGACTTCGGCAAGGGGCTCCGGGCGCAGTTCCTGCACCTGCTCCACCATGCTGGAGGGAATCGCGTAGATCTGGCCACCGGCATGGACCAGCACCGCTTGGGTCACTGCCAGGGTGAGGGGCAAATAGATGGTGAAGGTGGTGCCCTTGCCTTTTTCCGAGGCCACCTCGATCCGGCCGCCCAGGCTGGCGATTTCGTTGCGGACCACGTCCATGCCCACGCCGCGCCCGGCGATCTGGGTAATCTCAGAAGCGGTGGAAAAACCGGGCTGGAAAATCATTTCCATGAGGCGGGCGGGCGAGGCTTCCTCGCCCGGCGCAAGCCAGCCCATTTCCACCGCCTTGGCGCGCACCCGTTCGAGATCGATGCCAGCACCATCGTCGGCAATGGTGAGCACCACTTCGTTGCCTTCTTGCCGCGCGATGAGATTCAGCTGACCGGCCGGTGGCTTGCCGGCGCTTTGCCGCTCGGCTTGCGATTCCAGGCCATGGGCGAGCGCATTGCGCAGTAAGTGCTCGAAGGGGGCGGTCATCTTTTCCAGCACGCTGCGATCCAGCTCCACCCCTTCGCCCTGGATAGTAAGGACGGCCTCCTTGCCGAGCTCTTTCGCCGTCTGGCGCACGATGCGTTGCAGGCGCTCGGTGATGCTAGACAGGGGTACCATGCGGATGTGCATGAGCTGCTGCTGCAATTCCCGGTTCATGCGCGCCTGGGCCAGCAACGCGGCTTCCGCCTCGTCGATGTTCTTAAGCAGGGCCTGTTGCACGGTGGAGACGTCGTTCACCGACTCGGCCATCATGCGCGTGAGTTCCTGCAAGCGGGTGAAGCGGTCGAACTCCAGGGGATCGAATTCCTGGTGCGCGTCCTGGGCCATGGACAGGCGCGACTGCATCTGCGTCTCTGCCTGGATTTCCACTTCCCGCAACTGGGCACGCAGGCGGATCACGTTGTCCGTGAGTTCCTTCAACAATTGCTTGAAATTGCGAATCTCGCCCTCGATGCGGGAACGGGCAATGCTCACCTCGCCGGCTTCGTTCACCAGCCGGTCCACCACGTCGGCGCGAACCCGCAGCATGGCCCGCCCCGCCTCTGGCTCGGCCACCGCGCTGGGAAGCGGCGCCCCCGTCTGGGCGCGCAACCCCAGCACCACCGGCACGGGGCCGCTTGCCGCGGCAGCCGCGGAGGTCGCCGTGGGCACGGCAGGCGCAGTTTCACCCCGCTGGAGGGCATCATGCAAATCGCCGATGCGGTCGAAATGGGCCGTTAGCTGCTCGAATAGGGCAGGCTCCGGCGCACCGCCTTCCATGGCGGCGATCACCCGCGTCTCCATCTGGTGGGTAAGTTCGCCCAGGCGCATGGCCCCGGCCATGCGCGCGGAACCCTTGAGGGTGTGCAGGGCGCGCTGCAATGCCTGCTGCGCGGATCGGTCGCTCGGGGCAGCCTGCCAGGCCCGCAGCTGCTGGCCGATGATGGGGATGAGTTCCTCCGCTTCTTCCAGGAAGATGGGCAGAAGATCCGCATCCAGGTCGTCGCGGATACCGCTTGCGGGCTCGGGCGCGGCCGCCGCTGGCGAAATGCTCGTGGCAGCAGCGGATCCGTCTGGCGCCCCGGCTTCGGCAGCGCGTGCCTCCTGGGCAGGCGTTGACACGGCCTGCGAGAAGTCATCCCTTCCCTGGACCGGCTCTTCTGACGACCCGGTCTCGGCCTGCGCGCCAAGGGGTGCCGCCGCGGGCTCACTCGAGGACGCTTCACTGTCCGCACGCGCGGCACGGACCGCCTCCAGGCGTTGGGCCAACGCCGCCACCGTGTCTGCCGCGGGGGTCGGGGTCTCGCGCCGGCGAATCGCCTCGACCATGGCGCTGAGCGCCTCGATGGCGCCGCCGATGAGCGCCACGTCCTCGGGCGGCAAGGCGCGCGGGTGGTCGAGCAGGTCCACCAGGAAACGTTCCAGGGCATAGGCGCAATCGGCCGGCGCGCCAAAGCCAACGGTGCTACAGATGCCCCCCAAGGTGTGAGCGGCGCGCATGAAATCGTAGGGGATGGGCGCGGCCGGCGCCTGCCGCAGCGCAGCGAGACCTTCACGCAGCCTAGCCAGATGCTGGCCCGCTTCGTTCAGAAAGAGTTCGTACAAAGTCGGCGAAAGCACGCGTCCCCCCACGTCGATTTCGCTGGGGGGCGGGGGCGGAGCCGGCAGGGTCTCCACGATGGCCTCCAACGGCGCCGCCGGCGCCTCTGTGGCGAGCGACTCGAGCAGCTGGTGCGGGTCGGCGGTGAGCCGATCCTCCCACGGCGCGGACGGACCCTCTGTGGCGAGCGGCTGCGCCCCGGTTGCCCCGGCCTGGGGCCGCTCCCGCTCGCTGTCGGAGATGGCTTGCTCGCCGCTTTCCGGCTCGGGGAACACGGTTTCGGACGACATGGCCTCCCCGGGGTCGCGCCGGGCCCCGGGCGCGGTGTCTCCCGGCATGGTCATCTCATCGGCGGCGCCTACGGTCTCCGCCTGGATTTCGGCGACCGTCTGCGGGCCTGTCAGCGTGTCCGGCGCGGCTTGCGCCTCGGCGACCGTCGCGGCGCCGGGGCCGGGTGGGGGCGTGGGCGGAGAAGGCGGGCCGGGGGGCGGCTCGCCGCGCAGGGCCGCTGCCTTGGCCAGCAGTTCATCCGCATGCACGGTCACGTGACCCTCGCGGTTCAGGGTATCGACCCAGCCGGTGAAGGCCGCGTGGGCCTGTTGCAGCATGTCGATGAGTTCCGGTGTGGCGTCGCGCTCTTCCTGCAGCCATTTGTTCATGGTCTGCTCGATGCCCCAGGCCACCTCGCCCAGGTCGGTGAGTCCCACCATGCGTCCTGAACCCTTGAGGGTGTGGAAGCCACGGCGAATCGTGGTGAGCGCGCCATGGTCGTGTGGCTGGATGCGCACTCGGCTCAAGTGCTCCGCCACTGTGGCGAGCACGTCCTGCGCTTCCTCCAGATAGACCTCCAGCATCTCGCGGTCGATGGCCTCCTTGCTTGCCTCAAGCAACGCGGCCGTTTCCGCAGAGGGCGCCACCGTCGCCACTCTGGGCGCCGCCAGCTCTGCCAGGGCGGTATCGAGCGCTTCGGTTGCACCCGTGCCGGCAGAAAGCAAGTCGAGCACGCGGCTTGCCCGCTCTTTCAGGCGGGCGTCGTCCATGAGGTCGGCGTCCTGCTGTAGCAGAGCCACCTGCGCGAGTAGAGCCTCCCGGTTAGCATCCGTGGGATCGGCCTTCCAGGCTGCGTAGAGGGTCTGGGCCAGTTTCTTTTGGTCCTCCAGCCCTTCTTCGACGCTGGCCAGGGGTGGCAGGACGGTTTCCTCCTCCCGCGCTTCTGCCTCGCGCTGCTTGAGCTCAGGGAAACGCTTGATCACGGGCGCCAGGATTTCGAACGCATCGGGCCGCCCGTGCTGCACCGCCTCCACGTAGAAGCCCAGAGCGGACAACCCTTCGGCGAGCCGCTCCAACTCGCCCGGCTGGGGTTCGTAGGCGGGATCGGCGAAGTGGTCGATGATGCGCTGGCAAGCAGCGAGCAGCTCAGCCGCCCGCTCCAGTTCCAGGATGCGCAGCGCCCCCTCGATCTGGGTCATGTAGCGCGCAAGCTTGGGAAGCTCCGCGCGCTTGGTATGATCGCGGAAGAAGGCATCGAGCACCTGCTCCACCTGGCGCAGATTGGTTTGAATCTCCGTGCCCACCTGAGCAAGCAGAAGTTTCTCCTGGGCCCGCCGCGCCATCTCGTCGAGCAGTGGCACGACTTCGATCTCGGCCAGGGATTCGCCGGCGAGCGCGGCCGCCAGCCGCTTGCCCTGGACATGGGCCTGTCCCACGAAGGCAGGCGAAAGGTGGGCGAAGTTTTCGATGGCATTCTCGGCAAGCAGGAGCGCGGTGGCCATCTCCATGTCCACGGTCTCGTTGCGGGGCGCGCCGGCCATCAGGCGCGCCGCGCCTTGGGCAATGCCGTGCAGCAACTCGTCCAGGGCCGGATGCTCCAGGGCGCGGGCTTTGTCCGCCAGGCGCGCAGCGTGGCCGTGGAAGGCCTTGAGGGCATCCGGATTGCCCGCCGTGAACTTAAGCCACGCCTCCTTAGCCCCGGCGACGAGTTCGCCAAGCTCCCGCAATAGCGGCCGCAGGCGCTCTGCTTGCTCGTCGCCGCTTGTCGTGACCAGGGGTGCCGCGGCCAGGTATTCGTCCAAGGCGTAGGCTTGTTTCACGCTGGCCAGCCGCTCGGTGGCGGGCTTGGCGCGGGCGATGTGGTAGAGCACGTCGCGCAGCAGGCGCTCCGCCACCTTGCTGGAACGCTCACCCAGGCGGCGAATCTGCTGATCGATGCGAGCGCACAAAGACTTTACTGCAAATTCGGGTTCCAAGCCGCCTTCTAGCAGGCCATCCACAAAGGCGACGGCATTCCACCAGAAGGTGCGGTTGGCGGGCTGGGTCTGGGTGGCCTCGATGGCCTGAAGCGCCCGCTTCATCTGCTCCAGGCCCTCCCTCTCGTGCGGCTGGCGTAGCCACTTGAGCAACCCCTTCTGGTACTGGCTGCGCTCGGCGCGCACGTAACGGGGAAAATCGGCCTCGGACACCGGCGAATCGGCCGCCGCCCGCGGCGCCCGCACGGAGAGATCAGGATAAAAGAGATCCGCTTCGCTGATCCGCTCCGCCCCACGCGCCTGCAGGAGGGCGCGATAAATGGGAAATAGGCGCAGGGGGACATCGGGCGCGCCGGCCATGAGGTCGTCGAGATAGCGCGCAAGCGCAGTGAATCCCTGATCGGCCAGGTCTAGGCGGTCGCCGTCGGCTTCCAGCTCGCGCTTTTCCAAGGCGGCAAGCAGGCGCTCCACTTCTTCCGCGAAACGGGCCAGCCCGTCCAAGCCCACCATTTGCACCGCGCCCGTGACCTGGTGCAGATGGGTCTGGGCAAACTTGAGGGGCGTGCTATCGGCAGTGTTGCCCGCAAACAAGGTGAGCTGTTCCCGCGCCTTGGCGAGCGCGGCGTCGATCTCTGCCTTGACCCAGGTGAGGGGGCCGATGTCGAAATTCGATGGTGTGCTCATGTCCGCCTGCCGGGGCAATCAGGAAAGCTTGAAGCCGGCCACGGAACCCTTCAGGTCGGCCGCCAGGCTGGCCAGCTGACCGATGGACACCGCCGTCTGCTTGGTGCCCTCGGTGGTCTGGGTGGTAATGGCCTGGATGTCCTGCATGTTCTTGGCGACGATCTTGGCCATTTCCGCCTGGGCTTGGGTGCGCTGGGAAATGGTCTCGATCAGGGCCGCCAGTTCCCGCGACACGCGACCGATCTCGGCCAGGGCTTGACCCGCGGCATCCGAGAGCTTCGCACCCTCCACCACACCCTGGGTGCTTTTCTCCATCGCCGCCACCGCGTCGTGAGTGTCGGTCTGAATGGTTTTGACGATGGCGCCGATCTGCTTGGTGGCCTCGCCGGAACGTTCCGCGAGCCGCTGCACCTCCTCCGCCACCACGGTAAAGCCGCGGCCCGCCTCACCCGCGGAAGCGGCCTGGATGGCAGCATTGAGCGCCAGAATGTTGGTCTGCTCGGTAATGTCGGAAATGAGCTCCACGATCTCGGAAATTTCCTGGGAGGATTCACCCAGACGCTTGATGCGCTTGGCGGTCTCCTGGATCTGCTCGCGGATGTCGTTCATGCCGGTGATCTGGTTGTGCACCGCTTCCTGGCCCTTCTCCGCGGCCTGGAGGGATTGCTGCGCCACACGCGCGGATTCGGCGGCGCTGGCCGACACCTCGTTGATGGACTCGGCCATCTGCAGCACGGACTGGGAAGTTTCCTCGATTTCCTTCGACTGGCGCTGCGCTGCCTCCAAAAGTTGCGCGGAAATCGCCTGCGCCTGTTGCGTGGCATGGGTCACCTGCTCGGTGGCCTTGTTGATCTCGGACACCAAAAGGCGCAGCTCATCGATGGTGTAGTTGATGGAGTCGGCGATGGCGCCAGTGATGTCCTCAGTCACCGAGGCGCGCACCGTGAGGTCGCCTTCGGCCAAATCGCCCATCTCGTTGAGCAGGCGCAGAATCGCCTCCTGGTTGCGCTTGTTTTCCTCCTCGCTCTGGATCGCGCGCCGGCGCGCCTCGTTTACCACCGACCAGGCAAAGAGCACGGCGGCGAAGATGCCAATGGCACCGAACAGGGCCGCCAACCAAGGCCCCACCACACGACCGATGCCTTCGTAGGCCTCGGTGAGCTTCTGGGTCAGTGCCAGCAGTTTGTCGGATCCCGTGAACAGCTCACGACCAGCCTGCTTGGCGTTCACCAGGCTTTGCATGTTCTGCAGGATGCTGTTGACGTGGCCGTAGAATTCGTTGAATACGGTTTCCAGCTCCTTGAGTTTCTCGCGGGTGTCCGCGTCCTTGACCGCGTTGATGCGCAAGTCCTCGCTACCGTTGAGCAGGGCCAAGAGCACGTCGCGGAAGTTGTTGGCGTCCTTGCCCAGCAGGAAGGCCACCTCGGGATCGATCACATCGGAGGAAAGCAGGTTGTTGGCGTTCTTCGCCATGCGCTGGGTCAGCATCACCTGCTGCGAGGCCATGGACACGTCGCGCACTGCGGCACCGGTCTGGGACATGAGGGAGACCACCTGCTCGGAGAGTTCCAGCATCTGAACGTTGGCGGCGTTGATGGCCGCCACCGCCTTGTTCAACTCCACTAGACTCTTCTCCTGCTCAAGAATCTGGTCGGTCTGCTGCGCCATGCGTTTCCATACCGCGTCGAGCTCCTTCAGAATCGGCTGCACAGAGGAAGGCGAGGCCGGTAAGGTCCCCTCGCCATACATTAGACGCTTCAAGTCGCGGTCGAAGGTGGTGCGAGAATCCCTGATCTGACGAAAAGCTTCCGGGTTGCCCAGCACGGCCTGCTGCGCGCCCTTGGCGATGCGCTGCGAAAGCATCTGCATCTCGGTCGCGGTCCCCACGTATTTGGCCTTGTTGCCCACCAGGTAGGCATTGAGAGCCAAGGTGCCCAGTGCGAGGAGAATGAACACGAGCGCCGCCACGCCGGAATAGAGTTGCTGCTTTTCCGCGGGCAGGTGCCCGATGAGCGGCAGCTGCGTGGGCTCCTTGCCCGAGAGCTTACGCAGCCCCTGCATGATGAGTGTGGTGTGCAGCGAGGATGTCTCCCCTTTCTTAGCGGCCGGTTTCTTGTTGAACAATCCCATTGTCAGTCTCCGTTCCTTGATCCGGTGTTTCCCATCCCGTTGGGATCACGTCGCGGCCGGCGCCCCAGGCCGGTGCGTGCTTGTCGCCGGCTCACCTGCCGACGTTGAGAAACTCTGCCTGATTGACCAGCGCCTGCATGGACAGCTCCTTCCAGACCTGGCCGTCGGCATCCACGTATTCCGCGGCAACACCCGGCGGCAGGCCATCGGTCTGGCTCGCCGTAAGCTGGTCCGGGGTCTTCAGGCCCAGCATCTGGCGCACCAAGAGCCCCGCATTCACGCCATGACGCGGATGAATGAGCAAAAGCCGGCTGTCCAGGCCGGCTGCATTGGGCTGACCGTAGAGATAGTCCGCCCAGTCCACCACGCCGTAGAGCACGCCGCGCACATTGGCCACGCCCAGAAACCAGCGTTTGGTGAGGGGAACGGCCAATAGCGGCGGCACGGGGATCACCTCGCTCACGTCGCCAAGGTTGACCAGCCAGCGCTCCTGCCCCACCAGCACGCCAACCTTGGAAGCCACCGCTGCCGCGCCGCCGGCGGCGGCATTCTGCAGGCGCGCAACGACGCTTTCCTGGAACTCGCGCAGACTGGTCTTGCGGGCCATGGGTCGCAAATCAGCGAAGGGCTGCGATCTTGCGCAGCAACTCGTCCGGGTTGATGGGCTTGACCAGATAGTCGCGCGCGCCTTGTCGCATGCCCCATACCTTGTCGGTTTCCTGCCCCTTGGAAGTACACATGATGATGGGGATGTGCTTGGTCTCGTCATCCCGGCTGATGGCGCGGGTGGCCTGGAAGCCGTTGAGCCCCGGCATCACCACATCCATGAGGATGAGATCGGGCTTCTGGCTCTTGGCCTTTTCCATGGCTTCCTCGCCGCTTTCCGCCATGATCACCTGATAACCCTGCTTGGTCAGGATCTCGGAGAGAAAGTGTCGTTCAGTGGGAGAGTCGTCCACGACCAGGACTTTGTTGATGGGCATGGGTTCGGATCCTCGCTTGTGATGTCCTCGAAGCTGGTGACGTCCTCGAAACGGAGTCAAGCCGCCGCTGGACTCGCCAGCACATGCTTGCGCACCGCAGCCAGCAACGTGTCTTTCGTAAAGGGTTTGGTCAGATATTCGTCGGAGCCGACCATGCGGCCCCGCACCCGGTCGAACAGCCCGTCCTTGCTGGAGAGCATGATCACCGGCGTGTTGCGGAAGCGCTGGTTCTTCTTGATCAGCATGCAGGTCTGGTAACCATCCAGACGCGGCATCATGATATCGACGAAGATCAGATCGGGTTGATGATCGGCAATCTTGGCCATGGCGTCGAATCCATCCTCGGCGAGAATCACCTCGCAGCCCGCCTGCGCCAAAAAGATCTCGGCGCTGCGGCGAATGGTGTTGCTGTCGTCGATCACCATGACCTTGATACCCGCCAGACTGTTCGTTGTCTCAGCCACATGACCCCCAAGCCATTGTCATCATCGGCACATCCCCTGGCCAGGCACAGGCCAACTCATTGTATTAGAAAATCAAGCCTGCAGGGGTGTTTTTTCAGAAATTACCAGAACT
The DNA here is from genome assembly GCF_039822265.1 of Thiobacter sp. AK1. Taxonomy (NCBI): domain Bacteria; kingdom Pseudomonadati; phylum Pseudomonadota; class Betaproteobacteria; order Burkholderiales; family Thiobacteraceae; genus Thiobacter; species Thiobacter aerophilus. The sequence goes on from NZ_JBAJEX010000002.1 coordinate 228,583, forward strand.
TCTTTCCCACCCCACTCGCGCATGTCACGCCGGCGGCGTGTTGCAATTTCCGTACCTAAGGTCCAGTCCGGCGCCATGAAGCCTAGTGACAACGTTTATCGGCTGGCCCAAGGAATTCTTGAGGCAAGCGGTTCGCAACCCGCTGGAGAGCATCCGCCGCCCGTGGCGGAAATCAGATTTCCAGGAGTTCGAAATCGTCTTTGCGCGCCCCGCAGTCGGGGCAGGTCCAGTTGGGGGGAACGTCCTCCCAGCGGGTGCCAGGCGGAATGCCATCCTCCGGGCGGCCTTGGGCCTCGTCATAGATGAAGCCACAGATCAGGCACATGTAGGCGCGGTAGGGTTTGTTATCGGTCATGGCATCAAAGAATCAGGGTAAAATGCGATTTTACGCATGATCGCCGGGGTGGGATACCGTTCCGGCCGACTTCTGATACGCCATGGCCGACACGCCGTCTATCCTCCCCCCACCCATGGTGCTGACCTTCGCCGCCAGCGATCCCACCAGCGGGGCCGGCATCCAGGCCGACATCCTCACCCTCGCCGCCATGGGCTGCCACCCCCTAACGGCGCTCACGGCGGTCACCGTCCAGGACACCGCCGGTGTGGATGCCCTGTTGCCCCTGGACGCGGAATGGGTGGCCGACCAGGCGCGCGCCGTGTTGGAAGACATGCCGGTGGCCGCGTTCAAGATCGGGCTTGTCGGCAGCGTGGAAAACATCGCCGCCATCGCCGAAGTCGTCTCTGACTATCCGGACATCCCCCTGATCCTGGACCCCGTGCTGGCCTCCGGGCGCGGCGATGAGCTGGTCACTGAAGACATGATCGCGGCGCTATTGGACATGCTGGTGTCCCAAACCACCGTGCTCACGCCCAATAGTCTGGAAGCGCGGCGACTGGCCAGCGACGAAGCCAATGAGGACGACCAACCTTCTTTAGAGGAATGCGCGGCGCGGCTCATTGCCATGGGATGTGAGTACGTGCTCATCACCGGCACCCACGAACCCGGGCCGGAGGTGGTGAACACCTTATATGGAGAGTCTGGCGTGCTCGCCCGGGACCGCTGGCCACGCCTGCCCGGCAGTTACCACGGCTCGGGTTGTACCCTGGCCTCCGCCATCGCCGCGGCCATCGCCCAGGGCGCGGACATCGTCTCCGCTGTGCGGGATGCCCAGGAATTCACTTGGTACAGCCTCAAGCAAGGCTTCCGCCCCGGCATGGGCCAGTATCTGCCAGATCGCCTGTTCTGGGCGCGCGATGCCGATGAAAGCCAGGATTGAAGGCCTCTACGCGCTGACCCCGGACATCCCGGACACGGCGCGTCTGCTCGCCCTGGTAAAGCAGGCGCTTGAGGGGGGCGCACAGGCCGTGCAATATCGCAGCAAAGCCACGGACGTGGCCCTGCGCCACGAGCAAGCATCGGAGTTGATCGAGCTATGCCACCGCTACCACGTGCCCCTGCTCGTCAACGATGACGTCCGGCTGGCCGCGCTGACCGACGCCGACGGCGTGCATCTGGGACGGGACGATGCGCCACTTGATGAAGCCCGCATCAACCTTGGGCCGAAAAAAATCATCGGCGTGTCCGCCTATGCCGATCTGGAACGGGCGCGACACCTGGCCGAGGCGGGTGCCGACTATGTGGCCTTGGGCAGCTTCTTTTCCTCGCCCACCAAACCGCAGGCACCGCTTTGCCCACTGGAACGCCTCACCGAGGCGAAGCGAGTGCTCACCGTTCCCGTAGTGGCCATCGGCGGCATCACGCCTGAGAACGCACCCGGCCTGATCGCGGCCGGGGCCGATGCCCTCGCCGTGATCTCGGCGCTGTTCGCCGCCCCGGACGTGCGGCTCGCTGCGGCCCGCTTCGCCAGCCTGTTTGCAACCCGACACTGAGCAAATTCGCCATGACCTCCCGCAACGAAATACTTTTCGAACGTTCCCAACGCCTCATCCCGGGTGGTGTCAATTCACCCGTGCGCGCCTTCCGCTCGGTAGGAGGCACGCCGGTCTTCTTCAAACGCGGCCAGGGCGCCTGGCTATGGGACGAGGAAGACCGACGTTACGTGGACTACGTGGGTTCCTGGGGCCCCATGATCCTGGGCCATGCCCATCCGGAGGTGGTGGCGGCGGTGTGCGCGGCAGCCCAGGAAGGGCTGTCCTTCGGCGCGCCCACGGCGCGGGAGCTGGAAATGGCGGAATGCCTGACCGGGTTGTTACCGGGGCTGGAAGAAGTGCGCCTGGTGTCCTCCGGCACGGAAGCCACCATGAGCGCCATCCGCCTGGCGCGGGGTTTCACCGGCCGCGCCAAGATCGTCAAATTCGAAGGCTGCTACCACGGTCATGCCGATAGTCTGTTGGTGAAGGCAGGCTCCGGCGCCCTCACCTTTGGCCAACCCAGCTCGGCGGGCGTGCCGCCGGAGACCGCGGCCCACACCCTCACCTTGCCCTACAACGATATTGACGCGGTCAACCGCCTGTTCGACCAGATGGGTGGCGAAATCGCCTGTGTCATCGTGGAACCCATCGCCGGCAACATGAACCTCATCCTGCCGCTGCCGGGCTTCCTTGAGACCCTGCGGGAACGCTGCAGCGCCCACGGCGCTGTGCTCATCTTCGACGAGGTGATGACGGGCTTTCGCGTCGGGCTCACGGGTGCCCAGGGGCTGTTCGGTATCCAGCCCGATCTCACCACCCTGGGCAAGGTCATTGGGGGCGGGCTGCCTGTGGGCGCCTTCGGCGGCCGACAGGAAATCATGGAACAGCTCGCCCCCAACGGCCCCGTCTATCAGGCCGGCACCCTGTCCGGCAATCCGGTGGCGGTGGCGGCAGGGCTGGCCACCCTGAACAGGGTGCAGGAGCCGGGCTTCTACGACCGCCTCGCCGACACCACCGCGCGGCTGATGCAGGGTCTCACCGAGGCCGCTCACCGCCATGGGGTGGGTTTCAGCGCCCAGTCGGTGGGAGGAATGTTCGGGATCTATTTCAGCGCGCGCCCGCCGGCGAGTTACGGCGAGGCCGTGGCCTGCGACCGGGAACGCTTCAACCGCTTCTTCCACGCCATGCTGGACGCAGGCGTGTATCTGGCCCCTTCCGCCTTCGAGGCAGGCTTCGTCTCCGCCGCCCACGGCGAGGCGGAGCTCGGCCACACCCTGGAGGCAGCGGAGCGTGCCTTCGCTGCCCTACGCGAGGCTTCTTGAGTCATCGCGGCCCCCCAAAAAAAAGGAGGCCATGCCTCCTTTTTTTGGCGCTGGGCGCGCTCACTTCAGACCGGCGATGTAATTGGCCACGTCCTTGATCTCTTGCTCCGTCATGCGGTCGGCAATGCTGCGCATCATCTTGGCGGGATCGTTTTGCCGGTCGCGGCTGCGGAAGGCCTTGAGCTGGGCGATGATGTAATCTGCGTGCTGGCCACCAAGACGCGGATATTGAACGGGAATGCCTGCCCCGGTGGGACCGTGACAGCCGGCACAAGCGGGCACGCCACTTGCGGCATTGCCGCCGCGCCAGAGCTTCTCGCCGTTCGTATAGGGTTGTTTGGCCGCGCCCGGCTTGATCGGCTTCTCGGCGAAATAGGCGCCCAGATTCACCATGTCCTCCTCACTCAGGGCAGCGACCATGGCCCCCATCACCGCACTCTTGCGCACCCCTTCCTTGTTGGGATCGGCCAGGGCGGCCTTAAAGTCGCGCAGCTGCTTGGTGATATACTCAGCGTGCTGACCCGCGAGTTTGGGATTGGCCGGGCTGGCGCTGTTGCCGTCGGCCGCATGACAGGCCGCGCAGACCTGGTTGACGATGGGCGCGGCCTTGGCGGGATCACCATTGGCGGGTCCGGTTTCAGCCTGCGCGGCACCGACGACGAACACGCCGGAAGCCAGGGCCAGGGCCAGAATGGATTTCATGGATGACGCTCCTTCACGCTTTTCGAGGGGGTGGGAAACCGACAGAGAAGTCCGAAAAGCCGGATTTATACCACAAGCCCTTGCCCGCGAAAACGCCCCATGGCCCTGTTTTCTCGCCTCCAGTACGAAAAGTCGGTACACGACCTTAGCGAGCTGCCCACTAGCCGCCAGGAAATCGCCTTCGCCGGGCGCTCCAATGCAGGCAAGTCCAGCGCCATCAACACCCTGGCAGGGCGCAAGACGGCCTTCGTCAGCAAGATCCCGGGCCGCACCCAGCTCATCAATTTCTTCCGCATCGAGGAGGGCCAGTATCTGGTGGACCTGCCGGGCTATGGCTATGCCAGGGTACCAGAGGCGGTGCGCCGCCACTGGCAGGCAACACTGGCCCGCTACCTCGAGACACGGGCAAGCCTCGTGGGGCTGGTGCTCATCATGGATGCGCGTCATCCCTTGACCCCCCTGGATCGCCAGATGATCGCCTGGTTCGCCCCCAGCGGCCGGCCCATCCACTGCCTGCTCACCAAGGCCGATAAACTCTCGCGCGGGCAAGCCACGCGCACCCTGCACAAGGTGTGGCAAGAACTCGCGGCCCAGGGTCCGGCTTTCAGCGTGCAGCTTTTCTCCAGCCTCAAGAAGCAGGGCGTGGCGGAAGCGGAAGCGGTGCTGGCAGGCTGGCTGGGAAGAGAACAAGCGCAGGCCGCGCCAGGCGGCCGCGCATAAAAAACCCCCGGTCAAAGGGGAGCAAAAACCGGGGGGGCAAACGCCTTAATGGGATTAAGGCACCCGCTCAGGGAGGAGAAGCGGGAGATGACATCGCTGCCATCTGCTTCCTATGATAGGCGCGGCGCGAATTGGTTCCCGAAAATTTTTGCCCGCCCCTTGGGCTTTTGACTGGTATCGGAGTCTCACATGCACATCCTGGGCAGCTACCCCAACCGCCGCATGCGTCGCATGCGGCGCGACGATTTTTCCCGGCGGCTGGTGCGGGAACATCGCCTGAGCGTGGATGACCTGATCCTTCCCGTGTTCGTGCTGGAGGGCGAGGGTCGGCGCGAGGCGGTCCCTTCCATGCCAGGCGTGGAACGCCTAAGCCTCGATCAGCTCCTGCCGGTGGCCGAGGAATGCGTGGCCCTGGGCATTCCCGCCCTGGCCCTGTTCCCCGTGGTGGACCCCGCCTTGAAAACCCTCGATGCACGCGAGGCCTACAATCCGGATGGATTGGTGCCCAGCACGGTGCGCGCCCTGAAAGCACGGCTGCCTACGCTGGGCATCATCACCGACGTGGCCCTGGACCCTTATACCAGCCACGGCCAGGATGGCCTCACCGACGCCCAAGGCTACGTGATCAACGACGAGACGGTGGCAGTGCTACAGAAACAGGCGCTCAGCCACGCTCAAGCGGGCGCGGATGTGGTGGCCCCTTCGGACATGATGGACGGTCGCATCGGCGCCATCCGCGCCGCATTAGAGGAGAATGGCTTCATCCACACTCGCATCCTGGCCTATTCGGCCAAATACGCCTCCAGCTTCTACGGTCCCTTCCGCGACGCCGTGGGATCCGCAGCCAATCTGGGCACCGGCAACAAGTACACCTATCAGATGGACTGCGCCAACTCCGACGAGGCCCTTTGGGAAGTGGGGCTGGACCTGGCGGAAGGGGCCGACATGGTGATGGTGAAGCCTGGCCTTCCTTATCTGGACATCGTCCGTCGGGTCAAGGACACCTTCGGCGCACCCACGTTCGCGTATCAGGTGAGCGGAGAATACGCCATGCTCAAGGCCGCCGCCGAAAACGGCTGGCTCGACGAGCGCGCCTGCGTGCTGGAGGCCTTGCTCGCCTTCAAGCGGGCCGGCGCCGACGGCATCCTCACCTACTTCGCCCTGGACGCCGCCCGCTGGTTGAAGCAGGGCTAGTCAGGCGCCCTTGGCAAGGGCGATGCGCTCCCGGTCGATACGGATGATGTAGCGCTGGATCATGGCCTGCTGGGCAGCAGGCAGATCGACGAAGCGGCAGCCTGCACGCTTCACCAGCCCGCCGTTACGCAAGGCGAGATCCTGCAGGCTGCGCACTTCCAAGGTGGTCAGCAACGCCCCCTCCCCCGGCAAGGTGAGCGAGCAGCCGGGGTAACGCTCACCCACCAGCAGCGGCGTATTGGGTGCCAGGTTGCCCAGTCCCACGCCGCCGACACTGATGTCCACTACCTGGGCCTCCAGGGGTTCTGACTTCAGGGGAATGTGGCAGAAAAGTGGCTCGCGCAGGGGACACACCAGCCGGTAGTACTCGCGCCGCTGCAGCTTGAGCAGGAGTTTCGGCAGACGGGCGCGAAAGGCGGGCCGCCCGTTCCACTGCACCTGGTCAAGGCCATCTAAGGTGAACTGGACCTTGACCCGCTCATGGGCGGTCACACAGACCAGGCGGGAGGCGCCGAGCGCCCGCCGGTTGAGCTCCTCGTCCGCGCCCCAATCCAGGAACAGGGCGTCCTGACCAGGCTCCACGGCCAGCAGACTGCTGAGAAAGAAACGCTGGCCGTGATCGAAATACACCGTGACGAGTTCCCGCCCTTTGGCCACGCCGCGCAGCACCTGCAGGATCTCCCCACGCGAGCGCAAAAGAAAACGCGCATACTCCGACTGCTCGGCATCCCAGTTGATCAAGGCATTGCGCGCGGAAGCGGGGGGCTCGGCCATTGACTCCTCTCGCAAAGATCGCATTCTCCCGCAAATGAATACGCCCTGCCAGCCACACGCATCCTCAAGCCGAAACAGATGCCGCCGTTATAATGACATCATGTTCGGCTTTCACCGCTTCAAACCCAGACCCGACAAAACCGAGGCGCCCGCCCTACCGGAAGAGGTGTGGGCGCGCACCATCGTGGATGTGCCCGCGCCGCGCAAGTCCTTGTCCCGCATGTCAGCGGAGCCTGCGGAGCAAGCAGATGTCTCGCAGGTCTCCCTCGGGCAAGAGAAGTTCAAGATTCGTTTCGCCAGCACGCCAGACCGGCGCCAATCCGCGAGCCTCCTGGTCAAGAAAATGTATTCCTGGCGCGGCTATGCCACGGAAGATGCCCTCGCCCAGGCTGAGGCCAACCGCATCACCCTGGTCGCCTCCTTGCAGGAACGCGTAATTGGCACGCTCACCATCGGCTTCGATTCGGCCGCCGGCCTGCTCGCCGACCAAATGTATAAGGCCGAGGTGGACCGGCTACGCGCCGAAGGCCGGCGCGTGGGTGAATTCATCAAGCTTGCCGCCGACCGCGACATCCATTCCATGCGCGTGCTCGCCGCCCTGTTCCATCTCGCCTACATCTATGGGCGCAACATCCATGAGTACACGGATGCGGTGATCGAGGTGAATCCGCGCCACGTAGGTTTCTATCAGAAAATCCTGGGCTTCCAGCAAATTGGGCCGGAACGCCTATGCCCGCGTGCGCAGGCGCCGGCTGTGCTGCTCTCCCTGTCCGCCGACTACGTGGCAGAAAAGATTCGCCAGTTTGGCGGCCAGCGGGAAGCCGCCCGCGGCGAGCATTCCCTTTATCCTTGGTTTTTCAGCCCGGAAGAGGAAGCCGGCATTACCCGGCGCCTGCTTTCCGGTCGCTGAAGGATTTCATCCCTTACCCGAGGAAACCCTGGCAAGCCCTTGTCTTTTCATCGACATTGGAGCATGGGCCATGCATAATGCATGGATGCGTCGCCTCCTGTGCACCGTCTTTTGCGCGGCCCTTACGGCCTTGAGCGCGCCTGCCGCGCGCGCCGATCCCGCGGGAGAGGCCCTCGCGCAAAAGGTCTATGATCGCCCCAACGGCAACGACGCCGTGAGCGTGCTCACCATGTCCCTGATCCAGCCGGGACGCGCGCCCCGCAACCGGCGCATGGTGGTCTACCGCCTGGACAAAGCGCCCGGCGAAGTGGCCACGCTGATTCGGTTCACCGAGCCGGAAGACATCGCCGGCACTGGGCTACTTACCTTGGACCACAAAAGCGGCGACAGCGACCAGTGGATTTATCTGCCCGCCATGGAACGCGTGCGCCGCATCGCCTCGAACCGCAAAGGCGGGCGCTTCGTCAACTCCGAGTATTACTACGAGGACTTGCGGGAACGAAAAGTGCACCAGGACCATCACCGCATCCTCGGCAAGGAGACGGTCAACGGCATCCCCTGCGAGGTGCTGGAAAGCATTCCCGTCGAGGCGGGCAATTCCGCCTATTTGAAGCGCGTGAGTTTCATCGATCCCAACACCCTGCTGCCGCTACGCGTGGATTTCTACGAGAAAAACGAACAGCAGCCCAGCAAGCGCCTTACAGTGAGCGCGTTCCGCAAGATTTCCGGCTTCTGGACCGTGACCGACAGCACGATGACCGATCTCGCTAACGGCAATGCCACCCGGCTGACAGCGGAAAAGATCCAGTACAACCGGCGGCTGCCGGCGCGGCTATTCACCACGGAAGTGTTGGAAGACGAAAGCCTGGAAGAAGATTATCGCCCCTGAGGGCAAGGAGGAGCCCATGAACACCCGCCCGTTGTTGTGTGCCGCCCTATTGGCCAGCCTGGTTAGCGCGGCCGCCGCCGCATCCACGGAAGACGGCCAAGATGCCGCGCCCGCCAAGAAGCCGCGCCCGGCGAAGAAGGCGGCGCGAAGCGGCCCCACCCTGAAGCTGGAGCGTGCCCAACTCGAGGCCGGCGGTTTCCTCGACGCCGAGGCACCGGCCGGCCAGGCTTACGGCCACCTCACCGCCAGCCTAAACTGGCAGCCTTCCCGCGCCTGGGAATGGCAGGCCTCGGCACGCCTGGACGGCTACCTGCAAAGCGACCCCAACGCCGACCGCCTGCGCGCCGACCTGGGCGAAACCTTCGTCCGCTACCGAGGCGATGGCCTGCGCGTAACCCTGGGCGCACAAAACATCCTGTGGGGACGCACCGATGAGATCCCGCCCAGCGACCGCCTCTCGCGCGTGGATCTGAACCGGTTCAATCTGGATCCCCTTACCCAGCGGCGACGGACAGTGGGCGCGCTGCGCGTAGAGAAGACCCTGGACGACTTCAAGCTGGACGCCGTATGGGTGCCGGTCTTCCAGCCAGCGGAACTGCCACCCTGGGAAAGTATCTGGCACCCCGTGGACCGCAAGCGCGGCCGCATCCTGGGCGTGGACCCGAGTTTATTGCCTCCGACTGTGGTGCAAACTGCGACTTTCGGTGAGGACAAGCACGGTGCGGGCGGTGCAGGTCTGCGGCTGACCCGCACCGGCGGCAGTTTCGACTGGGGGATCTCTCTGCAGCGGGCGCGTCAATCCACGCCCTATTACCGCTTCAACAACTTCGCACCGGGGCTGCCCACCTTCACAGCGGTCCATCCCATGGCCACGGTGCTGGGCCTGGAAGGAGAATTCCAGTGGGGCGGCGCCACCTTCCGCTTGGAAGGCGCGCGCACCCTTGCAAGCCCCGTGACCACCACCGCCTTCGAGTATCGCCTGGTACCCGCCACCGATGTCGTGGCCGGAGTGGAATTCTTTCCCGGCGACCGGGACACGCGCATCACTTTCCAGCTTGCCAGCCACCGCCTGTCAACCTCGGAGGCCCTCCTCGAGCGCAAGACGTTCAACGCCGCCACCCTCGACTTGGAGCACCCTTTCGCCGGCGACCGCTGGCGGTTCAACCTGCGTGGACTCATCGGCCTCAATCACCGGGACAACTACCTGAGCCCGAGGCTCACCTACCGTGGCTTCGAGCCCCACGAGTTCTATCTCGCGGGGCATTTCTATGGCGGCGACGACCGGGGTCTGGGCGGGTTCCACCGCGACCATGACCTGGTGGTGATCGGGTGGCAGGTCCGTTACTAGAGCGCCTGCAGCGCTTCCTGCTGCCCTGGTGGCTGGCCGCCCTGCTGCTGCTGGTGGCCAATGGGGTCGCGCTGTGGGTGATCGCCACCCGCATCGAATTCAATAACGCACCTGAGCTCTATTTCCCTCCGGACGCACCGGCCACGCTGCTCGAAAAGAGCCTGCGCAAGGAATTTCCGGAAGACGAGAGCGTGGTCGCCGTGTTCCAGGGCGATGATCTGTTTACGCCCGCCTTTTTGCGCCAGCAACACGCAGTGGCTGAGCGCCTCGCGCGCCACCCGCTGGTGGACCGCGTGTTCGCCGTTACCACCGTGGACCACATCGCGGCCAGCGAGGATGGCTTCACAGTGGAAAGACTGGTGGACCCTGGCAAGCTCGATCATCTCACCCCACAGGAACTCCGCCGACGAGTGCTGGACGATCGCTTCGCGCCGGGCCTTTTGGTGGCCAAGGATGGCTCGGCCCTGGCTATCGTCATACGGCCCAAGCCCTTGACCGAAAGCCGCCAGCGTCAGGCGCTGGAGACCGCCGTCCACGAAGCGGTGAAGGCCGCGGGCCTGCGCGACCACCTGGTGGCGGTGGCGGGCACCGTGCCCCTGGATGCGGCGGAGCTGCGCTCCATGTTGGTGGACACCACGGCCCTGTTGCCCATCGTCATGGGCCTGTCGCTACTTTTGCTCTATTGGGTGGTGGGGCGGGTGGCGCCGGTGGTGATCGGCGCCGTCACCATGATGACCACCATGAGCACGACGCTGGCCATGGCCGCCTATTTGGGTAAGCCCTATACCCTGGTCACCGCCATGGTGCCGCCGCTGCTCGCCGCCTATAGCACCACGGCCTTGATCCACTTCTACGCGGCGCTGGCGCGGGCCCGGGAGCGCGGCATGCGAAGGCCTCAGCGGGTACTGTGGGCGCGCCGCGAGATACACGTGGCATCCTTGTTCAACGTGCTCACCACCGTGGCGGGGATCGCAAGCCTTTATTTCACTTCCATCCCGCCCATCCAGAACTACGCCATGATCGGCGGCGTGGGGGTTGGCGTGATCTACCTCGTGGTGTTCCACTTGGCACCGCCGCTTCTGGTGCGCTTCGACCGGGGACGCTGGCCGACCCGCAAGACCGTGTTGTCGGTGACCGACAAGATCGCCTTCAAAATCGCCCAGTTCTCCATGCGCCGGGCCGGCTGGGTGGTGGCTGGCTTGAGCATCCTGGTGGTGGCCGCCATTCCCCTGGTGCTCAAGGTCACGCCGGAGTCCGACCTGTTCAAGTTTTTTCCCGCGCATCACCCCCTGACCATTTCCACCCGCATCGCAGAAGACAAGCTCTCCGGGGTGATCGGGCTGGAGGTGGTGTTCGATGCACCGCAGCGCGATGGTTTCAAGCGAGTGGCGGTACTCAAACGCCTCAAGGACTTCCAGACGTGGTTGGACAAGCAGCCGGAGGTGGATCGCACCTTCTCCATGGTTGATCTGGTGGAAGAGATGAACTGGGCCTTCCACGGTGAGGATCCCGCCTTCCGCCGTCTGCCCGACACCGACCGGGCCTTGTCCCAGCTCTTGCTCATCTACGACGGGCGGGACCTGGACGAGCTCACCAACCGGGAATTTCGCCGCACCCGCATCGCCATGAACCTCAACGTGCACGGCGCCGTGGCCATCGGCGCAGTAATCGAACGCATCCGCGGAGAACTGGAAAGACGCAAGCTCGACGACCTGCGCTGGGACATCGGCGGCTGGGGCAGGCTGTTCGCCGACCAGAACGCCCTTCTGCTATCGGGCCAGGTCAATAGCTTCCTGTTCGCCTTCTTAACCATCTTCCTGCTGTTGGCGCTGGCGTTCCGCTCCTGGCGCGGGGGTTTGATCGCCCTCATTCCCAATCTCGCGCCTCTTTTCTTCATCTTCGCCATCATGGGGCTGCTGGGCATGCATCTGGACATGGCCACCGTGCTCATCGCAGGGGAGCTTCTGGGCATCACGGTGGACGACACCATCCACCTCTACCATGGCTACCAACGCCGCCTGGAGCAGGGACTTGACCACACTTGGGCGGTGGCGCGCAGCTTCGAAGCCTCAGGGCGCGCGGTGCTCGCCGTCTCTGTGCTGCTCACCGCGCAATTCTTGCTGCTCACCGGCTCCCAGTTCCAGCCGACGGTGGATTTCGGGCTGATGTCCGCCACCGGACTGATCGCCGGCCAGTTCTTCGAACTCGTTCTTTTGCCGGCGCTGCTGGTGTTGTGGTACCAGCACCAGCAAAACCGCCTGCGACGGGAATGGGCCAGGCGTCATCCGCGTCTGGCCGCACGACAGGGGAAGCGTCCATGACCCCGTTCGATTACGACACCGCTTTCAGCCGCAACATCGGCTGGCTGACCCAGGAAGAACAAGCCCGTTTGCGTGGAAGCCGTGTAGCCATTGCGGGCCTGGGCGGGGTGGGCGGCTATCACCTGCTCACCCTGGCGCGGCTGGGCGTGGGCGGCTTTCGGCTCGCCGACCCGGACCGCTTCGATCTAGCCAATTTCAACCGTCAGACCGGTGCCACCCTGGCCACGCTCGGGCGCGCCAAGCTTGAGGTGATGACCAGGGCCGCCCGAGAGATCAACCCGGGGCTTTTGCTCACCGGTTTTCCCGAGGGGCTGACCACTGAGAATGTGGACGCCTTCCTGGAAGGCGTGGATGTTTACGTGGACGGGCTCGACTTCTTCGCCTTCGAGGCTCGGGACATGGTTTTCGCCGCCTGCCGCCGGCACGGCATCCCGGCGGTGACCGCGGCCCCCCTGGGCATGGGGGCCGCCCTGTTGGTATTCACGCCAGAGGGCATGAGTTTCGAGGAGTATTTCCGGTTCGCCGGTCAGCCCGAGGATGAAAAGGCCTTGCGCTTCCTGGTAGGGCTCGCGCCGGCCGCGCTCCAGCGCGCCTACCTGATGGATCCCACTCGTGTGGATTTGGCCGCCCAGCGCGGGCCCTCCACCGTCATGGCCTGTGAGCTGTGCGCCGCCATCGCCGCCACGGAAGTGCTCAAAATATTGTTGAAACGGGGACCGGTGCGGGCCGCGCCCTGGGGTTACCAGTTCGACGCCTATCAACAGCGGCTGGTGCACACCTACCGGCCATGGGGCATGCGCAATCCCCTGCAGCGGCTTACTCTGGCGGTGGCCCGACGCAAGCTGGCGGCCTACGTCGCCCAGCGCCCGCCCGAGGCGCCGCCGCCCCAGGACATCATGGAGCAACTCATCGAACTCGCGCGCTGGGCACCGAGCGGGGACAACACCCAGCCCTGGCGCTTCCAGGTGATCGACGCGCGGCACCTGGTGGTGCACGGCTTCGACACCCGCGACCACTGCGTCTATGACCTGGACGGCCACGCCAGCCAGCTCGCCCTGGGCGCCCTCTTGGAAACCCTGGTCCTTGCCGCCGGCCACCTAAAACTGCGCGCAAACATCGAGCGGCGCCAAGGCCCGGACACACACCCCACCTTCGATGTGGCGCTCGAGCCGGACGCGGCGATCATCCCCGATCCGCTGGCCGGTTTCATCCGCATCCGCTCTGTCAATCGCCGGCCCTATTCCACCCGCCCCCTGACTACCCGGGAAAAGGCCGAGCTGGAAGCGGCCGTGGGCCCGGAGTGGGAGGTGCGATGGTTCGAGGGCTGGGCGGCGCGCTGGCGCGTGGCCTGGCTCGCGTTTCGCAATGCCCATCTGCGCCTCACCCTGCCCGAGGCCTACGCGGTCCATCGGGACATCATCGAGTGGAACGCCCGCTACAGCACCGACCGCGTGCCGGACCAAGCCATTGGCCTGGACCCCCTCACCTTACGCCTCACCCGCTGGGTGATGACCTCCTGGAAACGGGTACGCTTCTTCAATCGCTGGCTGGCAGGCACCCTGGTGCCGCGCCTCGAACTCGACTTGCTGCCGGGCCTTGCCTGCGCCGCCCACTTCGCGCTGATCGCCAAACGGGCCCCGCAAGGGGTGGATGATTACATCGCCGCCGGGCGGACGGTGCAGCGCTTCTGGCTGGCGGCCACCCGGCTGGGTCTCCAGCTGCAGCCGGAAATGACGCCGGTAATCTTCAGCCGCTATGCTCGAGAAGGACGGGCTTTCTCCGCCGCGCCCCACGCAACCCGGGAGGCCCAGGCCATCCGCGATGCCTTCGACCGACTGATGGGATCCGCCGCCCCGCGGACCCTCTTCCTCGGGCGAGTAGGCCATGCCCCTGTGGCCTTCGCGCGGTCTGTGCGTCGGCCCCCCAAAAGCCTCCTCACCTAAGCGGCGGCGGCCGGGGCTTTGTCGGATTTTTTTACACTTCGCGCCGCGCTGGTGCCGGTGCAGCTTCCTAACACATTGATCCAAAACGATTATGGACCGTTGGCACGTCACTTGCTAATCAGTGGACACACAAATCTGCCGGGCTGGGCCCGGGCCCTCCAACCCAAGACTAGGAGATCACCATGCACAACGCTTTCAAACAGGTCCTGGCGGCCGCTGGCTTTGCGCTGGCCTGCGCCCCCATGAGCGCCTCGGCCTTTCTTCAGAACTGGAAATTCGATCCCGACGGCTCCGGGTCCGCTAGCGCCTTCACCGTGAACGAGTATCTGGATTACATCGGCAACAGCTATATCCAAAACAGCATCTCCGGCTCGAGCTTTACCTTCAGCGACAACGGTGTGTTCGTCGTTAGCGGGAATGACGGAACCCCCTGGGTAGGCCTGAATGCCAAGCCGGTGGAAATCACCGGCCTGCTCCAAAACGCAACCGGTTCCGGCACCTTGGGCGGGAGTTTCACCTTCAACCCGGGCGGCACGCTTACGCTCTATTCGCATGCGGGTTTCGACTACGGTAGCACCAACGGCTTCTTTGGCGCCAACAATGGCACACCCTTCGCCACCTTGAGCCTGGTGGGCGGCGGGGGCGTAGTCAACACATCCGGCCTGCCCAATGGCAACATCAGCATGATCTTTGCCTTCACTAATCTTTCCTGCGGCTACGCCTTCGATAGCCTGGGCAACGACCTCTGCACTTTGGTGCCCTCGCTGCCGCCCATTTTGTTTGGTTTCACCACCACCAATGCGAGCTATGTGGCCAACCCCAGCACCAATGTGAAACAGGAAGTGGCAGTAGAGCTTTCCTGCGGCGGGGTTGCGAACTGCGGCTATGGCACCAGCTTCAACCAGCCGCCCACCAACTTCATCGTCAGCAACAATGGCCAGTTCCGTCTCATCCCCGAGCCGGCAACCTTGGCCCTCTTGGGCGGCGGGCTGGTGGCCCTGGGCTTGCGTCGGCGCAAGGCCTTGGCCTGAACCGACCCGCCCTCCATTTTGCCTCGAAGCGACGGCCCCGATCTCGGGGCCGTTTTTTTGGCGGGTTGGGGCAACCCTTCCCCTCCGTTCACGGTGTAGCCGTCTCGCCGATTCGCCCTTGGCCGGTGTCGAATAGGTGACCCTCGGCCATCGACGGCATGCCTTCCCTCATTCCCCGCGCAAGCTGGCAAGCAGCGCGCGGGCCTGCGCCTTCTCTGGAAAATTCTCGCCGCCCTTGAGCAGGGCTTCCAGCTCCCGCCGCGCCTGGGCCCGCTCCCCGCTTTGGGCGAGAGCCACCGCCCGGTGATAGCGGACCACGGGGTGATGGGGCAATCCGGCATAGGCCTGCTCGATCAGCTCGCGCCCCCGCTCGAGGGCCTTGCGCTCGATAAGAATCCAGCCCAAGGTGTCTTGGACCATGGGCGCGTCGGGGGCGAGGCGATAGGCGCGCTCGGCCACCTCTAAGGCTCGGGCATCGCCCTGCTCATGGTAGAGGACCGCCAGATCGTTTAAGGCGGTGGCGTCTTGGGGCCGCTGAGCCAGCAGCGCCTCCAGCTCCCGCACGGCGAGCGCGGTCTGGCCCCGCGCCAGGGCAATGTCCACCCGGGCCCGGCGCGCCGCGGCATCCCGGGGATGTTCGGCGAGCCAACCATCAAGCCGGCGGTCTGCTTCCTCGCCACGCCCGGCGAGCCAGAGGGCGCGCGCCAGTCGGGCCATGGTCTCGCCCTGGGGCGCCCGTGCCAGCGCGGATTCGAAAACCCGCGTGGCCTCGGCGGGTTTTTTCATGAGGACGAGGGCATCGCCTTCGAGCAAAAGCCCGGCCACACCTGCCTGGTCCGATCCGGCAAGGGCCCGGGCGTGGGTGAGGGCCACTTCGGGACGCCCGGCCAGGATCTCCAGTTGCGCCGCCGCTTCCAGCAGCGCGGGCATGCCCGGCCAGCGTTTCAAGGCCGCCTCCAGGGTTGAGCGGGCCTCCGGATATTGTTTGAGCATCATGTGCGCACGGACCAGTCCCACACGCGGTCCAACATCATTGGGGCGTGCCTCGGCGAGCTTGCCGTAACTGGCCAAGGCATTGCGCAGATCGCCAGCGGCGAGCTGGGTGCGGGCAAGCAGATCCAGGGCGAGGGGATCATCGGGGTGCGCCGACTGGACGGCGTTGGCGACACGCAGGGCCTGCTCCCGTTTGCCTTTGCTGAGGTAATACTCGGCAAGCAAGGCTTGCGGCGCGAGGGCTTGGGGTGCCGCCCGGCTGGCCTGTTCGGTCCACTCCAGGAATTCTTTTTCCCGCTCGCCGCTGGCAGCAAGCCTGGCCAGGGCGAGCATTGCCGGCACGCTGCCCCGGTCGCGCCCCAGCAAGGTGAGGAAACGTTGCCGCGCCGCTTCCGGATGTCCGTCGCCCAGGTCCAGCTCGGCTAAGGCCGCCGTAGCGGCGAAATCGGTCGGCGCCTTGGCAAGCGCCCGCTCCAGGTCATGCCGGGCAGCGGCCCGGTCACCCTGGCGCAAGTGGATCCCGGCCCGTAGCCGATCCGCGAGGGAATCCCGCGGACGTTTTTTTTCAATGGCCGCCACCGCAGCCAGCGCCTCACCGTATCGCTCGGCCTGCAGATGGGCGGCGACCAGCAAGAGATCCGCATCGATGTGGCTGGCGTCGGCCGCGGAGGCCGCCGCCAGCAGGTTCACCGCTTGCAGCCGCTCGCCCTGGGCGAGCAGGGCGGCGGCGAGCGGTGTTTTCAAACCGGTGATCTCGGGCTTGAGCGCCACCGCCTTTTCCAGTGACGCTCGGGCGCGCGCCGCATCCCCCGTTTCGAGGTAGGCACGCCCCGCCAGGTAGAGCAAATGGACATCATCCGGATAGCGGGCAAGGTAGGGGGCGAGCAGGTCCGGAACTTCCGCGGCGCGCCCGCTATCAAGCAGGAGGGTGGCCTTCAAACCGACCGCCGCTAAATCACCCGGTTGCACGGCGAGGTAGCGGTCCACGTACTGCTCGGCCGAAGCAAGATGCTTTTGCGCGTAGTGGACGCGCGCGGCGAGCAACCATGCCGGAAAATAGTCGGGGTAGGCCTTTGCCAGCGTGCCCAGGATTTCCAGGGCGCGGGCCCCGTTTTTTTTCGCGGCGGCGACCAGGGCGGCGAGATATAGCCGCCCCGGCGTCTCGATGCCGGTGGCGGTGAGGTTTTTGAGGTCCCGCTCGGCATCCCGCAAGCGGCCGCGATTCACCGCCAGCACGCCGTGACCAATCAGCGCCTCCAGGTTACCCGGGTTGAGACGCAAGGCCTCGACGTAGGCCTTTTCGGCACCGGCGGTATCCCCTCGGGTCTGCAGGACTTCCCCTAGGCGTGCCCAGGTCCCGTCGTTGTTTGGGTCGAGGTCGCGGGCTTTTTCCAATATCGCCTGCGCGCCCGCGAGATCCCGGCGCAGGGCCTGGCAGACGGCGAGCCCCCAGTAGGCTTCGGTGGCGCCTTGGGGATCCCGGTCGGCGGCACGCTGGTACAGATCGCAGGCTTCGCGGGGTTTGCGCAGGGCCAGATGGGCATCGCCCTGGGTGGCGAGCATCTTGGCCGCCATGCGGTCGGTCGTTTGGGGGCCGGGCTTAAGCCAAGCGAGCGCCTGCTCTGGCTGATTGGCGAGTAACAGGGCTTGGCCGAGCGAAAGCTTCACGCCGTCAGTCTGGGCGCCGAGGTTTATCGCCTGGGCGAGCTCTTTTTGCGCCGCCATACCCTGGCGTAGCGTAAGGTAGAGCTTGCCCAATTCCAGCCGCGCCTCGGGATTTTTTGGGTTCTTGGCCACCGCGTTCTTAAGCTCGATCTCCGCCGCACGCAAGTCGCCCTTGGCTTGGAAATCCTTGGCGCGCTGGACGTGTTCCTGGTCGGTGTAGCTAAGCAGCCGGTCGCAGCCGGAAAGGGTAAGCCCCAAGGCGAGCACGGCAGCGCAGCAAAAAGGGAGCGTTCTCATGGCGAAATCCTTGGCAGAAAAGTTTCAGGGACGGGCGGTTTTCAACTGGGCGAGCAGGGCCTGTGCGTCCTTTTCTTCCGGGAAGCGCACGCCGGCATCCAGGGCCCGCTGCAACTCCTGGCGGGCGCGGGCGGCATCGCCCCCCCTGGCCAAGGCCACCGCATAGTGGTAGCGCACGCTGGGCTGCCCTGGGGCGCCGGCCACGGCCTTGGCGAGGAAATCACGCGCGATATTCGGCTCGCCCCGGCTGAGATGGATCCACCCCACGGTATCCAGGATGTTGGGATCGTCTGGTCGCACCTTCAGGGCCCGCTGGGCGAGGGGGAGCGCCTCGGTATCGCCCTGTTTGTTGAGCAGCCAGGCCAGGTTGTTGAGGGCGACCGGATGATCCGGAAGCTGCTTGAGCACGGCGCGGTACTGGGCGATGGCCGCCTGGTCCTCGCCGCGCTTCATGTGGGCATCGCCCAGATAGAGCCGCACGCCCACGTCGTCGGGGTGGTCCTTGAGCCAGCGCGTGGCCATGGCCTGGGCCTCGGCCACCTTGCCAGCGGAAAGTAGACTGCCGTGCAGCTTGATGGCGATCACCGGGTTGGCCTCGCGCTCGAGCGCCTTTTGGTACAGCGTCGCAGCCTCGCCCGGCCGGTTCTGGCTGGCCAGGATGTCGCCTTCCACCAGGTAGCCGCCCGCCGCTTTGGGGTAACGGGTCTGGAGCGCGCGGGCGCGGCGGGTGGCTTCGTCCACGCGCTGATCCTTCATGTCGAGCCCAATCAGGGCAAGCTGGGCATCCATTAGGTCGGGCTGGACTTCGATGGCGCGGGTCAAGGACTTGCGCGCCTCCTCCGGCCGATTGGCGGCAAGCTGGGCCGAGGCCAGGCGCAGGAAGGCGGCACCGGAATCCGGACGGAGTTCGGTCAGCCGGGTGAAGGTGGCAAGCGCATTGTCTATTTCCCCGGCGGCAAGCTGCACGTTACCCACTAGTTCCACGGCCTGGGGATTTTCCGGATTGGCAGTCTGGGCCTCCCGCGCCAAGACCAGGGCCCGCTGGGGCTCGCGCTGCGCCAGGTAGTGTTGGGCCAGCAGGGCCCGCGGGGCAATGGCCTTGGCATCCGCTTGGGCCGCGCGGGTCAGCCAATCGACGGCTTTTTGGGTTTGGCCCTGGGCCTGCTCCAGGGCCGCCAGGCCCAGCATGGCAGCCACGTTCTTGCGATCGGCCGCAAGCACCGCCTCGAAGCGCTTGCGAGCGGCTTGCGGGTTCCTCTCCCGCAAATCGAGCTCGGCCAGATGGGCGGCTGCGGGATAAAAAGCGGGATCGAGGGCGAGGGCGGCCTCGAAGGCGCGGCGCGCGCCCACAGTGTCCTGTTTGCCCAGCAAGGCCATGCCGCGCAGATTGGGCACCAGGGGCAGCTTCGGCTGTTTCCGACCAAGGGCATCGATGGCCGCCAGCGCCGCATCGAATTCCCCGCGCCCGAGCTGAGTGGCGATGAGTAGGAGGTCAGTCTGGATCGGGCTGCCTTCCAGCTTGGCCGCCGCTTCCAGTTCGGAAAGCCCCGCCTCGGTCTGGCCGCGCGCCAGCCGACTGATGGCCAGTTCCGTGCGCAATATCGGCTGGTCGGGCCTAGCCTGGGCAGCCTTTTCCAGATAGTCCGCGGCCTGGACATAGTCCTTACGCTGCAAGTGGGCCTCCCCGACCAACGCCAGCACGGCGGGGTCCGGATCCTTCGCCAGGAGTGGCTCGACTAGCTTTAGCGCCTTGTCCGGCTGCCGCTGGCGCAAGTAGGTGATGGCAAGCAGTCGGCGCGCGTAGGCGTGCGCCGGAATCGCCGCCACGAAGGCGGAAAGATAGGTCTGCGCCTGGCTGAGATTGTTGAGCCCCAGCTGGGCGGCCCCCATCATGAGGATCGCCAAGCCATTGTTGGGGGCGACCTTGAGGACTTCCTGCAGCTCGTCGCGGGCCTTGTCGAAGCGCTGCTCAAGCAGCCAGAGCTGGGCCTGGGCCAGACGTACCGGCACGGCCCGGGGCTCGAGGCTGCGCGCCTGGTCGATGTAGCGCTTAGCGCCAGCGAAATCTTTCTCGCCCATGCGGACCAGCGCGAGGGCGAGGTGGGCGCCGAGGTGCTTCGGATTGCGCCGGATGGCTTCCTCATAGGCCAGGGCGGCCTCCCGGTTCTGCCCGCGGGCACGCATAAGATCCCCCTTCAGGACCCAGGGCTCGGCCTTGTCACCCGCGTCGCGGATGGATTCGTCAGCCAACTGGAGGGCTTGTTCTGCCTTGCCCTGCGCGAGCAGCAGGGCGGCCAGGCCCCGGTTGGCTTCCGGCAGCCCGGGCATCAGGGCGCGGGCCGCTTCAAAGGCACGCCGCGCCTCGACCATGTCCTCGAGCGCCGCGTAAGCTTCGCCACGCAGGGCAAAGAGGACGGCGGCTTGGGAGCCCTTGGGCGCGGCCGGGATCTCCTCCAGCACTTTCTGGTATTCCCGCTCAAGCAGGAGCGCCCGCCCCAGCCACGGCAGCACCGCCTCCTGCTGCGCGCCGAGCTCGAGGGCACGGCGTAGCTCCTTCTCCGCGGCCACACCATCGCCCTGCTCCACGTAGATGCGACCAAGGAGCAGGCGCGCCTCGCGATGCGCCGGGGCCTTTTGCAGGACGTTCTTGAGCTCGATGACGGCGGCCTTGGAATCGCCCGCCTGGTGGTATTGCTGGGCGCGCCCGAAGAGGGTCTCCGGCTTCTCGCCGGAACAGCCGACGATCAGGCCGGCAGCGGTGAGGGCCAGGGCAAGACAGCGCAGCCTGGGACGATCCAGCATGGGACTCTCCTTTGGGTGGTCATGTCTGGTCTGCGCCGGGTCCCGGTCATGGTGCCGGGTTGTTTTCCGTCTTGGCCACGAGGCCATAGCGGTTGATGAGATCGTACAACGTGGGCCGGGAAACGCCCAGCAGTTCCGCTGCTCGCGCAACGTTGCCGGCGGCACGCGCCAAAGCCCGGGTCACCGCTCGGCGCTCGGCTTCTTCCCGCACCTGGCGCAGGTTGAGCGGTTCGGCGGCAAAAGCCGCCAGACCCAGGTCGGCCGCCCCAATGCGGCCGTCTTCGCTCATGATGACCGCACGCTTGATGCAGTTTTCCAGCTCCCGCACGTTGCCGGGCCAGGTGTGAGCTTCCAAGGCCGCCACCGCTTCCGGCGTGAACCCTTTCACCGGCTTCTTGAACTGCTCGGCAAAGCGTTCCAGGAAGGCCTGGGCAAGTAGCGCCGCATCCCCGGCCCGCTCCCTCAGGGGCGGGATGGCCACCGTGATCTCGCTGATGCGGTAATAGAGGTCCTCGCGGAACCGCCCCTCGGCGATGAGGCCGGAAAGATCCCGATGCGTGGCGCATACCACGCGCACGTCCACCGGAATCTCCTCACGCCCGCCCAAGCGCTCCACCACACGCTCCTGCAGGAAACGCAGCAGCTTGGCCTGCAGGGCCATCGGCAGATCGCCCACCTCGTCCAGGAAGAAGGTGCCACCATCGGCATATTCGATCTTGCCCTTGGTCTGTTTGCTGGCGCCGGTGAACGCGCCCTTCTCGTAGCCGAATAGCTCGCTCTCTAGCAGGGTTTCGGGAATGGCGGCGCAGTTGATGGCCACGAAGCGCTTGCCCGCGCGTGGCGAGAGCTCGTGCAGGGCACGGGCCAAAAGCTCCTTGCCCGTGCCGGACTCGCCCAAAAGCAGCACGGTCGCATCCACCGGCGCCACCTTTTCGATGGTGCGGCAAACCTTGAGCATGGGCTCGGCGGCGGTGAGGATGCCAGTAAGGGCAAAGCTGGAAGACAGGCGCTGCAGCTTGCGGTTCTCTGCCTCCAGTTGCGCCACGTGGAAGGCCCGCTTGATGATGAGTTGGAGGACCTCGAGATCGAAGGGCTTCTGGTAGAAGTCGTAAGCCCCCATGCCCACCGCCTTCACTGCATTGGCGCGATCCTGGTTGCCAGAGACGACGATCACCTTGGTGGCCGGGGCGAGCGCCAGCATCTCGTGCAGCGTGGCCAGGCCCTCAGAGACGCCATCCGCATCCGGTGGCAGACCCAGGTCCAGGGTGACCACGGCCGGCTCGTGGCGACGCAGGGCAGCCAACGCCTCCTGACGGTCCCCGGCGATCACCACCTCGAGGTCGTCGAAGCTCCACTTGAGCTGCTTCTGCAGACCGGGGTCGTCCTCGACCACCAACAGTACGGGCTTAGCGCGGTCGGGATTCTCAGCCACTGCTCGCTCCCTCAAGGGGCCACGCCCCCTCCCTCTGGTTATCGCGGCGGGTGAGGGGCAGAGTGAGGGTGAAGGTGGTCCCTTTCCCCAGCCGACTTTCCACGCGAATGTCGCCTTTGAGCTCGCGCACGTATTCCCGGCACTCGTAGGCACCGATGCCCATGCCCGCGCGCTTGGTGCTGGCAAAGGGCCGGAACAGTTGGGTGTGCAGGAAGGTCTCGTCCATGCCCCGTCCGGTGTCCCGCACCTGGATCACGGCTTGGCCATCGACGGCATCCAAGGTCACCTCCACGCGGCCGGTGTCCGGAGTGGCCTCAATGGCATTTTGCACCAGATGACCCAACACCCGGGCAAGCCGCTCCCGCTCCGCCACCACCCAGGCCTCCTCTACCGCCGTCTCGAAGCGCGGCTGCGGGCGGTAGGCCGCTTTCTCCGCCACGACACTGGCCAGCACGTCACGCAAGTTCAAAAGCCCCACGCCCTGGGCGCTCTGATAGCCGGCGCGCAGCTGGGACAAAAGTCGTGACATTTTCTGCACCGCGTGATCCACGGTGGCCAGCATGTCTTCCTGGAATTCTGGATTGTGCTTGTGTCTTTCGGCATTCTTCAACATCAGGGACAGCTGGGCGACGACGTTTTTCACATCGTGCACCACGAAGGCAGAAAAACGGTTGAAGGATTCGAACTGGCGGGCCTGGGCCAGGGCCTCCAGTGCACTGGCCTGGGCAAGGTGGGCGGCAGCCTGTCGCCCCGCAGTCTTGAGCAAATCGGAATCCTCCCAGTTGAATCCCCGCCGGCTGCGCGGATGTGCGAGGACCATGAAGCCGATCAGGTCCTCATGCACCATGAGGGGGACGACGAGCCAGGCATCCCGCCGCGCCTCCAGCCAGGCCGGCAGTACGAGATCGCCGTAGAGATCGGGCGAGTCGGCATACTCCTCCAGATTCACCACCCACTGGCGGCTGCGCAGGAACCGCACCAGGGACGCCGCCTGAGCCACCGGCTCCGGGCTGACGGGAAAATTCCAGTGGGCGGCAAAGGTGAACGAGCCGTCCTCCTGGGCAAGCCAGAGAGCGGCACCCGGGCTGTCAACCAGGCCGGCCACCGCCTGCAGCGCCCGTTCCCGCACCGCGGTGGGCTCGCCCGTGGACAGGGTACGGGTGAAACGCAACCATTCCTCGCGGTAGTCGTATTTGTAACTAAAAAAATGCTTGCTCAGGAAGACCTTGAGACGCGCGCGCATGGCGCCCGAGAACACCACCACGGCGAGGACCACCAGCGCTCCAAACAGGAACACGGACTGCAGCACCGCGCCCCAACTGCCGCCGAAATAACGGATGTAATAACCCGCCGCCGCCATCAGCAGCAGATACACGCCGGCGCCCATCAAGGTGGCGGTGTGGAACACCATGCGCCGCGACACATGCAGATTCACCGACCATTGGGGGTTGCGCGCCGCGGAGACCGCCAACAGCGGCACCACCAGCGCGTTGGCCAAGCCGCGCGCACTCCACACGTCCTCGTCCAGATGCTTAAGTAGCAGGCCTTCGGAATAGAGGTAAAAGTCGTAAGCGAACAGGGCGCCCAAGCCCAGGCAAAAGTACTTGATGGCCCAGCGCTCGGTCTCCGCCGCATTGCGGTAGAGCTGCTCTATCAGGGCCATGCCCGTGAGGGAAGCCAACAGCAGGCCCAGGCCACCGAGGCTACGCAGCCAGCCAGGCAGCGCCAGATGGGGTAAGCCGCTGGCCGCGATGCTGGCAAGGGCCAACAGGGCGAGGACGACAAGCCCCACCAGGAAGCGGCGACGCAGGCGTGTGGGCGCCTTTCCCGCGACCCGGACGCGCGATTCCAGGAGCTGGTAGAGAAAGGCGAGCCAGAGGCCATCGCGCGCATATTCCAGCGCCATCACGGCGCCCGGCCAGGCGCTGGACACGATCAAGCTATAGGTCAGCGTGCCCGCCCAGATGGCGGTGCTAGCGGCAGCCGCGGCAAGCAAGGCACCCTGTAGCCGGCCGCGCCAATTCAAGAGTAAAAGGAGCGCGAAAAGAAAGAAGGCAAGGGCCGCCAGTCCGTAACTCAAGACCCCGATGTGCACGCCTAAAGTCTCCTTCATCGCGCGCCCTTGCCCAGCAGCACCACGAGGGCGGTTTCGAACAGGATCATGAGATCCAGGAAGAAACTGTGGTTCTTCACATAGTAGAGGTCATATTGCAGCTTTTCGATGGCGTCCTCAAGGGAGGCGCCGTAGCTGTAGCGCACCTGCGCCCAGCCGGTGACGCCCGGTTTGATGCTATGGCGCGCACCATAGTAGGGGATCTGCTCCATGAGCTGGTTGACGAAGAAGGGGCGTTCCGGACGCGGGCCGACGAAGCTCATATCGCCTTTGAACACGTTGATGAGCTGGGGCAGCTCGTCGATCCGGGTCTTGCGGATGAAGCGGCCGACGCGGGTGATGCGCGCATCGCCTGCCTGGGCCCAGCGCGGTTGTCCGTCGGCCTCCGCGTTCTGGGTCATGCTGCGGAACTTGTAGATGGTGAACACACGCCCGCCCTGCCCCACCCGCTCCTGCCGATAAAGTATGGGAAAGCCGCTTTCGGCGACAATGGCAAGCGCCGCAAGCAGCATGACCGGGAGCGTCACGACCAGGATGGCCGCGCTCACCGTGAGGTCGAAAGTACGTTTAACTACGTCGCGCAACAGCCCCTGGCGGAAGCCCTCGGACAGCACCATCCAGCTCGCGTTGAGGGAATCGAGCTGCACGTGGCCGCGCTCGCGCTCGAAGAAGCTGGACAATTCCACCACCCGGATTCCCTTGAGCTTGCAGTCCAGCAGCTCGTGCACCGGCAGGTTCCCGCCGCGCCGCTCACGGATGGCGATCACGATCTCGTCGATCTGGTATTTGTCCACGATCTCCGACAAGGGCGCCTCGTCGGGCAGGATCAGGCTGTGGTTGACGAAATGATGAATGCCGCCCAGCGGCAGGAAGCCCACGATGTGCAGCCGGTGTCGGCTCTCCGGCTGGCGCAAAAGTTCCAGGACGCGGGCCGCGCGGGTACCCGTGCCCAGCACCAGCACACGCGTCTTGAGCACCTCCCAATCCGCCCAGCGGAAAAAGGCGAAACGCAATAACAAAATGGCAACACCCGCCGAAACGGTGGCCCAGGCCAGCGCCGCCGTGGGCATGCTCAGACGCGGCACCAGCCAGCCGGCAAACCACACCAGCAAGAAGGCCAGGCCGAGGGCAGTGAGCACGCGCAACACCATGCTGCCCAGTCCCTCGTCGAAATCCCGTCGATACAACCCGAACAATGCCATCCACCCGAAGCACACCAGGGTGAAGCCCAGATTGGCCACCCCCAAGAGCGCCGGCACTGGATACTGCCCCAGGGTGGAGACGACTGGCAGGGCCGCCAGCAACACCCCCAGCTCGGCCAGCATCAAAAGCAGCAGGCCCTTGGAGAGGTAATGGCTGAAGACTCGGATCACGGAGTGGTTCTGTCGTCAGGCAAAGGATGGCCGCAACGCCAGCGGCGGGCCCGACAGTGTAAGCAGTTTCCATGCCACGTGCATGGGCGTGTCTGGAGGCAGGCCGCGCGGGCCAAAGGACGCGGAAAGCGTCGCGCGGCCGACTGGGGCGACGAGTTTTTGCCGACGGTCAGGACAGAAGGGCTTCCACTTCGGCCAGCCGCGCGCGTGGTAAGGCCCGCCCATCTACCGGGCTGCGCGGGGGCTCGCGAATGGCATCGGTGGGGAACACCGCCAGGTTGACGTCTGCCGGCCCCCCGTGTTGCAGCCTGAATACGGGCACGAGCCGCACGCTATCGCCGAAGCGGTAACGCTTCTCGCCCCGCTGGTAGGCAAGCTTCGCATTGAGGAGGAATAACTCCACGTCCTTGTCGCTGTCGGTGAAGAGCAGGAGATTGATGTCGGCGTGACGAGCCGCGGTGCCCGCCAGCACCGAGCCGGTGAGATGGGGATTGAAGCGCTCCAATAGCCGCATCATCGCACAAGCCTGAAGCCGCAACACGCGCAGCCGCTTAGCCTGCTCGTCCCCCTGATAGAGGGCCTGGTAGGCGCGCAGCGCCTCTTCGATCTCCACATTGGTGGGCAGGCTATGGGTGTCCTCGGCCCCCAGCTGGCGGGCGGCCTTGCGTTTGGCCAGGGCATAGTCCTGGATGCCGTCCTCGGCCATCAGGCGTGCCGCGGCCTGAGCGATGCGGATGCGCATCTGCTGGCGCAGGTGGGGGTTGGCGCGGGCCATGGTCAGAAGATCTGGTCTTTCACCAGGTCGGAAGTGCCGTCCTCACCCCAGCTGCTGGCTTCGGGCGGCAGGTTTTCCTGGTAGAACCATTCGGGAATGCCGCCTTCCCGCACCCGTCGGCCGGTAGCGGGATCGATGTGCACGCTCACCACACCTGCCGGGGGCGTCCACTGTTCTTCGGGCACGCCTTTCAAGGCTTTGCCCATGTAGGCCATCCAGATTGGCAGCGCCGCTTGAGCGCCGGTCTCCGCAGCGCCGAGGCTTCTGGGTTGATCGAAGCCGATCCAGGCCACCGCCACCAGGCTGCGGTTAAAGCCACAGAACCATGCATCCACCTGGTCGTTCGTGGTACCGGTCTTACCTGCCAGATCATTGCGTTTGAGCTGCATGGCGCGGGCGGCGGTGCCACGCCGCACCACGTCTTGCATCATCGAGGTCATGATAAAGGCATTGCGCGGGTCGATCACCTGCTCCGCATTTTCGCCGGCCCGCACCGGGCTGGCCTGGGCCAGCACCGTGCCGCGGGCATCCACCACCCGCTGCACGTAATAGGGCTTCACCCGGTAGCCACCATTGGCAAACACGGCGTAAGCCGTGGCCATCTGGAAGGGCGTGACGGACCCTGCCCCCAGTGCCATGGTGAGATAGGGCGGATGCTGTTCCGGGTTGAATCCGAAGCGGGTGATGTAGTCCTGGGCATAGCGGGTGCCAATGGCCTGCAGGATCCGGATGGATACCAGGTTCTTGGATTTCACC
The DNA here is from genome assembly GCF_039822265.1 of Thiobacter sp. AK1. Lineage (NCBI taxonomy): Bacteria > Pseudomonadati > Pseudomonadota > Betaproteobacteria > Burkholderiales > Thiobacteraceae > Thiobacter > Thiobacter aerophilus. The sequence continues at coordinate 255,815 of NZ_JBAJEX010000002.1, forward strand.
AGCGCCTCGCGCATGCGCGTGGGCCCCCCATAGGTGCCGTCGAAGTTCTTGGGCTCCCACAGCTTGCCACCGGTGACCGCGGGATCGAGGGCGATGGGCGCATCGTTGATGAGGGTCGCGGGCGTGAAACCCTTCTCCAGTGCAGCCGAATAGATGAAGGGCTTGAAACTGGAGCCGGGCTGGCGCCAGGCCTGGACCACGTGATTGAACTTAGTGCGGAAGTAATCGAAGCCCCCCACCAGGGCGTGGATAGCGCCATCCTGCGGTGTGAGGGAAACCAGGGCCGCCTCCGCCTGCGGTAGCTGAAGGATCTGCCAATGTCCTTTGGCGTCTTGCGCCACCCGCACCAGCGAGCCACGCACGATGGGTTTGGCCGCCTTCTCCGACAGGGCTTTCTGCACGAAGGCCAGGGCATCGCCCGTGAGCTCGGCCATTCCCTGGCCCTTGATGAACACGCGCACCGCCTTGGGGTGGGCAGCCAGCACCACGGCGGGGAGCAGGCCATTGCTTTCCTCCACGTCTTGGAGCAAATCCTCCAGCTGTTCGTCCGGATTGCTCAGTTTGTCCGGGAGCTCCAGGTGTCCCTCTGGCCCACGGTAGCCATGACGCCGGTCGTAGTCCAAAAGCCCCTGACGCACCGCGGCATTGGCCGCCTCCTGATCCGCGCGGCGCAGCGTGGTGATCACGCTCAAGCCGTTGGTGTAGGCCGCTTCCTGATAGCGCTCGAACATCATCTGGCGCGCCATTTCCGCGACATAGTCCGCCTTCACCTCGTACACCGTGGGTTCGTGGCGAATCGAGAGTTTTTGCGCCAGCGCCGTCTGATAGGTCGCCTCGTCGATGTAGCCCAGCTCGCGCATGCGCCGCAGGACGTAGTGCTGGCGCTGGGCCGCCCGCGCTGGGTTGGTCACCGGATTGTAGCGGGAAGGCGCCTTGGGCAGGCCGGCCAGCATGGCCATTTCCGCCACCGTCAATTTTTCCAGGGGCTTGCCGAAATAGGTCTGGGCGGCGGCGCTAAAGCCGTAGGCGCGCTGCCCCAGGTAGATCTGATTGATGTAGAGCTCTAGGATCTTATCCTTGCTGAGATTGCGCTCGATCTTGAAAGCCATCAGGGCCTCGTTGAACTTGCGGCTCAAGGTCTTCTCGGGGGTGAGGAAGAAATTGCGCGCCACCTGCATGGTGATGGTGCTCGCGCCTTCACGCACGCCGCGCTTGAGCAGATTGGCCAGCGCCGCGCGCGCCACGCCCAGATAGTCCACGCCGCCGTGCTCGTAGAAGCGCTCGTCCTCGGCGGCCAGGATGGCTTGGATCATGGTCTTGGGCACGGCTGCAATCTTCACCACGGTGCGCCGTTCCTCGCCAAACTCGCCCAGCAGGGCGCCGTCTGCGGTGTAGACACGCAGCGGCACCTTGGGTCGGTAATCCGTGAGCACGGTGAGATCCGGCAGGCTGGGATAGACCAGCACCGCTGCAAGAATCACGGCCAAGCCAGCGAGAAGAACGGCGATCGCGACGAGCTTGACGGGCAAAAGCCACCAGCGAGAGGACATGCAGACGAATTGGGTCGATGGGCGGGAGATTTTGCGACCATTCTACCTGACGCGGAGGGACCGCGGACCTCGGCCCGCGGCCGCCACGCTCCGGCAGGCGCATGAATTTTTCTTCAGGAAACGTGCCCGGCCCTCAAGAGGGACTCGTGACGGCCGTTATTCAAATGGGATGAATCAGAAAAATTTTGCTTTACACCCTAAATGCTTGTTGCTAGGATTTAAACCAAAACTTTATAAATGCCCCTAACCAGGGGCAACAGTCAAAGGGGTTTCCGCCTTGTTATCGAACCTCCTTCAAGCCAAGTCGCCTCCCCTCATCGGCGTGGACATCAGCTCCTCGGCGGTGAAGATGGTGGAGATCGAGGAGGCTGGAAAAAATCTATACCGCGTGGAGCGCTATGCCATCGAGCCTCTGCCCAAGGACGCGGTTACCGATGGCAACATCATGAACCTGGACGCCGTGGCGGAAACCCTGCGGCGCGCCTGGAAGCGCATGGGCACGCGGGTGAAGAACGTGGCGCTGGCGCTGCCATCGGCGGCGGTAATCACCAAGAAGATCATCGCCCCCGCCGGCCTGCGCGAGGAAGAAATGGAAGTGCAGGTGGAGGCGGAAGCCAACCAATACATCCCCTTCGCGCTGGACGAGGTAAACCTGGACTTCCAGGTGCTCGGCCCAGCCCCCAGCGGCCCGGAAGAAGTGGAAGTGCTGATCGCGGCCGCGCGCAAGGAAAAAGTCGAAGACCGCGTGGCGGCGGCGGAGAGCGCGGGCCTCAAAGCCGTCGTGATGGACGTGGATGCTTACGCCACGCTCACCGCCTATGAGTTGATCGCGCAACAGCTGCCCAATGGTGGCCGCGGGCAAACGGTGGCCATCGTGGACATTGGCGCGGCCATGATGCACATCAATGTTGTGCACGACAGCCAGCCCATCTATTTGCGTGAGCAGACCTTCGGCGGCAACCAGCTCACCCAGGAGATTCAGCGCCGCTACAGCCTCTCCGCCGAGGAAGCGGAAATGGCCAAGCGTCAGGGCGGGCTGCCGGAAAGCTACGAGGCCGAGGTTTTGCAACCCTTCATGGATACCCTGGCGCTGGAAGTGGCGCGTGCCATGCAGTTTTTCTTTTCCTCCAGCCAGTTCAGCCACGTGGATCACATCCTGCTGGGCGGCGGCTGCGCCCTGCTGCCGGGCCTGGATGAGATCGTCGCCAACCGCACCCAGGTGAGCACCATGATCGCCAACCCCTTCGCGAACATGGCACTGTCCTCGCGCATCAAACCGCGCCAGCTCACCCTGGAGGCACCCGCCCTGCTGGTGGCCTGTGGGCTGGCCATGCGGAGGTTCGACCAATGATCCGCATCAACCTCCTGCCCCACCGGGAAGCCAAGCGCAAGGCGCGCCAGCAGCAGATGATCGTCATCTCGGCCGGGGTGGCGATCCTGGGCGTATTGAGCGTATTCGCCGGTTCCCTGGTGATCGGCACCCTGATCGACCGCCAGGAAGAAAACAATCGCTATCTCAAATCCGAGATCGCGAAGCTCGACAAGGACATCCAGGAAATCAGGAGCCTCAAAGAAAAGACCCAGCTTCTGCTGGACCGCAAGAAGGTGGTGGAGGAACTCCAGGCCGGGCGGGCCACCGCCGTGCGCCTGTTGGACCAGATGGTGCGCCAGCTGCCACCCGGCATGTATCTCAAGGCCATCAAGCAGACCGGCCAGAAGGTCAACATCCAGGGCTATACCCAATCCAATGCCCGCGTCTCCACCCTGATGCGCAACCTGGAAGCCTCACCCTGGCTAGAAAACCCGCAACTGGTGGAGATCAAGGCGGTCACGGTGAACAACGTCCGGGCCAACGAGTTCTCCCTCGATGTCACCCTGTCCGCGCCGCAGCCTGCCGGTGGCGAGCCAAACAAGGACACCCAAGCCAAGGATAAGCGGTCATGAGCCTGGTCGACGACATCAACAAGCTCAACCTGAAGGAAATCGGTATCTGGCCGGTGCCCTTCAAGATCGCCGCCATGGTGATCCTATATGCACTGATCGTGACTGGCGGCTATTTCCTGGTGTGGAGCGATGAACTCGCCAACCTGGATCGGGCGCGCCAGGAGGAACAGAAGCTGCGCAGCGAATTCCTGGACAAGAAAAAACAGGCGGTCAACTTGGACCTCTATCGGCAGCAGCTCGCGGAGGTCGAGCAGTCTTTCGGCGCCCTGGTGCGGCAGTTGCCCAATAAATCAGAAATGGACGCGCTGATCACCGACATCAACCAGGCGGGGCTAGGGCGGGGGCTGGAATTCGAATTGTTCAAGCCCGGGCAGGAGACCATCAAGGGGGAGATCGCCGAGCTGCCCATCGCCATCAAGGTCACCGGCGATTATCACGACCTGGGGCGCTTCGCCAGTGACCTCGCCCAGCTGCCGCGCATCGTCAACCTGCGTGACATCTCCATTTATCCCAACAAGGACGGCAAGCTGGTGATGGAAGCCACCGCCGTCACCTACCGCTATCTGGACGAAGAGGAGCTTGCCGCCCAGCGCAAGGCCCAGCGCGAGGCCAAGCAGAAAGGGGGCCGCAAATGAGGCGCCTGGTCATGCTCTTTCTGCCGCTCATGTTGGCCGCCTGCGGCGGCGGCGCGGACGACCCGCGCGAATTCGTGAAGAATGCTGGCAAGGACCTGCGTGGCAGAGTCGCGCCCCTGCCCGAAGTGAAGCCCTATGAGCCCTTCACCTACGAGGCGATGGATTTGCCAGACCCCTTCAAGCCGCGCAAGCTGGAACCGCCCAAGGGGAGCGGCGGCGGGCTGGCCCCCGACTTCAACCGGCCCAAGGAAGCCCTGGAGAACTATCCCCTGGAAAGCCTCAAGATGGTGGGCACGCTCAGCCAAGGCAAGATCACCTACGCCATCATCAAGACGCCGGACAACAGCCTCTACCGCGTCAAACCCGGCAATCACTTGGGCCAGAACTTCGGCATCATCACCCAGGTGACGGAAAGCGAAGTCAAGCTCACGGAAATCGTACAGGACAGCGGCGGCGACTGGGTCGAGCGTCCCGCATCGCTCACCTTGAGCGAAGAGCCCGCGGCGCCGGCCAAGAAATAGCCCGCAACCAACCCGAGATAAAACCTCAGAGGTGCACTATGAGCATACGGACCCTTCTCTCCCTCAAGCGCGTCGCGGACCTGTGCCCCCACGTGGTGGTCGCCCTCGCGTTCAGCCTGCTTTGCGCGCCATTTGTGGCGGCACAGGAAACCGAGGAAGCGGCCAGCAACAGCATCACCGCCATCGATTACACCGTGCTTCAGGGCGGCAAGCTGTTGCTCAAGGTCGGTCTGAAGCAGCCGCTCGCCAACCCGCCCGCCGGCTTCACCATCAACAACCCACCCCGCATCGCCCTCGATTTTCCGGACACCGCCAACGCCCTGGGCAAGAGCACCATCAACGTGGGCGAAGGCGCGCTACGCAGCGTGAACGTGGTGCAATCCGGCAAGAAGACGCGGCTCGTGCTCAATCTCGCTCGCAACACGCCCTATGACACCACCATCGAGGGCAACACCCTGGTGATCACCCTGCAAGGTGGTGCGCCCTCCGCCACGGTCGCGACGCGCACCACCCACTTCGCGGAAGACCGCGGCGGCAGCAGCCACAGCATCCGCGATGTGGACTTCCGCCGCGGCCGCAGCGGCGAGGGCCGCGTGGTGGTGGATCTGTCGGATCCCAACGTGGGGATTGACATCCGCCAGCAGGGCAAGAATCTCGTCATCGACCTGCTCAACACCACGGTGCCGAAGAACCTGGAGCGACGCATGGACGTGACCGATTTCGGCACGCCGGTCCTCACCGTCGATACCTTCCAGCAGGGCAGCACCGCGCGCATCGTGGTGGAACCCAAGGGCGAGTGGGAGCATTCCGCTTACCAGGCTGACCGCCAGTTCATCGTGGACATCAAACCGGTGCAGGAAGATCCCACGCGCCTTGGGCGCGGCAAGCGCTACACCGGCGAGAAACTCTCCCTCAACTTCCAGAACGTGGAAGTGCGGGCGGTGCTGCAAGTGATCGCCGACTTCACCGGGCTTAACATCATCACCAGCGACACCGTCACGGGCAACCTCACCCTGCGCCTGAAGGACGTGCCCTGGGACCAGGCGCTGGACATCATTCTGCAAAGCCGCGGGCTGTCCATGCGCAAAAATGGCAACGTGATCTGGATCGCCCCCACGGACGAGCTCGCCACCAAGGAGAAGCTGGAACTGGAAGCCAAGCAGCAGATTCTGGACCTCGAGCCCCTACACACCGAGACCTTCCATCTGCGCTTCCAGCGCGCGGAAAACTTCGTCAAGGTGCTCACCGACGAGAAGCAGCGCATCCTGTCCAAGCGGGGCAGCGCTGTCATCGATCCACGCACCAACACCCTGTTCATCCAGGACACGCCCTCCAAGATGGAGGAAATCCGCCGCCTGATCGATCAGGTGGATGTGCCGGTGAAGCAGGTGATGATCGAGTCGCGCATCGTCGAAGCCCAGGACAGCTTCGCCAAGAATCTGGGCGCGCGGCTGGGCGTCTATGACAAGACGGGCAATGGTTGGCCGGTCTCCAGTGGGGGCCAGACCCGCCTCACCCCCGGTGGCAGCATCGACGCCACCGGCAGTGCCACGGGCCAGTTCACGACGACACCCCAGGTCCCGGACACCCTCAATGTCAACATGGCGGCGGCCAAAGTCGCCGGCTTCAACCCGGGGAGCATCGCCATCACGCTGTTCCGCTCCGGGGTCGCGCGCTTCCTCAACCTGGAGCTCACGGCACTACAGTCCGATGGTCGGGGCAAGATCATTTCCAATCCCCGGGTGGTGACGGCGGATCAGGTGGAGGCCACCATCGAGCAGGGCACGGAAATCGCCTACCAGCAGGCCACCAGCAGCGGTGCCACGGCGGTGCAGTTCAAGAAGGCGGTGCTCTCCCTGAAGGTGAAGCCCCAAATCACGCCGGACGACAACGTCATCATGGACATCAAGGTGAACAAGGATTCGCCCAATTTTGATCGGATCGTGGCCGGCGTGCCCCCGATCGACACCAAGCAGATCAGCACCCAGGTGCTGGTGGAAAACGGCGGCACCGTGGCCATTGGTGGGATCTACACCCAGGATGAGTCAGAACGCATCACCAAGGTGCCCCTGTTCGGCGACATTCCGGTGCTGGGCCATCTGTTCCGCAACACGAGCAAGCAGGACAACAAGACGGAGCTTTTGATCTTCGTCACCCCGCGCATCCTCAAGGACAGCTTGAACCTGCGCTGATTGCCGCCCGCCTTTCCTTTGGAGGGCGGGGCTTTTCCGCTAGAATTGCCCGTCATGCGTGCTGCCAAACACATGACGGGCAATTTGTTTCTGGTTGGCCCGATGGGTGCGGGCAAGACCACCGTGGGCCGTGCGCTCGCCCGTCATCTCCAGAAAACCTTCATCGATGCCGACCAGGAGTTGGAGCGCCACACCGGCGTGCGCATCCCCGTCATCTTCGAGTTGGAGGGCGAAGAAGGCTTCCGGCGGCGCGAAGCCGACCTGCTCCGGGAGCTGGTCAGTCGGCGCGACATCGTGCTGGCCACCGGCGGCGGCGCGGTGTTGCGGGAGGAAAACCGGGCGGCGCTCGCGGCAAACGGCATCGTCATCTACCTGAAGGCGAGTGTGGACGATTTGTGGGCACGCACACGCCACGATCGCAACCGGCCCCTGCTGCAGACCGCCGACCCGCGCGCCAAACTCGCCGAACTTTTGCAACAGCGCGACCCTCTGTATCGCGAGATCGCCGACATCGTCGTCACCTCCGGCCAGCAAAGCGTGCACCAGGTGGTGCGTGAAATCGAACAGAAACTGGCGGCCCTCGCGGCCGCGCCCACCGCCCATGCAAACACTCACGGTTGACCTCGGGGCGCGCAGCTATCCCATCCACGTGGGCGCAGGCCTGATCGGGCGTGCCGAGCTGATCCTGCCCCATCTGCCCATGCCGCGGGTCGCCATCGTGACCAACAGCACGGTGGGGCCCCTCTATCTGGACACCCTGCGCGCGGCCCTGGAAGACGCCGGCGTGAGCGTGTTGCCCATCGTCGTTCCGGATGGCGAACAATACAAAAATGCCGAGACACTGGGGCACATCTATGACGCGCTGCTTGCGGCGCGCATGGAACGCAAAGGCACCCTGATCGCCCTGGGGGGCGGGGTCATCGGCGATCTCACGGGCTTCGCCGCCGCCACCTATCTGCGCGGCGTGCCCTTCATCCAGGTGCCCACGACCTTACTTGCCCAGGTGGACTCCTCCGTGGGGGGCAAGACCGGCATCAATCACCCCCTGGGCAAGAATATGATCGGCGCCTTCTACCAGCCGCGTCTGGTGCTGGCCGATACCGACACCCTCGACACCCTGCCCGACCGGGAGCTCTCCGCAGGCCTGGCGGAAGTGATCAAATACGGTCTGATTCGCGATGCGGCATTTTTTGCCTGGCTGGAAGAGAACATGGAACGCTTGTTGGCACGCGATGGCGAGGCTCTCACTTTCGCCATCCTGCGATCCTGCCGCAACAAGGCGGAGGTGGTGGCGGCAGACGAACGGGAAGGCGGCCTGCGCGCCATCCTCAACCTGGGCCACACCTTCGGTCACGCCATCGAGGCGGGGCTGGGCTATGGCGTCTGGCTGCACGGGGAGGCCGTGGCGGCAGGCATGGTGCTGGCGGCGGATCTCTCCAGGCGCCTGGGCTGGCTCACGGTCGCCGAAGTCGAGCGGGTTCGCCGCTTGGTACGCCGCGCGCGCCTGCCCGATCGCGCCCCCGATCTGGGGCTTCCCCGCTACCAGGCCTTGATGGGGCTGGACAAGAAAGTCGAAGGTGGGCGGGTGCGCTTCGTGCTGCTCAAGCGCCTCGGGGAGGCAGTGGTCACGGCAGACGTGCCCGAGGCGTTAGCTGCCGCGACCATCGAGGAAAATGTCGCGTCCGTCTGATTTCCCAGGGGGGGAGCGGGCCCCCTATGCCGCGCATCCGGCGCAGAGCCGGGGTCGTCGGTATCCGGAGATGCCGCCAGCGGGGCGCACCGAGTTCCAGCGCGACCGGGATCGCATCATTCATTCCACCGCCTTTCGCCGCTTGGAATACAAAACCCAGGTGTTCGTGAACCACGAGGGCGACCTGTTCCGCACTCGCTTGACCCACAGCCTGGAGGTGGCGCAAATCGGTCGAGCCATCGCCCGTAGCCTGCGGCTGGATCAGGATCTGGTGGAAGCCATCGCCCTCGCCCACGACCTGGGCCACACCCCTTTCGGCCACACCGGGCAGGACGCGCTCAATGCCTGCATGCGCGACTATGGTGGCTTCGAGCACAACCTGCAGTCTTTGCGCGTGGTGGACGTGCTGGAGGAACGCTACGCCGAATTCGATGGCTTAAACCTCACCTTCGAGACGCGCGAAGGCATTCTCAAGCACTGCTCGCCGATGAAGGCGCAGGAACTGGGAGAAATCGGCGAGCGCTTCCTCACACGTCGCCAACCCTCGCTGGAAGCTCAGGTAGCGAATCTCGCCGACGAGATCGCCTACAACAACCACGATGTGGACGATGGCCTGCGCTCCGGACTCATCACTCTAGAGGAACTGTCAGAGGTGACGGTGTTCGCGCGCCACCTGGACGAAGTGAAGCGGCGCTATCCCAATCTCACCGGCCGGCGCGTCATCCACGAGACGGTGCGGCGCATGATCAATACCCTGATCCTCGATCTGGTGGAACACAGTAGCCGCAACCTGGCCGAGCTGGCGCCGGCGTCCATCGAGGAGGTGCGCGCCGCGCCGCCACTCATTGGCTTCAGTCCTGCCATTCGGGCCGAGCAGCAAGAACTCAAACAATTTTTGCGCACTCGGCTCTACCAGCACTACCGCGTCAACCGCATGAGCCGCAAGGCGCGGCGCATCATCACCGCGCTGTTCGAAGCCTTCATGGACGATCCGCGCCTGCTGCCGCCCGAGCACCAGGAAAAGGCCCGGCGCGACAAAGCACGCGCCATCGCCGACTACATCGCCGGCATGACCGACCGTTACGCCATGAAGGAATACCATCGCCTGTTCTCGGTCGAGGCCATATGAGCGCGACCACAGTCGATCCCGCACAGCCTTTGTCCACCCACGCCTATCAGCGGGACATTCCACCTTCCGTGGCCGATGGCGTGGTGGCGCTGCTCGGTGAAGGCCGGCAGATCATCGTGGTGACCGGCAAGACGGATGGCCGCATGAGCGGCTTTCTCGCCGATCTTTGCCATGGCATTTCACGCCGAGGCACGCTTTTGCGCATCAAGGCGCCGCTGCCACCGGAGGCGTTCCATGCCGCGCTGGCGGCCCAGCTCAAGCTACCGGCGAGCGCAGTGCGCCTGCCGCTGCCGGCGCGTGTCGGTCGCCGACTGAGTGAGCCCGCGCCGCGCGGCCGCTTCGTGCTCCTGTGTGAAGGGGCGGACCGGTATGAAGACGCGACACTGGAAGCCATCCGCCAACTCAGCAATTATCCGCTGAGCATCGTCCTTACCGGCAGTCATCGTCTGCTGCGTCGCCTCGCCGACAGACGTCTTGCCCCCCTGCGTCAGCGCATCACCCACCGGCTGGCCCTCAACCGGAGCGGACCGCGGGTCAACCCCTTCTGGCTTACGCTGCTAATGTTGCTGGGAGGCGGCGGTGCGCTCATCTACAGCCTATGGACACCGCCACCGACAGGGGATGCGCCAGTCCACCCCATTTCCGCGCCTCAGGTCAGCAAGCCTGCACGCACACCGCAATCCGACATCGAGCATGGGCACGGACTGAAGCTGCGGTTGGAACGGGAACTATCCACCGGGACGTGAGTGCGTGTTCCCTTCGCCCGTCCCCGCGCGAAGAGAGCCCCAGCGAAATGTCGATCATTCGTTCCACTCTGAACTGTCCAGTCCTTCGCTCGTTGGAAGGATGACGCTCACTTTGAGGCCGGCCTGCCGCGCTGCGTCGGCGAAATCGAAACGGATTGCCGCCCCCATGCGCCGGGCAATCGTTTGCACGATGGCAAGTCCCAGCCCTGAGCCGATGGCTTCGCTTCCCGGCGCACGGTAGAAAGGATCGAAAACCCGCTCCCGTTCGGCCAAGGGAATGCCGGGCCCCGTGTCCTGGATACCGAGTATGGCCTTGTTTGCGGCGACGTCCACGGAAAGATCGACACGCCCGTGCGGCGGCGTGTAGCGGATGGCGTTGTCCACCAGGTTCTTGACCAGGGTGACCAAGTCCATCTCGTCGGCCAGGATGCTCAGGTCCTGTGCGCCTTCGACGCCGATGTCGATCTGCTTGGCCTCAGCCAGCGGCAGGAGGTCCTCCAGCACGCGCCGGTAGACATGCGCCACGGAAACCCGCGACTTGGGCCGATCCGTGGCCGACTGCGCCTTCGCCAGGGCCAACAATTGCTCCAGCAGGTTTTGGCCGCGCTCGATCCCCTGGCGCAAAGCCGTCAGTCGTTGGCGCGCCGCGGCGGACATTTCTGCATCGGCCAGCCGTTCCGCCTGCAGCGAAAGGGCGGTCAGCGGCGAACGCAGCTCGTGCGCGGCATCGGCCACGAAGCGACGTTGCGCTTCCATCGACTGGTGCACGCGGGCGAGTAGACGATTGATGGCCACGGCGAAGGGACGCACCTCGATCGGAAGATGACTTTCCTCGATGGGACGCAAGTCCTGCTCTGCCCGCTGATCGATTTGCTGGGACAGCGCCGCAATGGGCTGGAACATCTTGCGCACCAGATCGGCAACGATCAGAACCAGCACCGGCACGAGAATCATGAAAGGCATCACCGTGCGCAGCGCCCCATCGCGGGCCATTTCATTGCGAAAGCCGGCTTCCTGGGCCACGGCGATGCGTTCGCCGGATTGCGTGGTCTTGACCAGCACGCGAAATGTCTCGCCGCCCACCTCGACCGTATGCAGACCGTCAGGCAGTGTCGGCGGCAGCGCAAGCCTGCCGCCTGCATCCACACCGGCCGCCGCGGGATTGGCCGCGCCCAGGGGCTGAACGATCACGCGCGATTCGTCGTCCACGTCCTTGGCCTGGTTTTCGTGCACCGGCGCTCGCGGTGACAGACGCTGATGGTCTACGAGCTGCGCCACCTGGCGCAATATTTCGTCCTGGAGTTCGTGGGCCTCGTCGAAGGCCGTTACGAACGAGAAGATGGCTGCGACGACGGCCACCACGAGGATGGCCAGCGACAGGGTGAAAGACAGCTTGAGCTGGACCGATTCGTTCAGGCGCGTTTTGAGACCATCCATCCCACTCCCCTGACGTTCTTGATGATGTCACTGCCCAGCTTGCGCCGGAGTGCGTGGATCAGATATTCGACTGCATTGCTTTCCACCTCTTCCCCCCAGCCGTAGATGCGGTCTTCCAATTCACTCCGGGAGAGAATGGCGCCAGGGCGCAGCAAAAGGGCTTGCAACAGGGCGAACTCGCGGTTCGACAGTTGCACGGGCGGACCGCCACGGACGCAGGCTTCTTTGGTCACCGGGTCGAGGGTCACCACGCCGTTCGTCAGAACGGGTCCCGCCGCACCCCCTTTGCGCCGCAGCACCGCGCGCATCCTGGCCAGCAGCTCCGCCATCTGGAACGGTTTGGACACATAGTCGTCGGCCCCGCCGTCCAGACCGCGCAGACGGTCATCGAGCCCATCGCGCGCGGTAATGATGACCAGGGGAACGGCGTTGCCCTGGGCGCGGATGCCGGACAGCACCGCCAGCCCATCCTTGCCCGGCAGCCCCAGGTCGAGCAGCACCAGGTCGTAGTGCTGGGACGCAAGCGTCCTGAGGGCGGTCGGACCATCCTTCACCCAGTCCACGGCATAAGACGCATCTTTCAATGCGCCCTGAATCGCATCGCCGATCATGGCATCGTCTTCGACCAGCAATACCCGCATCTCGCCCCCTTCATCCCTTCAATGTGCCGTGCCGGCGGCCCGCTGCCGGAATAGCAGGATCGCGGTCAGCATGAAGGCCAGCCGGCGACTGCGCCAGAGAAGGAATACGGTTTGAGCATGTCTTTACGCCTTGTGCAGGACCAAGACTTTCATTCGGCCAGCCGGGGCGCGCGCCGCCCATTCAGTGCGACCTGGTCGGCCCCCACCAACAGCACGATGACCGTGAGGAACAAGGCGCTCGTCCACAGCGTCCCCAAGCCGAGACCACCATAGGTCTTGGCCTGTGTGAGCCAATCGCCAAGTGCCGCACCGAAGGGGCGGGTCAGGATGTAGCCGATCCAGAAGGTCAGCACGGCATTGCCGCCCATACGCCAGGCTACATACGTGACGCCGATCAGCGCACCGAAGGCAGCTGCGCCGCGGATGAATCCCAAGCCCAAGGCTTCCGTCGCCAAATCACCCGCAGCCGTGCCCAGGGCGAAGGTGCAGAGGATCGCAGCCCAGTAGAACAGCTCGCGGCGGCGTGTCACGATGTGGTGGATGGACAGCGTGCCCTCGACCCGGTGCCAGACGTAGAAGATCGCCGCGAGGCCTGCCGCGAAGACCGGCGTGCTGATATATAGACTCACGCCCAAACCGTCGGTGAGCAGATCGGTGATCTGGGTGCCGACCACGCTGACCAGTACCACCGTGAGCCAATAAATCCAAGGAGTGTAACGACGGGTGCGCAGTTGCGCAAATAAAGCCACGGCGAGCAAAGCGACCATCATGGTGCGCGTCAGTCCTTGGCCCAAACCTGCGTTCAGCGCCAGGAAATCGGCTCCGGTCTCGCCCACCGTCGTGGACAGGATCTTGATGATCCAGAACGCCAATGTGATTTCCGGAACCTTGTTGAGCCAGATGTTGCTAGCGCGCGCGGGGAATGTGTCCATGGGTTGTCCTTTCAATTGGAGCGGGTGGATCTATAAGCGAGACGGGTTGACGCAAGCAGCGCCTCGAGGGCAAGGCGACCGGCCTCACTGGGTCGGCCTGGCAGCGGGCGCTGCGCGGGCGTCAAGCCCAAAAAGCTCGGGTGGAGGGCTTGCCAGACATGAAGGCCGGATCGCCCCAGGAAAGAACGATCCGGCCCGCCTGTCGCAGGATCAGTCCTGCGCGTCGTGCTCATCATCGTGGTCCGCCTTGTCCTCGGCGGACGCGATGACGGTTCCCTTGTCGGCATCGACCCGGACATCGAAGACCTTGGCGCCGCTGACGACTTCCACGTCGTAGATCCAGCCCTGTTTCGAGTTCTCGTACTCGGCGCGGGAAGCCTTGCCGTTGACGTGTCGCTCGGCTGCAGTCACGGCCTGGGTCAGGGAAATTTTGGCCTTGCCGATGGCCAAGGCGTCGTTTTCCACGCCGCCGTTGGTGGCGTAGGCCACGGCACCCGTGCCCGCAAGGGCGACAACCAGAAGGGAAAGTGTGGTGTAGCGGTTCATGATGTATCTCCAAAAAAGCGTGCAGGGATTTGCACGACGCAGACACTACGCGGCTTGACTTAGCTGATACTGAGCCGGATCGGCCGGAGATGCTGAGCAGGCGCGACAGACACCGTCACGTGGCTCGGCAATGGCGCGCGGGCGGGAACGCGGGTTATTCGCTGGCAGCGATGCCCCAAGGCGCCCGGGGGACGGTGAACGACGCGGTGGGGTACGGGTCGCTTTTTGGCGGCGATCAGCCGCCACCTAGGCCAGGCAAAACGGTTAGCCCAGGTCGCGCCGTATTGGGACGATTTCAGCGCCTGTCGTGAGCCGTTTATAGTCCGCCGGAGGCTTAATCATCCACATGCCCCCGGATGCAAGCGGATCGTCGTGGATGATAGCGGAACAAAAAAGGCCGCAAAGCGTTGATTTCTCATTGCTTCACGGCCTTTGGTGGACGACTGCGGAAGGGTTTTTGGTGGAGCGGAGGAGGATCGAACTCCCGACCTTCGCATTGCGAACGCGACGCTCTCCCAGCTGAGCTACCGCCCCACGCGAAGCTGCCATTTTATGGGCAAAGGAGGCGCGCGTAAATGCCGGCTCGGGATCTGTTATGATGACGGCACGCCCGCACGGGCGGCAGTTCAAACCACCAAAAGGAGACAGCACATGCACAAGCATCACGTTTGGACCAGGGCGTTTTTACGTTCGGTATTTGTGGGACTGGCGCTTCTGGCCTTCGCCGGTTGCGCCCAGCAGGCGCCGAAGCCGGAAAAGCCGGGCTTCGTCATCCAGGTCAGCGACAACGATCCGGCGAAATGGAATCTCGCCCTCAATAACGCCAAGAACGTGCAGAAGGATCTTGGGGCGGACAAGGCCGAGGTGGAAATCGTGGCATACGGGCCGGGCCTGAACATGCTCAAAGCGGAGTCGGAAGTAGCCAACCGCATCCAAGATGCGCTGAAGGATGGAGTCAAGGTCGTTGCCTGCGGCAACACCATGAAGGGCATGAAGCTTGAGAAGGCAGACTTGGTACCGGGGGTGGCGGTCGTGAAGGCGGGTGTGCTGGAGATCGGCGAGAAGCAGCGGGCTGGTTGGACTTACATTCGTCCCTGATGCAGCCAGCCCACGGAAAAAGCCAGCCTCGTGCTGGCTTTTTTCATGGGCGACGCGCCCAGACCAGCAGCAGCACGCCGGCGATAATCATGGGCAGGGACAGCCACTGGCCCATGGACAGGCCCAAGGCCAGCGTGCCCAGGAAGCGATCCGGTTCACGGGTGAATTCCACGAGAAACCGGACGGTGCCGTAGCCGATGAGGAACGCCGCGGAGAGCGTCCCTTTCGGCTGTGGC
The DNA here is from genome assembly GCF_039822265.1 of Thiobacter sp. AK1. Taxonomy (NCBI): domain Bacteria; kingdom Pseudomonadati; phylum Pseudomonadota; class Betaproteobacteria; order Burkholderiales; family Thiobacteraceae; genus Thiobacter; species Thiobacter aerophilus. The sequence goes on from NZ_JBAJEX010000002.1 coordinate 271,112, forward strand.
TTGCGTGCAAGCCACCACAAGATGAGGAACAGGACAAGCCCCTCCAGGGCGAATTCATAGAGTTGGGAGGGATGCCGTGGGGTGCCGTCCACTTGGGGGAAGATCATGGCCCAGGGCACATCCGTGGGACGGCCCCACAGCTCGCCGTTGATGAAGTTGCCGATGCGTCCCGCGCCCAACCCCAAGGGCACGAGCGGTGCGATGAAGTCCGTGACCGCCAGCCACGACAAGCCATGCCGCCGGGCGAAGATCAGCATGGCTGCCGCCACCCCGAGTAAGCCGCCGTGGAAGCTCATGCCCCCCTCCCACACCCGCAAAATGGCCAAGGGATCGGCCAGATAGTCCCCCGGCTTGTAAAAGAACACATACCCCAGCCGGCCTCCCAGCACCACGCCCAGCACGCCGTAGAACAGCACGTCGTCGAGCATCTTCTCGTTCCAGCCGGTCCAGGGCTGGTGCCGGATGCGCCAGCGTCCCAGCAGCAAGACGAATGCGAAGGCAAGCAAATACATGAGGCCATACCAGCGAATGGCCAGGGGACCGAGATGGATGGCAACGGGATCGAACTGGGGATGGACCAACATGCGAGGGCACCGGGTTTTGTTTAGAATCGGCGATTATACTGAAGCCTCTTTTCTTGCCGACGCCCGCTCGTGCGGGCGCCGCCGTCTTTGGAGAAGACCATGCCCCGCTACCGTTCCTGGACCACGACCCACGGCCGCAACATGGCCGGCGCCCGCGCCCTGTGGCGCGCCACCGGCATGAAGGAGACCGACTGGGACAAACCCATCATCGCCATCGCCAATTCCTTCACCCAGTTCGTGCCGGGCCACGTGCACCTGAAGGATCTGGGTCAACTCGTAGCCGCCGAGATCGAGAAGGCGGGTGGCGTAGCCAAGGAGTTCAACACCATCGCTGTCGATGACGGCATCGCCATGGGTCATGGCGGCATGCTCTATTCGCTGCCTTCGCGGGAGCTGATCGCCGATTCGGTGGAATACATGGTGAACGCCCATTGCGCCGATGCGCTGGTGTGCATTTCCAATTGCGACAAAATCACCCCGGGCATGCTCATGGCGGCGATGCGCCTTAACATTCCCACGGTGTTTGTCTCCGGTGGTCCGATGGAGGCAGGCAAGGCGGTGCTGCACGGCAAGATGGTGAAGCTGGATCTGGTGGATGCCATGGTGGCCGCAGCCAATCCAGCGGAAAGCGACGAGGACGTGCAGATCACGGAACGGTCCGCCTGCCCCACCTGTGGCTCCTGTTCCGGCATGTTCACCGCCAACTCCATGAACTGCCTGACCGAGGCGCTTGGTCTTGCTCTGCCGGGCAATGGCTCGCTTGTGGCCACCCATGCCGACCGCAAGCGCCTGTTCATCGAGGCTGGGCGCCTGATCGTGGCGCTTGCCCGCGCCTGGTACGAACGCGACGATGCCAGCGTGTTGCCTCGTTCCATCGCCACCTTCGAGGCCTTCGAGAACGCCATCGCCCTGGACATCGCCATGGGTGGTTCCACCAATACCGTGCTGCACCTGCTGGCGGCGGCGCGGGAAGGCGGCGTCGATTTCAGCATGAAGGACATCGATCGCCTATCGCGCAAGGTGCCCCATCTGGCCAAGGTGGCGCCCGCCACACAGCAGTATCACATGGAGGATGTACATCGTGCTGGGGGCGTGATGCGCATCCTGGGCGAGCTCGACCGTGCCGGACTCATCCACCGCGACGTCCCCACGGTGCACAGCCCCACCCTGGGCGATGCCCTGGAACACTGGGACATTCGCCGCACCCGCGACGAGAAGGTGTTGGAGTTCTACCGCGCCGCGCCCGGCAACGTGCCCACCACCGTCGCCTTCTCCCAGAACAAGCGCTACGAAAGCCTCGACACCGACGTGATCAACGGCTGTGTGCGCGATGTGGCCCACGCCTATTCCCGGGACGGCGGGCTGGCCGTGCTCTACGGCAATCTGGCGCAAGAGGGCTGCATCGTCAAGACCGCGGGCGTGGATGCGAGCATTCTCACGTTCTCCGGGCCGGCGCGCATCTTCGAAAGCCAGGAAGATGCGGTGGACGCCATCCTGGGCGACCGCATCAAGCCGGGCGAGGTGGTGATTATCCGCTACGAAGGCCCACGCGGGGGACCCGGCATGCAGGAGATGCTCTACCCCACCTCCTATCTCAAATCCAAGGGGCTGGGCAAGCTCTGTGCCCTCATCACGGACGGTCGCTTCTCCGGCGGCACCTCGGGCCTATCCATCGGCCATGTCTCCCCGGAGGCCGCGGAAGGTGGTAACCTCGGCCTGGTGGAAGAAGGCGACATCATCGACATCGACATTCCCCAGCGCAGCATCCATCTCCGTGTAAGCGAGGAGGAACTCCATCGCCGGCGTGTGGCGATGGAGGCGCGCGGCGCCAAGGCCTGGCAGCCGGTGGCGCGTAATCGCATCGTGTCGGCGGCCCTTCAGGCCTATGCGGCGCTCACCACCTCGGCCGCGAAGGGGGCGGTGCGCGATGTGGAACAACTCAAGCGCAGGTGAGGCGCATGCGTTCGCTTTTGACTGTCACCCTACTCACCTTGTGCGGGTGGGCGCTGGCCGCGCAACAGGTGGAAATCATCAACCCGGAGACGGGACTCAAGAGCTGGAAGAAGCTGGACCGGGGCTTCAGCATCGAGCTGGTGCAGATCTTGCCGGAGTTCGTCGAAGCGACCTACGCCTCGCGCGACCTGCCGCGCGCCCTTTATGCCAGCATGAAGGGCTATTGCATCTTTGGCACGGTAGTGCGCAACGAATCGGATGCGCCCCTGTCCTACCGCGTGGCCGAGTGGCGCTACGTCACCCGTGACGGCAAGCGCCACCGGCTGCGCACCAAATCGGAGTGGATCGCGGTGTGGAGGAAGCTGGGCGCGGACTTCAGCTACTCCATCCTGCCGGATGACATCGAATTCGACGTGGGCGACTGGGCCCAGGGCTTCACAACCCCGAAGATTGCGCCGGGCACGCGGTTCGATCTCATCTACACATGGAGGCAACATGGCAAGATCCTTACCGGAAAGCTGGAAAATCTCGAATGTCCGCAAGGCTCTGGCCTGCGCTAGTCTGGCGCTGGCTGCCCTGCTCACTGGGGCCGCCCAGGCTCAGACCCAGCTCCCTGAACTCACCCATCGGCTCACGCCACTCAATCCGCGTCCGGCAGCGCCGGACTTCGCCTTCAAGGATTTGGACGGCAGACTGCAACGGCTGTCGGATTATCGGGGCAAGGTGGTCCTGGTCAACTTCTGGGCCACCTGGTGTCCGCCGTGCCGGCGTGAAATGCCTTCGCTGGAACGCCTACACCAGCGGCTCAAGGATGCGCCTTTCACCGTTCTCGCGGTGGACCAGATGGAAAATTTCGATCTGGTGTTCGCCTTTACCGGCCAGCTCGATCCCGCGCCCAGCTTCCCCATCCTCCTCGACAGCGACGGCAAGAGCGCTCAAGCCTGGGGCGTGAAGGGCCTGCCCGCAAGCTTCCTGGTGGACAAGCATGGGCGCATCGCCTACCGCGCCATGGGTGGACGCGAGTTCGACCATCCGGAGATCGAGAAGCGAGTGCGAGAGCTAATCGCAGAATGAGCGACGGCGCGACCCCCACCCTGGAAAGCTACGACCTCGTCCCCTACGAAAGCATTCCCATCCCCGCCACGCATCCGGACGCCCTGGCGGCCGTGGCGCGACTCGCGGGCCTGAGCCCGCCACCAATCAACGGTTGCCGCGTGCTGGAACTGGGGGCGGCAAGTGGCGGCAACCTCATCCCGATGGCCTTCTACCGCCCCGGCAACGAATACGTGGGGGTGGACTTGTCGCTGCGTCAGGTCGAGGAAGGCCAAGCGCTGATCGCCGCTTTAGGGCTTGACCACGTGCACCTATTGCACCGGGACGTGGCGGCGGGCCTTGAGGATCTGGGACGGTTCGACTACGTGATCGCCCACGGGCTCTATTCCTGGGTGCCCGCGCCCCTGCGCGAGCGGTTGCTGGAGCTCATCGCCAAGGTGCTCGCCCCAAGGGGCATCGCCTATGTGAGCTACAACACACTTCCCGGCTGGCGCGCCCGGGCCATGGTGCGCGACATGTTGCTTGCCCACGTGGGGACGGCACGCCATCCCCGCGCGCGGCTGGCCCTGGCCCAGGAATTCCTGGCGCGCATGGCGCCCGCCTTCGCCGCCCTGGAAACGCCAGAGGCGGGCCTTATGGCCCAGGAGTTGGCGTATCTGCGGACTGCCCCGGCGGGCTATCTCTATCACGAGTACCTGGAGGCCGAGAACGAGCCCGTGCTGTTTTCCACCTTCCTCGCGCAGGCGCAGGCGGCGGGGCTCGCTTATGTGGGGGACGCCGAACCGGCCACGGACCTGGGCCAGGGGCTCGATGCCGCCGCGCGTGCGGCCGTGGCCGACTATCCGCTGCCCCGGCGGCTGCAGTATTACGACTTTCTTGCCCTGCGCCCCTTCCGGCGCAGCCTGCTCACGCCCCTTTCAGCCGGGGAGCCGGTCCTCGATTGCGCCCGCATCGCCGAGCTCGCCCTGTTCGCGGACTTAAGCTCCGACGAAGAAATCGACCTTAGCCGGGATACGCCCCAGGCCTTCCGCAGCGCCACGCGCACGGCTTTCCAGGCCAGCCATCCCCTGACCAAGGCGGCCCTCGTTGTGCTTGCGGAGCGCTTCCCTTCCGCCGTCGCCTATGGAGAACTGGCCGCCGCCGCGCAGGCGGTGGTGCGTGCCCATGGGGACGCAAGGCTGGCCCAGGAAGATCAGCGACTCGCCACCGAGCTGGCCGCCTTGGCCGGCCATCGCTTGGTGGGCCTTGCGCCCGACCCCCAAGAATGGGCGGTCCAACCCGCGCCGCGGCCGCGCCTGCATACCATGGCGCGGCATCAAGTGAGCCAAGGCCTTGCGCCCGCCGGCATCCGCCACAGTGCGCTGGAGCTGGACGAGGCCGCGCGCGCCCTCGCCCTGTTGTGCGACGGGGAACACGATCTGCCCGCATTGGCCAGCGCCATGCGCAACCGGTGGCCCGACTTCAGTCCCGAGGAGACCCTGGTGGGCTGCGCGCGTCTTCTGTGGACCTTCGCCCGCAACGGCCTGCTGGAGCCAATCCCCTAGCCAAACATCCGCGTCATCGGCTGCCGGGGCTCATGGATCTGCTGCCGCGGCTGGCGGGAAAGATCCCGCGTGGGCCTGGGCGTTTCCCCTGCCCGACGCCGCCGAGGGATTGCCGCCGTCGCTGGCGCACCCGTGTCCGCCCATGTCAACGCCTGGCTGTGCCGGGACGTTGAATGCCTGCCACCGCAGGTTGACTTCGAGCAAGTTCTGCGGCTTTGCAAACCGGCATCGGTTGGCTAACATTGGCAAACCTTTTCCCGAGTCGTGACAAGGAGACATCATGAAATACCGCCTCATCGCCCTCGCCACTGCCGGCGTAGTCGCCGGCGCGCCCGCCCTGGCCGCCGACGGTCCGGCCCTGGCCCAGAAATACGCCTGCATGAGCTGCCACCAGGTGGACAAGAAAGTCGTCGGCCCTGCCTACAAAGACGTGGCCGCCAAGTACAAAGGGGACAAAACCGCCGAAGCGCACCTCATCGACAAGGTAAAGAAAGGGGGCTCCGGCGTGTGGGGCACGGTGCCCATGCCGCCCAGTCCGCAGGTGCCCGATGCCGACCTCAAAGCCATCGTGCAGTGGATCTTGTCGCTCAAGTAAGCCCTCGGCAGACACGGCAAAAAGCCGGCCTTGCGCCGGCTTTTTTATGTAGGCCGGTGGGATGGGCGACCCTGCCGCGTGGGGGATCGATACGCCCTGCGCAAGGATTTGGCGGGATCTGACGCGGCCAATGGGAGTGGGGCACCTCGACGGCCTTCTTACGGGGAAAGCCACGTATCGCCCCGCGCGCATCCCCTTGCACCAGGCGCCAGTTTGCGGGGCTAGGCGCGCGCCCCCGCCGGGACTACCATCAAGGAAGGCGTCCTGGTCGAGTGCTGCCCCCAAGATGAAGCGGCGCTTCGCCTCGTCCCTTGCCCGCCTGGCGATAGAGCAAGAAACGGGGATTGGCCCGAGGCTTTGCGGTGGCGCACGCGCCCCTTGACCCTTGGCCCATCTGGTACCAAAGAAAACTGCTGATGCTCCTGAACCGCAGGCGCTTTCTAACTGCAAGCCTGGCCCTGCCTCTACTCACCGCCTGTGGGCCGCCGCAGCCCCTCATCCGTGTGGCAGGCATCGTCTGGGTGGGCTATGAGCCGCTGTTTCTTGCCCGGGAGCTGGGCCTGCTGGACGAAGAATCCATCCGCCTGGTGGAAATGCCTTCCAACACCGCCAGCCTGATGGCATTGGCGAGCGGGGAAGTGGAGGCCGCCACCCTTACCCTGGACGAATGCCTCCTGGCACGGGAAGGGGGACTCGACGTGCGGGCAATCCTGGTGTTCGACGATTCCGCCGGTGCCGACGTGATCATGGCGCGTCCAACCATCCGCCACCCCGCCGAGCTCGCTGGCAAGCGCATCGGCTTGGAGGAAACCGCCGCCGGCGCACTCATGCTCAGCAAAACGCTGGAGATCGCTGGGCTTAAGCCCGAAGACGTAATCAAGGTGCCCCTCACCGCCGATCGTCAGCTCGCCGCGTGGCAGGAAAACGAAGTGGACGCCCTGGTGAGCTACGAGCCCCATGCCACTCAGCTCGAGGCGCTGGGGGCGCGGCGCCTGCTGGACAGCCGGGCCTTTCCCGGCCTGATCGTGGACGTGCTGGTGGCCCGGCGCAGTGCCCTCGAGGCCACACCCGCGACCTTTCGCGCATTGCTCGCCGGCCATTTCGCGGCCTTGCGTCACTTGCGACAGCAACCCTGGGATGCCGCCACGCGCATGGCGCCCCGCATGGGCATCGCGCCGGACGCCGTGCTCGCAGCCCTGCGTGGTGTGCGCCTGATGGACGTGGCCGCCAATCGGGCTTGGCTCGCCGCCGATCCGCCGCGGCTGGTCGCGGCCGCCGACCGGGTGGTGGAAATCATGCGCGCCAACGGGCTCATCAAGGGGCCGGTGCACACCGGCGACTTGGCCGATCCGCGCTTTTTGCCAAGGGCCACATGATGCGCGCGCCACTGCGAGTAGTCCTCCCCCTGGGCCTGGCCTTGGCCTTGCTCCTGATTGGTGGGATCTCTTTCTTCGGCACCCTGCAACGGGAGCAGGCACGCATTCTCGAACAAGGCCGCGCCGATTGCCTAAGCGCCGCCGCCCATCTCGCGCGCATGGCGGAACAGGGTCTTGGGAGTGCGCGCGGCTTGGTGGAAGCTGATCTGGCTCATACCGTCACCGATCGCCGCGCTCGGGTGGTGTTGGTGCTCGATGACGCCGGACGCGTGGTGAGTGCCCACCGTTACGCCTGGCGAGGGCAGCCGGTCGCACAGGCTTTGCCAGGATTTCCCTGGGAGCGCGCCCGTGAGTTCACCCGCCAGCGCCTGCCGGTGCTCCAAGTCCACGCGGATGGCAACCGGCTCGAAGCATTCCATCCCTTTGAGCTGCCTGCCACGCCCACCGAGCTGCGTAGCTCGCGCCGCGGGCTGGTCTATGTAGAGTTCGATCTCGCGCAGGTGCGCGCTCAGGCGCGCCTGCTCGCCTTCCGGGACCGCGCGCCGGACCTGGTAGGCCTGGCGCTGCTGCTCGTGCTGCTCGGCCTGTTCCTGTTACGCCAGGTGAGCCAGCCACTGCAGCGGCTCGCCACGGCGGCGCAGCGGTTTGGCGCCGGCGAGCACGAAATACGCGTGCCTGAGGCGGGCGTGGAGGAGATCAGACAACTCGCCCACCACTTCAACCAAATGGCCGAGGCCGTGGCGCAGGCCCAGGCGCGGCTGGCACAGAGCGAGCAGCGCCTGGCCATCACCCTGCAGTCCATTGGCGATGCCCTCATCGCCACCGATGCCAAGCAACGCATCGCCCTCATGAATCCGGTAGCGGAGACACTCACTGGCTGGTCCTTGGAAGAAGCACGGGGTCGCCCCATAGGCGAGATTTTCGTGATCGAAAATGCTCTCACCGGCCGTCCCCAGGAAAGCCCTGTGGAGCGTGTGCTGGCGGAAGGCACAGTGGTGGGCCTTGCCAACCACACCGTGCTCATCGATCGCAACGGGAATCGCTGCCACATCGCCGATTCCGCCGCCCCGATTCGTGGCCCCGAGGGGCGCGTCGAGGGCGTGGTGCTGGTGTTCCGCGACGTGTCCGAGGAATACCGGTTGCGCCGCCAGCTCGCCGACAGCGAGAAGCACTTCCGCACCTTGGCCGATGCCGGTCAGGCGCTGATCTGGACATCCGGGGTGGATGGCCAGTGCGACTATTTCAACCGCGTCTGGCTGGAATTCACGGGCCGTAGCCTCAAGCAGGAACGGGGCATGGGCTGGACCGCGGGTGTGCATCCGGACGACCTGCCGCGGGTGCTGGAAATTTACCGACGCGCCTTCGATGCGCGTCAACCCTTCCGCACGGAGTACCGTCTGCGTCACCACTCGGGGGAATACCGCTGGATCGTGAACCAGGGCAGCCCCCGTTACGACAGCGAAGGCGTTTTCCTGGGCTACGTGGGGCACTGCCTGGACATCACCGACAGCAAGCGGGCGGAAGCGGAAATCGAGCGCCTCGCCTATCACGATGCGCTCACCGGGCTGCCCAACCGCGCCTTGCTGCGCGACCGCCTCACCCAGGCCCTGGCCAGCGCGCGCCGCACCGGACGGGCCGGTGCCCTGCTGTTCGTGGATCTGGACCAGTTCAAGCGCATCAACGACGTCTATGGCCACGAATTGGGCGATGCCCTGTTGCAGGAAGTGGCGCGGCGTCTGGTGCTACACGTGCGCCAAGAGGACACGGTGGCGCGGCTTGGGGGCGATGAGTTCGTGATCCTGCTTCCGAATCTCGCCGTCAACGTCCAGGATGCTGCGGCCCTGGCCTTGTCGGTGGCGGACAAGGTGCGCGTCGCCCTCGAGCAGCCGATCCCCATCGGCGAAAACCACTACGTCTCCAACGCCAGCATCGGCATTACCCTGTTCCCCAAGAATCACGAGAGTATCGACGATCTCATGCGTGAAGCGGACATCGCCATGTACCGCGCCAAAGAGAGCGGACGCAATGCCGTGGCCTACTTCGAAACCACCATGCAGGAGGCGGTGAGCCGGCGCTATGCCCTGGAGCAGGCGCTGCGCGAGGCGGTGAACCACCAGGCCTTCGAACTCTTTCTACAGTCCCAGGTGGATGCGCAGGGCCGCCCCATCGCCGCCGAGGCCTTGGTGCGTTGGCGCCACCCCCAAGAGGGGCTCATCCCGCCTGCAAGCTTCATCCCGGTGGCCGAGGAGTCGGGCCTCATCGTGCCCATCGGTGAATGGGTGCTCGCCGAAGCCTGCCGCCTCATCGCGCGGCTCAACGCCGCAGGACGAAGCCTGCGCATTGCGGTGAACATGAGTCCGCGCCAGTTCCATCAGCCCAATCTGGTGAGAAAGGTGCAGGATATCCTCGCCGCCAGCGGCGCCGACCCCGCTTACCTGGTGCTGGAGATCACGGAAAACCTGCTGGTGGAGCACACGTCCGAGGCGGTGGCACGCATGACTGAGCTCGCCACCCTGGGCCTGCGGTTTTCCATCGATGACTTTGGTACCGGCTACTCTTCCCTCGCCTATCTGAAGCGTCTTCCAGTGTCCGAGCTCAAGATCGACAAGAGCTTCGTCAAGGACTTGCCCCAGGATCTCAACGACGTCGCCTTGGTGGAGACCATCCTGGCCATGGCCAGCCACCTGGGCTTCGAGGTGGTGGCGGAGGGCGTGGAGACCGCCGCCCAGTTTGAGTTCCTGCGCCATCTGGGCTGCGAGCGCTTCCAGGGTTACCACTTCCACCGGCCGGAGCCACTCACCACCTGGTTGGCGCGCCTAGCGCCGTGAAGCCTGGGCCGCCTTGCGCCCCCACAGCACCACGTATTGCACGCCGCTTGCCAGGGTGAAGGCGAACACCATCCAGAACAGTGCTTGCCGCCAGGGCGTAAGATCCAGATAATCCGCCCCCTCGGCCAGGACCATGGCGAACAGGGCGAAGGCCACCGAGGTGTGCAGCTTGCCCAGCCGCGTGGGTTGGATGTGCACCTCACCGAAGGCGCGCTGGTAGGCAAACGCGCCGCCGACGATCACCGTGTCACGCACCACCAGCGCCAGGGTGAGCCACAGGGGCACTACCTCAAGCCAGGTGAGGAGCACCACGCACACCAGCGTGACCAACTTGTCGGCCAGGGGATCCATCACCGCGCCATAGGGGGTGAGCAGACCAAATCGGCGCGCTATCCAGCCATCCAGCGCATCGGTGAGGGCCGCCGCGACGAACACCCAGAAGGCCAGCTCCAATTGCCGAGTGAGGAGTGCCCAAGCCAAAAGCGGCGCGGCGGTCACGCGCAGGGTCGTGAGGACATTGGGCAGGTTGACGGCCGTCATGCCCTCTAGAGTATAGGCCTGCCGCGTCAGATCCAGTCGCGGGGGACCAGGAAATCGCTGTAGAGGCGCGCCTCCGGCGTGCCGGGCTCGGGTCTCCAGTCGTAGCGCCAGCGCACGATGGGCGGCAGGGACATGAGGATGGATTCGGTGCGACCGCCGCTTTGCAGGCCGAACAGCGTCCCGCGGTCATAGACCAGATTGAATTCCACGTAGCGCCCGCGCCGGTAGGACTGGAAATCCCGCTCGCGCTCGCCATAAGCCATGTCCATGCGGCGTTCCAGGATGGGCATGTAGGCCGGGAGGAAATGATCGCCCACGCTTTCGGTGAGACTAAAGGCGTGTTCAAATCCCTGTTCGCTGAAGTCGTCGTAGAAAATGCCTCCCACCCCGCGCGGCTCGCCCCGGTGCTTGAGATAGAAATACTCGTCGCACCATTTCTTGAAGCGCGGATAGTACTGTTCGCCGAAGGGCGTCAGGCTATTACGGCAAATCGTGTGGAAGTGCACCGCGTCTTCCTCGAAACCATAGTAGGGCGTGAGATCCATGCCGCCGCCAAACCACCACACGGGATCGGCGCCCGCCTTCTCCGCCACGAAGAAGCGCACGTTCATGTGTACCGTGGGGGCGTAGGGATTGCGCGGATGCAGCACCAGGGACACGCCCATGGCCTCGAAGCGACGGCCCGCGAGCTGCGGCCGGCTGGCGCTCGCTGAGGCGGGAAGGGCTGCGCCGCACACGTGGGAGAAGTTGACCCCACCCCGTTCCAGCACGTGGCCTTCCTCCAGCACGCAGCTCAAACCGCCCCCGCCTTCAGGACGCGTCCAGGCATCGCGGCGGAAAGTCTTACCGTCTACCTGTTCCAGGCGTTCGACGATCAGTTCCTGCAATTCGGTGAGAAATTCCCGCACGCGGGTGATATCCATTGCTATCTCCCGGCGCAGGCTCAGCGCAGCAAGGCGCGGTGGCCGATGTCGTGGCGCATCTGCATGCCCTCGAAGTGGATCTGGCTGGCGATCTGGTAGGCGCGGCGCTGCGCCATCTTGACCGTGTCCCCCAACGCGGTGACACACAGCACGCGCCCACCATTGGTCACCACCTGGCCATCCCGCAAGGCCGTGCCGGCGTGGAACACCATGTAGTCTTCGCCAGGCGGCGGCAGGCCGGTGATGACATCCCCCTTGCGCGGCGTGTCCGGATAGCCGGCGGCGGCGAGCACCACACCGAGGGCGGTGCGCCGGTCCCATTCCGCCTCGACGCGGTCGAGACGGCCGCTCACAGCGTGTTCCAGCAGGGTGAGGAAATCACTCTTCAAGCGCATCATGATCGGCTGGGTCTCGGGGTCGCCCATGCGACAGTTGTATTCCAGCACCTTGGCATGGCCTTGGGCATCGATCATGAGCCCTGCATAGAGGAAACCCGTGTAGGGAATGCCCTCTAACCGCATCCCCGCCACCGTGGGCAGGATGATCTCGCGTAGGATGCGCGCATGCCGTTCCGGGGTCACCACCGGTGCCGGCGAGTAGGCGCCCATGCCACCCGTGTTGGGCCCCTCATCGCCGTCGAGAAGCCGCTTGTGGTCCTGGCTGGTGGCAAGCGGCAGGACGTGTTCCCCGTCCACCATGACGATGAAGCTCGCCTCCTCCCCCGTGAGGAATTCTTCGATCACCACGCGCGCGCCGGCTTCGCCCAGGGCGTTCCCGGCCAGCATCCTGTCCACCGCGGCGTGGGCTTCCTCTAGGGTCATGGCGACCACCACGCCCTTGCCGGCGGCGAGCCCATCGGCCTTGACCACGATGGGCGCACCCTGGGCCTCAATGTAGGCGTGGGCCGCGGCGGCCTCGCTGAAGCTGGCGTAAGCGGCAGTGGGAATGCCATGGCGTGTCATGAATGCCTTGGCGTAATCCTTGGAGGCCTCCAGTTGCGCCGCTTGCCGCGTGGGACCGAAGATTCTGAGGCCCGCCGCGCGAAACGCATCGACAATGCCCGCCGCCAGGGGCGCTTCCGGTCCCACCACGGTGAGGTGGATGCCCTCCCGCCGCGCGAAGTCCGTGAGCGCCGAGATGTCCGTGAGGGGAACGTTTTCCAGGTTTGGGTCGAGCGCGGTGCCAGCATTGCCCGGGGCGACGAACACCTTCTGCATGCGCGGCGAGCGGGAAAGCCGCCACGCAAGGGCGTGCTCGCGTCCGCCAGATCCGATGACCAATGTCTTCATGCCTGCCTCATTGTCTGTCCAATTCGATGCGCGCCCAGAAGAACAGCAGGTTGCCAGCGCCGCGCGCGCCGGGTACGTAGGCCGCTTCCACCGAGAGCTGGCGATAGCCGACACTCGCCATCGGCAGAATGCCTGGGAACGGCGTGTAATGGCCGATGTCGGCGCGAGTCATGAGGAAGGTGGTGAAGCCCCCGCCCACGCGCCACTCCGGCATCGGCTGCCATAGCCATTGCTGGCCATAGCCCACCATGTAGCTGGGTTTGAAGTGGGAGTCCTGGAAACCCATGGCGTACAGGCCGCGCCACACCCCATCCTCGTATAGGCTGCGACCGTAGCCGAAACCAACAGGGTTTTCCTGATAGCTGTCGATCTTCTCGCGGCTGTAGGCGAAGCGCAGGTGGTGAGTGTGAAAGGGCAGGTAGAAGTCATTGCTGCCTTCGTTCCAAATGGTGGCCAAGCGCTCGCGCGCCCGAGCCCACGCCGAGACGTCCTCCGCGTGCGCCGCTGACAGCGCCGCCAGTCCCGCCAAAACCGCTGTCAGGCCCACCCGAGCAACCATGACCTCGACTCGTCGCGACCTCAGTGGCGGAAATGGCGCATGCCCGTGAACACCATGGCCATGCCGTGTTCGTCGGCAGCGGCGATCACATCCTCGTCGCGTAGCGAGCCACCGGGCTGGATCACGGCGGTAATGCCGGCCTGCGCCGCCTGGTCGATGCCATCCCGGAAAGGAAAAAAGGCGTCCGACGCCATCACCGCGCCGGCGACGGCAAGGCCCGCATGCTCGGCCTTGATGGCGGCGATGCGTGCGGAATTCACCCGGCTCATCTGTCCTGCCCCCACGCCGATGGTCATGTGATCGCGCGCGTAGACGATGGCATTGGACTTCACGAACTTGGCCACCTGCCAGGCGAACAGCAAGTCGGCCATTTCCCGTTCGCTGGGGGCGCGTCGCGTGACCACCTTGAGCTCGCCATGCAAGGCGAGATCGGCCTCCTGCACCAACACGCCGCCGGTCACTTTCTTGAAGTCTAGCCGTGGCGAGGGGGCGGCGGGCCATTCCCCACATTCCAGCACGCGCACGTTCTTCTTGGCGCCGGCGGCCTCGAGCGCTGCGGCGGAAATCTTGGGGGCAATGATCACCTCCACGAACTGGCGCTCGATGATGGTCTTCATGGTTTGCCCATCCAGCTCGCGGTTGAAGGCGATGATGCCGCCGAAGGCCGATTCTGGATCGGTCTGGTAAGCGCGCTCGTAGGCTTCACGGAGGCTTGCACCCAGCGCAACTCCACACGGGTTGGCGTGTTTGACGATGACGCAAGCGGGCGCGTCGCGAAACTGCTTCACGCATTCCAGCGCCGCATCGGCATCGGCGATGTTGTTGTAGGAGAGTTCCTTACCCTGGAGCTGACGCGCGGTGGTGACCGAAGCATCTTTCTCGCCCGGGTAGGCGTAGAACGCGGCCTGCTGGTGAGGATTCTCGCCATAGCGCAAGGATTGCAGACGCACCAGGTTGAGGTTGAGGCGCTCCGGAAAACCTTCGCGCCGTCCCTGAGAATCGATGGCAGTCAAGTAATTGGAGATGGTGGAATCGTATTCGGCGGTGTGGGAGAAGGCCTTGCGCGCGAGGTTGAAATGGGTCTCGGCCGCGAGAATGCCGCCGGTCATGGTTAGCTCCGACAACAGGGCCTGGTAGTCGCGCGGATCCACCACCACCGCCACGTGCTGGTAGTTCTTGGCCGCGGCGCGCACCATCGCCGGGCCACCGATGTCGATGTTTTCGATCGCCTCCGCCAGGGTGCAATTGGGCCGCGCGATGGTGGAGCCGAAGGGGTACAAGTTCACCACCACCATGTCGATCGGCGCAATGCCCGCCGCCTCCATGGCCCTGACGTGCTCAGGCAGATCGCGCCGACCAAGGATGCCGGCGTGAATCTTGGGATGCAGGGTCTTGACCCGCCCATCCAACATTTCCGGAAAGCCCGTATAGTCGCCCACTTCGATGACGCTTAGGCCACGCTCGGCAAGCAGCTTGGCGGTGCCGCCGGTGGAGAGGATCTCCACCCCGAGCCGCTTGAGTCCGGTGGCGAATTCGACGATGCCCGCCTTGTCCGAGACACTGATGAGGGCGCGCTGGATTCGACTCATGGCAGAAACGGGAAATTCACTTGATTTTGTAGGCCTGCATCTTCTTGCGCAGGGTGTTGCGGTTGATACCAAGCAGCTCCGCTGCGCGCGTCTGGTTCCCCTGGGCATAGACCAGCACGGTTTCGATGAGGGGTTTTTCCACGCAGCCAATCACCATGTCGTAGATGCCGCCGGGCTGCTCGCCGTCCAGATGCTTGAAATAATCGTGAACGGCCTTGCGCACGCAGGCGGAAAGCTCGGTTTCCTTGGATGCCATCCCTGTTCCTTTCCGGCCCGATCACCGCTTACGCGGCTTCGAGCTCTGCTTTGGAGTCGTCTGCCGCGTAAACCAGGCGCGCGCTGCGCGCGGCGAGTTCCGCGAAGAAAGCATCGACGGCCGCCATCTGCTCCCGGCTCGATTCCAGCTGGTTCATGCGGTGACGGAAGGCCGCCGAACCGGCCAGCCCGCGCGTATACCAGGCGATATGCTTGCGTGCCATGCGCACCCCCGTGTACTCGCCATAGAACGCGTAGAGCGCGTCCAGATGATCCAGTAGCACCGCGTGGATTTCCGTCACCTCCGGCTCGGGCAATTTCTCGCCGGTGGCGAGGTAGTGTTCGATTTCGCGGAAAATCCATGGCCGCCCCTGGGCCGCGCGTCCGATCATGACGGCGTCGGCCTTGGTGTATTCGAGGACGTATTTGGCCTTCTCGGGCGAGGTGATGTCACCATTGGCGATGATGGGAATATGCGCTTGCGCTTTGACCGCGGCGATGGTGTCGTACTCGGCCTCACCGGAATAGCCACAAGCGCGCGTACGACCGTGGATGGCCAGAGCCTGGACACCGGCATTTTCCGCGATTTTCAGGATGTTGAGAGCATTCCGGTGTTCCCGGTCCCAGCCGGTGCGAATCTTCAACGTCACCGGCACCTCCACCGCGTTCACCACGGCTTCCAGGATGCGGGCCACCAGGGGCTCGTTTTGCAGCAGCGCGGAGCCGGCGGACACGTTGCACACCTTTTTCGCCGGACAGCCCATGTTGATGTCGATGATCTGGGCGCCGCGGTCCACGTTGTAGCGCGCGGCCTGTGCCATCATCTGCGGATCGGCGCCAGCGATCTGCACGGAGATGGGTGGCGGCTCGCCATCATGATTGGCGCGGCGCTGGGTCTTCGCCGAACCGTAGAGCAGAGAGTTGGACGTCACCATCTCCGACACCGCCATGCCCGCGCCCATTTGCTTACACAGCTGCCGGAATGGCCGGTCGGTGACCCCCGCCATGGGAGCGACGATCAGGTTGTTGCGCAGGCGATGGGGACCGATTTGCATGAGGCAACGACGATAGAAAGGGCGGTCATTCTATACGCAGCGCCTGGCTTTCTCAACTTATGCACTTATGCACTTCTGCAGTGCATAACGGCATTTTCGTGACAAGGCGGCGGGAGCAGCATGCGAGCGCAAGCACGGAGCCTGGCAGGGCAAGCGCGTCGCAATCGACGTGGGCGGCTTGCCGTGAGGGCGTCATCTTGGACTTTCATCAATGGGCCTGTTCCCAGTTGGGACCCACGCCCAGTTCGGTCTCCAGCGGCACGGAAAGTTCAGCCACACTGCACATGAGGCGTGGCAGCTCCGTCATCAATTCCTCCCGTTCGGCCTCGGGCACTTCCAGCACCAGTTCGTCGTGCACCTGCAGAATCAGACGGCTTTGCATGCGCCGCTTCTTGAGCCAGCCATGCACGGCGATCATGGCGAGCTTGATCAGATCGGCGGCCGTGCCCTGCATGGGCCCGTTGATCGCGGCGCGCTCCGCCGCTTGACGCCGCGCCGGGCTTGCGCTGTTGATCTCCGGCAACCACAAGCGGCGACCGAACACCGTTTCCACGTAGCCTTGCTCCCGCGCCGTCTGACGGGTGCGCTCCATATAGGCGGCAACACCGGGATAGCGCGCGAAGTAGCGCTCGATCCAGGCCTGCGCGGCGCTGCGCTCGATGCCCAGTTGCGCGGCCAGCCCATAGGCGGACATGCCATAGATGAGGCCGAAGTTGATCACCTTGGCGTAACGGCGCTGTTCGGCGGTGACGGCTTCGGGTGCGACACCAAACACTTCCGCGGCGGTGACACGATGGATGTCCTGGCCTTCGGCGAAGGCTTTCATCAGCCCTGGATCCTGGGAGAGATGGGCCATGATGCGCAGCTCGATCTGGGAATAGTCCGCGGACATGAGCTGGAAGCCCGGGGGCGCGATGAAGGCTTCCCGGATACGCCGCCCCTCTGGCGTGCGCACCGGGATGTTCTGCAAATTGGGATCGCTGCTGGCGAGCCGGCCGGTGACGGCCACCGCCTGGTTATAGCTGGTATGCACGCGACCCGTGGCAGGGTCCACCATGCGCGGCAGCTTGTCGGTGTAGGTGGATTTGAGTTTGGCGAGCGCCCGGTATTCCAGAAGCAGCTTCGGCAGCGGGTAGTCCAGGGCCAGTTCGGCGAGCACGTCCTCGTCGGTGGACGGCGCGCCGCCCGGCGTCTTTTTCTTGACCGGCAGCCCCAGGCGGCTAAACAGGATGTCCTGGATCTGGCGGGGCGAGTTGAGGTTGAAGGGCTGGCCCGCCAGCGCATGGGCCTGGTTTTCCAGCTCGAGAAGCTTGCGCCCGATCTCTTCGCTCTGCTTAGCCAGCTTCGCGCAATCGAGCAGCACACCCGTGCGTTCCATGTCCCACAGGACTTCCAGCGTGGGGAGCTCGATCTCCTCATACACCCGCCTGAGCTTGGCATCGCCAGCGAGCTTGGGATACAGCGCTTGGTGTAGGCGAAAGGTGATGTCGGCATCTTCCGCGGCGTAACGGGTGGCCATCTCGATGGCCACCTGATCAAACCCGATGTGCGTGGCCCCTTTGCCGGCCACCTCCGCGTAGGTGAGCGTCTTGTAGCCGAGATGGCGCTGGGCGAGGGCGTCCATGTCGTGGGACTTGTGCGCCTCCAGGACATAGGACTGAAGCAAGGTGTCGTGGGCGATACCTTCCAGCCGAATCCCGTGGTTGGCGAACACGTGCTTGTCGTATTTGAGATTCTGGCCGAGCTTCCGTTTCGCCGGATTTTCCAGCCAGGGCTTGAGGCGGGCGAGTACCTGGTCGAGGTCGAGCTGGGCCGGCGCGCCCGGATAGCGGTGCGTAAGAGGCAGATAGGCGGCGGCATGCGGCCCGGTGGAGAAAGCGATGCCCACCAGGCGCGCGCGCATGGGATCGAGGCAAGTGGTTTCGGTGTCCACCGCCACCAGCTCCGCCGTGTCCAGACGCGCCAACCAGGCATCGAGCTGGGCTTGGGTGAGCAGCGTTTCATACTCGCCCTCGGACGCCGTGCCGGCAGACTCGACGCCTTCTTCGTCGGGGGTGGCGTCGCTCGCATTGAGCTCCCTAAGCCAGCCCTTGAAGCCAAACCGGGTAAAGAGCCGGCGTAAGCCCTCCCGATCCGGTTCGCGCGGCGCGAGATCGGTGACATGCACCGGCAAGGCGATATCGCGCCGAATGGTGAGTAGCTCGCGCGCGCGCGGCAACCAGGGCCGCGCGCGGCGCAGGTTTTCCCCCACCACGCCCCCGATTTCGTCAGCATGAGCGATGAGATTGTCTAGGCTGCCGTACTGGGTGAGCCACTTCACCGCGGTCTTGGGGCCCACCTTGTCCACACCCGGCACGTTGTCCACGCTGTCGCCGATGAGGGCCAGGTAGTCCACGATGCGCTCCGGCGGCACGCCGAATTTCGCGAGCACGCCTGCCTCGTCCAAGGTTTCGTTGGTCATGGTATTGACCAGGGTGACATGGGGATCGACGAGCTGCGCCATGTCCTTGTCACTTGTAGAAATCACCGTGCGCATGCCGTTTTCTTCCGCTTCCCGCGCCAGCGTGCCGATCACGTCGTCGGCCTCCACGCCTTCGATCACCAGAAGCGGCCAGCCCATGGCGACGATGGTCTCCTGGAGGGACGGAACCTGCGCCGCGAGATCGTCCGGCATGGGCGGACGATGGGCCTTGTATTCGGGATAGAGTGCGTCGCGAAAGGTCTTTCCTTTTGCGTCGAATACGCAGGCTATATAATCGGCCGGCACTTCCTTACGCAGACGGCGCAGCATGTTGAGCACGCCATAGATCGCGCCGGTGGGTTCGTTTTCCGCATTGCGCAGATCGGGCAAGGCGTGGAAGGCGCGGTAGAGATAGGAAGAGCCGTCAACCAACAGCAGTGTTTTCATTCTCGCGGGGCCGCATTCGATGAAAGAAAAACTTCCGAAGATCCTGGATCCCGACATTCACGCGCGCGCCTTCTCGCCGCGGGAATCCTGGCGGGTGTTCGAGATTATGGCAGAGTTCGTCGAGGCCACCGAACGTCTGGCCGCCATCCGGCCTGCGGTATCCATCTTCGGCAGCGCCCGCACGCCACCGGATCATCCCTACTACCTGCTCACCGAGCAGATTGCCCGTCAGCTTTCGGATGCGGGCTTCGCAGTTATCTCCGGCGGCGGCCCAGGGATCATGGAAGCGGCGAACAAGGGCGCCTATTTTGGTCGGTCCCCCAGTGTCGGCCTGAACATCCAGCTTCCCCACGAGCAGCACGCGAATCCCTTCCAGGACATCTCCCAGACTTTCCGCCACTTCTTCGCGCGCAAGGTGATGTTCGTGCGCTTCGCCTCGGCCTATGTGGTGATGCCTGGTGGCTTCGGCACCCTGGATGAGCTATTCGAGGCCCTCACCCTGGTGCAAACTGGCAAGACGCGCAAGATGCCCATCATCCTAGTACATTCGCCGTTCTGGGCGCCGGTGCTGGACTGGTTTCGCAAGACGCTGGTGACGGAAGGGATGATCGACGCCGCCGACGTGGACTTGATCCAGCTTATCGACGAACCCAAGGCCGTGGTGGAAGCGATCTTCAAGCACTACGAGCTACGCGGTTTCGAGCCCACCGCCGCCGAGCGCGAGATCCAGCTGCATCTGTAGTAGAGCCGCGAAGCTTTCAGCGCGCAGGGTATAATCCGCAGCTACGCCCCTTGCGAGGACATTTTATGCGCCGTGCCGTGCCGCTCCTGTTTTGTTTCGCCAGCGCCGCCTTCGCCCAGGAGCGCGCGCCTCTGCCTCGGGATCTACAACCCGTTCCTGAACCACCGCCGCCCCCGCCCGGCTACGAACTCAACCCCCAGCTGGAGCCGGAGGTGACCATTCGCCAGCGGGGTGAGGACGTGGTGGAAGAATTCCGCATCGGCGGCAAGCTCTACATGATGAAAATCACGCCTAAGTACGGCAAGCCCTACTACCTGGTGGACGACAAGGGTGATGGCAGCTTCGTCCGGATGGACAACCTCGATTCCGGCACGCGCGTGCCGCGCTGGGTGATCCACCAGTTCTGACGCCCATGTCCGTCTATACCACCGTTACGCCGGAGGAGCTCAAGGCGTGGCTCACCCAATATTCGCTCGGCACGCTGATCGAGTTCCAGGGCATTGCCGCCGGCATCGAAAACACCAATTATTTCGTCACCACCAGCCACGGCCGCTACGTGCTCACCCTGTTCGAGCGGATGGCGGAGGCAAGCCTCCCTTTCTACATCCATCTCATGGCTCACCTGGCCAGCCACGGCATTCCTTGCCCGCAGCCCATCGCCAGTCTGGACAACCGCTATCTGAATCCCCTCAAGGGTAAGCCTGCCTGCATCGTCACCCGCCTCGATGGCGCGCCGGACATGCAGCCGGGTCCCGATCACTGCGCCCAGGTCGGCGAGATGCTGGCCGATCTACATCTGGCCGGGAAGAGCTATGGCATAAGCCTTGCCAATCCGCGCGGCCCCCACTGGTGGCGCAAGACGGCGCGCGCGGTGATGCCCAAGCTCGATTCCGCAGCCCAGGCATTGCTCACAGAGGAGTTGCGCTTCCAGGCGCTCTACCGCTTCGAGGATCTGCCGCGCGGGGTGATCCACGCCGACCTATTTCGCGACAACGTGCTATTCGAGGGCGCGCGGCTGTCGGGCGTGATCGATTTCTACTTCGCCTGCAACGATGCCTGGCTTTACGATCTGGCCATCACCGTCAACGACTGGTGCCTGACCGAGGATTGCACCGTGGATGCCGCGCGCGTGCAGGCCATGCTGGGAAGCTATTCAGCGCGTCGTCCGCTCACCGCGATTGAGAAGGGTGCCTGGCCGGTGATGCTGCGCGCCGCGGCGCTGCGGTTCTGGCTGTCGCGGCTTTATGACCTGCATTTCCCGCGACCGGGCGAGGTCACCCATGCCAAGGACCCGCGGCACTTCCAGCGCGTGCTGGAAAACCACATCCGGCAGGAAGCCGAACTGCGCAGGCATTGGGTCGTATGAACATCCGCCGCTGTAATCCCCTCTATGGCTACGGCTGGCTGCGCGCCGGCCTCGCGCTATTTTTCGCTCAGCCCTGGCCCTGGCTGGCGCTGACCAGCGCAGGCTTCGTGTTAACCCTGGTTGTGGGGACCTTGCCGATTCTGGGCCTGTTGGCGGTGTTTCTCCTTAGCCCGGCGCTTACCGCCGGCTACATGGCGGCAGCGCGGGCGGTGGCAGGCGAAAAGCCCCTGAGCTTTACCTATCTGACGGCGGGACTACGCGCGGCGGCGCGTCCGCTGATCGGTGTCGGCGGCGTGAACCTCTTCGTCGTACTCACGGCCCTGCTCATATTTGTGCTGGGCTGGCGCCAGGAGGTGACGCGTCTGCTGGAGCTCATGGGGAGCGCCAAGCCGGACCAGGCGGTGCTCGAGGAGGCCCTCACCCAGCTCACTCTGCCGACCCTGCTCATGGCGGCGCTATTCCTGCCTTTGGCCATGGCCAACTGGTTCGCACCAGCGCTGGTGCTGTTCCGTGGCCTGTCAACCGGGGCGGCCCTGCGCCTGTCGCTGAAGGCAAGCCTACGCAATGTCTGGCCCTTTCTGGTCTATGGCGTACTCCTTTTCCTGTTGGACGCTATTGCATCGCTCGTGCTGCAAGGTATCGTGGCGCTCACGCTGCGCATCGCTGGGCAGGCCGTCGCCGAGATCTTGGGACTCGTGCTCGCGTTTCCGGTGTTCTGCGCCTTCGCTGCGGTGATCTTCGCTTCCATGTATGCCTCCTACATGGACGTGTTCGAGCGCCCCGCGCAGGCCGCGCAGAGCTAAACCAAGGATGCGATCCCGCCACGACGTCCATCGCCTCCATCACGGGTCCCGCGCGCGCAAGACCCCACCCCTCGCAAGCCGCAATGCCTCATGCGGGGCTGAGCTTGGCGTATTCCAGCGCCAGCCATTTGAGGCCAGCCTCCCGGAAATTCACCTGCACGCGCGCGTCGGCGCCACGACCTTCGCAATCGACGATCACACCGACACCAAACTTGGCGTGTACCACGCTCTGGCCGACGCGAAAGCCTCGCCCAGCAACGGGCGCCACCGGCGCCGGCGGCAGGGTCGCTACTCCCACCGGCTGCAACAGGTGGCGCGGGATCTCGTCGAGGAAGCGGGAAGGCAGGCCGTAGCGCAGCTGCCCGTGCAGCATGCGAGTTTCGGCGTGACTGAGATAGAGCAGCCGGCGCGCGCGGGTGATGGCCACATACATGAGGCGCCGTTCCTCTTCCAGGCCCGCGTGCTCAAACAGGCTGTTTTCGTGGGGAAACAGACCTTCTTCCAGCCCGGTGATGAATACCGCGTCGAATTCGAGACCCTTGGCCGCGTGCACCGTCATGAGCTGCAGCGCATCCTGCCCTGCCGCAGCCTGATGCTCGCCCGCTTCCAGGGCCGCATGGGTGAGGAAGGCCGTGAGCAGGTCCGGCATGTCTGGCTCCGACTCGCCGTCGAACTCCGCCTCGAAGGCCGCCGCGGCGTGGATGAGCTCTTCTAAGTTTTCCACGCGGTCTGCCTCGCTGCGCCTGGCGTGATAATGGGCAAGCAAGCCGCTGGCATGCAGCATGTGCTCCACTTTCTCGGCAAGGCTCATGCCCGCCGTCTCCCGGCGTAGGGCTTCGATCAGCAGCACGAAGGCCGGCACGCCGCGGGCGCTGTCCGTGCCGCCGCGGCGGCAAGCGGCAGCCCATAGGGAGAGGCCCTGCATGCGAGCGGCTGCCTGGATCTGCTCGATGGTGCGCGCACCGATGCCACGGGCGGGAAAGTTGATCACCCGCAACAGGGCATTGTCATCCTCGGGATTGGCCATTAAGCGCAGGTAGGCGAGCGCATGCTTCACTTCCTGGCGCTCGAAGAAACGTAAGCCCCCATAGACGCGGTAGGGCAGCCCTGCGCTGAACAGGGCGTGTTCCAACACACGCGACTGGGCGTTGGAACGATACAGCAAGGCGATCTCGGCAAGGGGCAGGCCCTCATCGCGCAACGCCCGCACTTGCTCCACCACGAACTGCGCCTCCTCCTGGTCGGTGGAGGCGGCGAACACGCGGATGGGCGCGCCTGGTTGCTGCGCAGTCCACAGGTTTTTGCCCAGGCGTCCGGCGTTGTGAGCGATGAGGGCGTTCGCGGCATCCAAGATGTTGCCTTGGGAACGATAGTTCTGTTCCAGCTTGATGATCCGGCGCACGCGGAAGTCGCGCAGAAAGTCCTGCATGTTGCCGGCATGGGCCCCGCGGAAGGCGTAGATGGACTGATCATCGTCACCCACCGCGAACACCGCGTTGTCTTGTCCGGCGAATAGCCGCAGCCACTCATACTGGAAGCGGCTAGTGTCCTGGAACTCATCCACCAGGATGTAGCGAAAACGCGCCTGGTAATGGGCACGCAGCGGCTCATTGCGAGTCAAGAGCTCGTAGCTAAGCAGGAGGAGCTCTGCGAAATCCACCACCCCCTCCCGCTGGCACTGCTGCTCATAGGCCTGATAGAGCTCGCGATAGACCCTGCTTGCCTCATCCAGCGCCTCCACCTGGGTGGCACGCAGGCCTTGCTCCTTGGCATCGTTGATGAAGTATTGCACTTGCTTGGGCGGATATTTTTCGTCGTCCACCTGCTGCGCTTTGAGCAGGCGCTTGATGGCGGCGAGCTGGTCCTGGGCGTCCAGGATCTGAAAAAGCTGGGGCAGGCCCGCCTCTCGATGATGGGCACGCAGCAGGCGGTTGGCCAGTCCATGGAAGGTGCCTACCCACATGCCTCGCGTGTTGATGGGCAGCATCGCCGCGATGCGGGTGAGCATCTCCTTCGCCGCCTTGTTGGTGAAAGTGACGGCCAGCACATGAGCGGGACTCGCCTGGCCAGTCTGGATCAGCCAGGCGATGCGCGTGGTGAGCACCCGTGTCTTGCCCGACCCGGCCCCCGCCAGGATCAGCGCGGATTCGCGGGGCAGGGTGACGGCAGCGAACTGCTCCGGGTTCAGGTGGGTGAGGAAAGCGGGCGTCACGGCAGAAACAAAACCCCATTATACGCGCCGGCGCCAGAGCCCCCGCCAGAGCCAAAGGTAGATGGGGACATTGACGGCGAGCACCAGTCCGCCCAACAGCCATTGCCGCGCCGGTGTCAGGGCCGCGGGATAGATCAGCGCCAACAGATAGTGTTCGATAAAACCGCCCGCATACCCCGCTTCGCCAGCCGCTCGGCGCGGGGTGTTCTCCAAGGGCGTCAAGGGGCAGACGCCGGCCGTGAATTCGATGGCTGCGCCCCACAGCACGGCCGGCACATGCAGCCACGCCAGAGGCGGCCGGCGCAGTACCCAAAAGCCGCCGAGCGCCACCCACAGGATGAAGGCGAGGTGCAGCATAAGCACCCCGTCTGCCAACAGCCGGAGCATCATGGCGGAACTATATACCCGCGCGCGGCTGCCGGGTATTTCGCCAGCACATGTCGTGCCGAACATTGGACCATGAAAATAGGCCGCACGTGGCGGCCTTCGTTCCCCCGCGAAAGAGGTCTTACTTGCGCGTGCTGGCCTTGGCGGCAGCAGCTTTCTTCTTGCGCGCGATAAGGTCGTGGATCATGGGCGTGAGGATGAGCTCCATGGCGAAACCCATCTTGCCGCCTGGCACCACGATGGTGTTGGGGCGCGACATGAAGGAATGGGGAATCATGTTGAGCAGGTAGGGGAAGTCCACGGTCGGCGCGATCTCCCGCCGGAAGCGGATCACCACGAAGCTTTCGTCGGGCGTGGGGATGTCGCGCGCGATGAAGGGGTTGGACGTGTCCACCGTGGGCACCCGCTGGAAGTTGATGTGCGTGCGCGAGAATTGCGGCGTGATGTAGTGCACGTAGTCGTGCATGCGACGCAGGATGGTGTCCACGATCACGTCCGCCGAATAGCCCCGCTCCGCAGCGTCGCGATGGATTTTCTGGATCCATTCCAGGTTGACGATGGGCACCACGCCCACCAGCAGGTCCACGTACTGGGCAGCATTCACCTTGTCGGTGACCACACCCCCGTGCAGACCCTCGTAGAACAGCAAATCGGTGCCCTTGGGAATGCGCTCCCATGGGGTGAAGGTGCCGGGCTCCTGGCCCCAGGGCTTGCCTTCCTCTTCGCTGTGGATGTAGTAACGGCGCATGCAAGTGCCCTTCTCGCCGTACTCCTTGAAGGTCTTCTCGATCAGGTCGAAGTGGTTGGCCTCGGGGCCGAAATGGCTAGGAGGCCGCCGCCCTTCCTTCTCCGCCTTCGCCACGGCTTCCTTGAAGGCCTTGCGGTCCAGGCTATGCAGGCTGTCGCCCTCGATGATGGCAGCGGTGATGTTCTCGCGGCGGAAGATATGCTCGAAGGCGCGCTTCACCGTAGTGGTGCCGGCGCCAGAGGAACCCGTGACCGCAACGACGGGGTGCTTGACGGACATGATGACTCCCTGGATGGACCAAAGCTTTGCGAAACCAGCGATTATAGAAGCGGCCTGGGGCCGGTGTCACTAGCGGGCCCGGCCGGCCGCCTCGCCTTCCTCCTTCACCAGTAGGCAAAGAGCCGCCCGCCTTCCACCTTGGTCTCGAAGCGCTTCAAGGGCTCTTTGCCCACGGCGATACATTCGCCGGTGGTGATGTCGAACTTCCAGTGATGCTTGGGACAGGTGAGAGTCGTCCCCTCCAGCGCCAGGTGGGGGATGTTGGTCACCTGGTGGGGACAGCGGCTATCATAGACGCGCAATTCCTCTCCCTTGCGATAGACGAACAGCTCGCGGCCATCGCAGGGCACGCGCGCGGTCTCGCCGTCTTGGAAGCGCTCCACCGGCCCCACGTCATGCCAGGTGGCTTCGCGCGTGAGGTTTTCCGGGCGGAATTCGGGCATGTCCATCTCCAAGATGATTTCCGCCGCCCACACGATCTTGGCCAGCCCCAAGGCCGGGAAGGCCATGAGCAGCGCATCGATCACCTCGATGGGTTTCACGCCGTCGCGCAGCGCCCGTGTCAGATACTGCTTGAAACCCGCCTCGGTTTGGGCATGAACCTTGGTGATCACTGAAATGAGATCGCGCGTCTTCGGGTCTAGGTATTTGCCCGCGTCCTTGAGAAACTTGAAATAGTGACCGAGGGCATCGCCGCGGGCGGCGACGAGATAGTTGAGAGCGTCGCTCATTGAGGTTCCTTTCTCTAGGTCGTTGACGAAAAAATCGGCTGGCATTATCAGCCCCTGGGCTCCGGCCTTGCCAGATTCAGGGTTTTTCTACGCGGCAATGGCGCGCTTCGTCCCCGGCGCGCGCGGCAAGAACCGGCATGCAAGAAGGCGGCGATGACGAACGCAAGCTTTTATTGAGCGTTACGTAAGTCGTTGACAGGCTGCGTAAGTCAAGCGTCATTCCCGCGAAAGCGGGAATCCAGGGTATTCCTCGCCATGTTCCTGGGTCCCCGCTTGCGCGGGGACGACACAAAGGTGTCACCTACTTACGTAATGCTCAATAGTTCCGCCGGGGCGGGCCGGTCCTTAAATGGCGTGTTGGGAAGCCCGTCCGGCTTCACTCGTTCCGGCGGCCGACGCGCACATCCAATTGCTTGAGCTTGCGGTAAAGATGGGTGCGCTCCAGTCCGACCGCGTCCGCCACACGGCTCATGTTGCCCCCTGCCTTGGCGATGTGGTGCTCGAAATAGAGTTTCTCGAACGCATCGCGCGCTTCCCGCAGGGGCAGATCCAGGTCCAGTGGCAAGACCCGCCCCGCGGCAGCGGCCGACGCCAACAGCGGCACCACGTCTTCCAGGCCGATTTCCTCCGTCAAAGCCGCCAGGGCCGCGCTGCGCACCACGTTTTCCAGCTCATGCAGGTTGCCCGGCCAGTCGTGCTGGCGCAGGGCGTTGAGAGCCGCCGTGCTGAAACGGCGAACGGGCACGCTGCGCGCCTCCACCAGGCGTTCCAGCGACGCGCGGGCAATGTCCGGAATGTCCTCGCGATGGCTGCGTAAAGGGGGCACCGCAACGGTGACGGCCGAGAGCGCATGGTAGAGGTCCGCATCGAAGCCGCCGCCCTCGGCAAGCTGTTTGAGCGCGGCGGTGGCACTGGTCACCAGGCGTGTCTCGGTGCGCGCCAGCTTGGGCAACACGAGCGCGAGGCCCTTTTGCTCCAGCCGGTTGAGGCGGGCCACGTCATGCAGGTAGATGAGTCCACCCTTGGCCTGCTGCAGAACCTCCAAGGGATTGTCCAGCAGCCACGTGGTGTCCTCCGGCGCAAGCCACGGGGTGCCGGGTGTGTGCAAAACCCGCGCGCAATGCTCGAAGCCGCAGCCGGACTCGCCCAGCAGGAGCACCGGCTCTCGCTGGGCCGCCACCTGCGCCAGCCGGTTGCGCAGCGCCGTCACCACCGGTCCGCTACCCAGCGCCGCCAACCCCTCCCGTGGGCGCGCCAGCGCCTCGGCGCGCTTGAGCGCGCGGCTCACCGTGTGTAGCAGCTTCTGCAGCGCTATGGGTTTCTCCAGGAAATCATAAGCGCCGATGCGGGTGGCCTCCACGGCGGTGTCGATGGTGCCGTGACCCGACATCATCACCACGGGCATGGTGAGCTGGCCGTTGGCGGCCCATTCTTTGAGCAGGGTGATGCCATCGGTATCCGGCATCCAAATGTCCAGCAGCACCAGGTCGGGCGGGTTGGCATCGCGCAGGCTGCGCGCCTGTTGGGCGCTTTCCGCCAGCCATACCTGGTGGCCCTCGTCATGCAGGATTTCCTGCAGGAGCTCGCGGATGCCTGCTTCGTCGTCGACAACGAGAATGTTGCTCATGGCGTGATTATGCGGCTTGGTCGCGGGCCTGGGCGAGCGTCAAGGGCAGGTGTACGCACACGCAGGCGCCCAGGGGCTCCAGGTTGCGGATCTCCACCCGGCCGTGATGCTCGTCGACAATCTTCTTGACAATGGCAAGCCCTAGACCCGTGCCCTTGGCTTTGGTGGTGACGTAGGGCTCGAAGGCGCGGGCCAGGATCTCCGGCGGAAAACCGGGACCATTGTCCATCACCTTGAGCTGGGCCCAGGCACCGCTCGCCTCGGTGCGCACCGTGATACGCCCGTTCGGCGTCTGGGCCACCGCGTCTTGGGCGTTGCGTAGCAGGTTGTGAATCACCTGGCGCAGCAGTTTGGCATCCCCCTCGATGGCCAGGCCTGAGCCAAACTCGGTGCTCACCGGCACCTCGGCGTGCTCGTAGAGGGCGAGTACTTCGCCCACCAGAGCATTGAGGTCCAACGGCCGCGCCTGAAGCACTGGCGCACGGGCGTATTCGCTGAAGTCGTTGACCATGCTCTTCAAGGCCGCCACCTGGTTGACGATGGTCTGGGTGGAGCGCGCCAGCATGGCGGCATCCTCGGGCGTGAGCTTAGGAGTAAGCTTGTGCTCCAGGCGCTCGGCGGAGAGCTGGATGGGCGTGAGCGGGTTCTTGATCTCGTGGGCCAGGCGCCGAGCCACTTCTCCCCAGGCGGCGGCGCGCTGCGCCTGGATCAGGTGGGTGATGTCGTCGAACACCACCACATAGCCGCCTTCGGCTTGTGCCGGTAGGCGGGTGCCCCGTACCAGCAGGACCTGGCTGCCCGTCTCTGCCGTAAGCTCAATCTGCTCCTGCCAATCCTTCTCGCCGCCGTCGCGGAAGTGACGGGCAAGCGCAGCGGAAAACGGCGTAAGCCCGGGCTTACGCTCGCCCCACGCGAAAGCCTCGAGTCCCTTTAGCGCAGCGAAGTCCACGCCCAAGATTTGCGCGGCCGTGGGATTGACGGTACGCAAGTGGAAGCTCTCGTCGAAGGCCAGCACGCCACTGGAGAGATGGGCGAGGATGCTTTCCAAATAACCCTTGGCCGCCTCTAGTTGACGCTGCTTGGATTCCACCTGCGCCCGCGTCTCTGCGAGCTGGCGCGTCATCGCATTGAAGGAATTAATGAGCATGCCGAGTTCGTCGCGCGCCTTGACAGGCTGCACCGGCGTGAAGTCGCCCTTGCCCACGGCGCGGGTGCCTTCGGCCAACAACCCCAGTGGCGCACTCAAACGCTGGGAGACGAGGAAAGCCGCGGCCACGGCGGAAAGCAGCGCGAGCAGCAGGGTCATCGTGAGAGATAGGGTGAACAGGCGCGACAAGCTGCGACGGGAAAAGGAAAGCTCCTGGTAGTCCCGATACACCTCCTGCACCGCTTCCGCGTCCTCGGCGAGCTTGCGGGGCACGGGTTGCATGAGCTGCAGGATGCGGATGTCTTCGGTCAGGGACAGTACGTTCACCGGCACCACGGCACGCAGATAAAGCCCCCGCTCACCCAGCACCTCCAGTGACCGGTACGGTTGCTGCTGACGCACCTGGCGCAGGATGGCCGGCCCCGGCAGCTTCGGGGTGAGCGCCCGGGGATCGGCGCTGGAAAAGGCGATCACCGCCCCCCTTGCGGAGAACAAGGTGGCCTCCGCCACGCCCGCCTGTTCCCGCAGACGATTGAGCGTCGTGATGTGGCCGCTGGCGGGCTCATCGGCGAGGGTCAGGGCCATGGCTTCCGCCTTGCGGGTCAATTCGGCAAGCTGGGCATCCAGGGCACTGCGCCCCAGGTTGAGGCCCCCTTCCAGAGCGCTATCCACGCGCACGTCGAACCAGGATTCGATGGAACGGGTGAGAAACTGCACCGAGACGCCGTAGATCACCGTGCCCGGCACGATGGCCATCAGCGCGAAAACCAGGATCAGGCGCTTGGTGAGGCGCGCACCAAACTGCTGGGCGCGAATGCGCCGGCGCACCAGCCAGATCTGGTAGCCAATCAGCCCCAAAAGGAGCGTCGCAACCACGGCATTGAGCACGATGAGCAGCGTGTAGTGCTCCGCAAACAGCGCGGTGTTGCTGCTCGCCCGCCACAAGAGATAGAGGAGCACGGTGCCCAGGGCGATGGAAAAGCCGACGATGTGGCGCATGGCTCAAGGGGTGACGGTGAAGCGGTACCAATCGGAATTGAAGCTCCAATCCTTGGAGCTTAGCGCTTCCACCTGCAAGGGCTTCGGCAGCTGGTTGACGTCTAGGCGCAGACGCAGTGCGCCTTGATAGGTGACGCCTTTCTTGAGCTGGCTGCGGTCGAGCACCTTCCACTCGGTGATGTGCTTGAGTTCCTCCCGGGCCTCCGCCAGACTGGCATAGGAACGGTTACCTTGATTGCTGGAGAACTGATACTGCCGGGTCAGCGCGTGATAGCTCAGGCGCAGGTTCTGGCGCACGCTGGCGACGGTCTCGTCCAGCCAGTACCAGCGCGGACGAGTGAGCTCGAACTCCAACATGAAGTTCAGGCTCACCCCTTTGTTGAGGGCCTCTTCCAACGCCTTGGGGAAGGTGACGTCGATGTCGGCGTAGAGGTAAACCCACTCCTCGCCGGGAATGAGCTCCGCCGACTTGATGGTCGCGCCCTCGCCCGCCCAAGCCGGCATCAGCCAGAGGGTGCAGACGGCAATGAGCGCAGCCCGCAGCCGGCAGGAAAGCCGCTCAAGCCCCCGGCTTGGCGAGCAGCGCGTAGAAAAAGCCGTCATGATCCGCATCTGGCAGGAGTTGGACGAAGCCTTCCGGGTGGCCCGGTAAGGGGTGAAGCCGCGCGTCCGGGCGGCGCGTCAGAAAGGCCTGGACGACGCGTAGATTTTCCTCGGCAAACAAGGAGCAGGTGGCGTAGAGCAATTTACCACCTGGCGCAAGCAGCCGCCACAACGCATCCAGGATGCGCCCCTGTTGCGCCGCCAGGGCCGGAATGTCGGTGTCGCGGCGCAGCCATTTGCTGTCGGGATGACGGCGCACCACACCCGAGGCGGAGCAAGGCACGTCTGCCAGGATGCGATGGAAAGGGCGGCCGTCCCACCAATCCTGAGGCGTGCCCGCATCGCCCGCGCGCACCTCAGCCATGAGTCCTAGCCGCGCCAGGTTGTCTTCTACCCGTGCCAGGCGACTCGGATCCCGGTCCAGCGCCAAGAGCTCCACATCCGCCGTCTCCAGGATATGGGCGGTCTTGCCCCCCGGCGCGGCGCAGGCATCCAGCACGCGCAAGCCGGGCGCGAGATCCAGGAATTCGGCCGCAAGCTGCGCGCCCG
Organism: Thiobacter sp. AK1; assembly: GCF_039822265.1. NCBI lineage: Bacteria > Pseudomonadati > Pseudomonadota > Betaproteobacteria > Burkholderiales > Thiobacteraceae > Thiobacter > Thiobacter aerophilus. The sequence continues at coordinate 302,356 of NZ_JBAJEX010000002.1, forward strand.
CATCCTGCACCGACACCAGGCCTTCGGCAAACCCTGGCAGCGCCTTGACGCCCACCGGCTCGGCCAGCACCAGGGCCGCCAGCCCCAGGGGGCGACTCACGATACCCGCCGCAGCCAAGCGCTCCTGGTAGACCTGTCGATCGATCCGGCGCAGGTTCACGCGCAGGGTCATGGGCGGATGCGTAAGTCCCGCTTCCAGGATCCTGCGGTAGGTGTCGGGGTATTGCCGCCGCAGGCGGTTGATCCACCAGCGCGGATAGCTGAAGCGGGCGGTATCGCGCCGCTTTGCACGCGCTTCGAGCGCCTGCTGCTGGCGCAGGTAGTTGCGCAACACGCCGTTGACGAAGGCTGCCGCCCACCCTCTGTCCAAGCTGCGTGTGGCCTCCACCGTCTGATGCACCACGGCATGCGCCGGCGCGCGCTGTTGGAGCAACTGAAACAGTCCCACCAAAACCAGGGCACGCACCAGCGGATCAGCCACCGGCCGCGGCGCCAGGGCCTCGAGATGGGCTTTGAGCCGGCCGTAATGGCGCAGGGTGCCATAGCTTAAATCCTGGGCCGCCGCCCGTAAGCGAGCAGGCAGCGCCTGCTCCAGTACTTGCGGTAGGGCATCGCTCAGGCTGCGCCCCGCCGCCACCTGAGCCACGGCCCGGGCCGCCAAGGCCTGGGGTTCAGGCTGCGCCACGCGCCATCGCCAGAAGTCGTGCCACCCGTGCTTCCACCGGTGGGTGGGTGGAGAACAAACTCATCAGCCCACCGCCCGTGAGGGGATTGATGATCATCATCTGGGCGGTTTCCGGATGGGCTTGCGCGGTGGCCATGGGCAACTGATTCGCGTAGGCGTGGATCTTTTCCAGGGCCGCGGCCAGGGCCTCGGGATCGCCCGAGATCTCTGCGCCGCCCCGATCGGCTTCGAATTCCCGCGTGCGGGAGATCGCCATTTGGATGATCAGCGCCGCAATGGGGGCCACGATCATCACCAAAAGCGCCACCAGCGGATGGACGCCTTCGCGCTCATCGCCACGTCCACCAAACAGCATGCCGAACTGAGCCAGCGTGGAGATCGCCCCGGCGATGCTGGCCGACAACGTGGAAATCAGGGTATCGCGATGCTTGATGTGGGCGAGCTCGTGGGCCAGCACGCCCCTGAGTTCGCGGGGCGAGAGCAGGTGCAGAATGCCTGTGGTCGCGGCAACCGCCGCATGTTCAGGGTCACGGCCGGTGGCAAAGGCGTTGGGCTGATCCTCGTCGATGACATAGACGCGGGGCATGGGCAAGCCCGCGCGGCGGGCCAGCTCGGCGACGATGCCATAAAGCGCCGGGGCGCTGGCGGCGTCCACTTCTTCGGCCTGATACATGCGCAGCACCAGCTGATCCGAATTCCAGTAGGCCCAGAAATTGGTGACCGCAGCAAAGGCCAGCCCCAGCAGCATGCCGGTGGCCCCGCCCAGCGCCATGCCAATCATGCCGAACAGGGCGACGATGGTCGCCATGAGCAAAGCCGTCTTGATCCAGTTGCCGAACATGGTTCTCTCCAGAAGCGAAACTTCGACGCGCTTAGATGTAGGGATGAGGCGACAAATTCAACCCAGATTATCCATTAGGAAACGGGTGACAAAGCAAGACGACGGTGGATCTCACCGGCAGCGCAGTTTCTGGGGCGTGCGCCGGTCAAACGGATCAGCCGGGTTCAAGCCGGTGCGGGTTTGAGCCGCATGCCCGGCCGCAGCACGCCGCTGGCAGCGAAGGCGGCGGCGTTAAGCCGTTTGGCGCCTTCCCGCTGGAGCTCGGTGATGACGAGAAGCCCCGCGCCCGTGCCTACCCGCACGCCCTGGCGGTCGACGGCGACCACCTCGCCGGCTGGCGCCTGCCCGGGCTCGGCACGGGCAAACCAAATGCGCAGCCGCTCCCCATCGAGCCACGTGTAGGCGACAGGGAAAGGATTGTAGGCGCGCACGGCCCGTGCGATGGCCTCCGCGGGCTGGGTCCAGTCGATCAGGGCTTCTTCCTTGGTGAGCTTGGCGGCGTAGGTGGCCAGCCGCTCGTCTTGGGCAACGGGGGTGAGGCTATCGAGCCGGTCCAAGGCCTCGACGATGGCCGCCGCACCCAGGGCCGCGAGCCGGTCGTGAAGGCTGCCGGCGGTGTCCTCGGGCGCGATGGGGCATTTTTTTTGCAGCAGCATGGGCCCAGTATCCAGGCCCGCGTCCATCCGCATGATGGTGATGCCGGTCTCGACGTCTCCGGCAAGCAAGGCGCGTTGAATGGGGGCCGCACCCCGCCAGCGGGGTAGAAGGGACGCATGGATGTTGAGACACCCCCGCGCCGGAATGGACAGAACCGCCGGCGGCAAGATCAACCCGTAGGCCGCCACCACCATCACTTGCGGCTGAATTTTGCGTAACGTTGCCTGGACGGCGGCATCCTTGAGACTCGCCGGCTGCGCCACGGGCAGTCCCTGCTTTAGCGCGAAGTCCTTGACCGGGCTAGGCTTTGGCTTTAAGCCGCGCCCCGCCGGGCGATCCGGTTGGGTGAGCACGAGGAGAATGTCGTGCCCAGCGGCGGTTAAGGATTTTAGTGCGGCGGCCGCAAATTCCGGCGTGCCCGCGAACACGAGCTGCATGGGCGCCTCACATGGTCTCGCGTTCGCGCTTCTTGAGCTTCTGACGGATGCGGTTCTGTTTCAGGCGGGACAGATACTCGACGAACACCTTGCCCTGGAGATGATCCATCTCATGCTGGATACACACCGCGAGCAGGCCCTCGGCGTCGAGGGTGAAAGGCTGGCCGTTGCGGTCCAGGGCGCGCACGGTGACCCGCTCCGCACGGCTGACGCGGTCATAAATGCCTGGCACCGACAAACAGCCTTCCTCGTGTTCGGCCTGGCCTTCTGCGCGCAACAGTTCCGGGTTGATCAACACCAGCAGTCGGTCGCGTGTTTCAGACACGTCGATGACGATGACCCGCTCGTGCACGTCCACCTGAGTGGCGGCCAAGCCGATGCCGGGCGCGGCATACATGGTCTCGGCCATGTCGTCCACCAGCTTGCGGATGCGGTCATCCACCACGGCAACGGGTGTGGCCACCTTGTGCAGGCGCTCGTCCGGGTAATGGAGTATTTTTAATATCGCCATCGAAAAAACGCTTGCCGAGTGAAGCTTTTATATGCAGAATTTAAACCAAACTCCAGCATCCGGATTGCATAAGGCTCGACTTTTCGGCTGGAGTTCCCGCGTCATTGCACGTCGATCGAGGGTGCCCATGCGTAAAGTGATTATAACGTTGGTTGCCATAGCTGGTTTCCTGTCCGTGGGTGCCCGCGCCCAGGATGCGCAGGTAAAGGACGGCGCGCCCGAGCGCTACGTGGTGGTGAAGGGGGACACCCTATGGGGCATCGCCGGGAGGTTTCTCGACGAGCCCTGGCGCTGGCCGGAAATCTGGCAGATGAACCGCGACCAAATCAAAAATCCTCACCGCATCTACCCAGGCGACGTGGTGGTGCTGGAGCGGCTAGCCGACGGTAAAGCGCGGCTGCGGCTGGTGAAGAAGCAGAAATACGACGGCCGCGAGAAGGTCACGCTCACGCCCTCCGTGCGCATCGAACCCCATCCGGACACGCCGGCTATTCCGGTAATCTCCCCCGCCGACATCGGCCCCTTTCTCTCCCAGCCCCTGGTCGTCGCCAAGGACGGGTTGGCGGATGCCCCCGAGATCGTAGCCGCGGAGGAGAACCGCGTGGTCATCGGTGCCGGCAACCGCGCCTACGCGACCGGCATCAAGTCCGGCGATCCCCAGCAGTGGCAAGTGTTCCGCCCGGGCCGACCCTTGGTGGATCCCGATACTCAAGAAGTGCTGGGTTACGAGGCGGTTTACTTGGGTGAAGCGCGGGTGAAGCGTTTCGGCGAGCCCGCCACCATCGAAATCGTGCGCGCCGTGGCGGAAATCAACCGGGGCGACCGCCTCGTGCGCGTAGCCGAGGCGGAGCTTAGCAACTTCGTGCCCCACGCGCCGGATCGGGCGGTGCGGGGCCGTATTGTGTCGGTGTACTCGGGGGTGGCGGAAGCCGGGCCTAAGGCCATCGTTGCCCTCAACCGGGGCAGTCGGGACGGGTTGGCGCGGGGTCAGGTGCTGGCCATTTACCGCCATGGAATGACGGTCCCCGTACCCCAAGACCAGGGCGAACAGACGCGCCCGCTGCGCAACTGGCACCAGACGGAGTGCCTCAAGAAGGACGCCAAGATCAGCTTCGACGAGTTCTACGATCGCGCCCAAGCGTGGGGTCCCTGCCCGCCAGAAGACGCTCAGAAGCGCACCGTCACGCTGCCGGAAGAGCGCTACGGCCTGCTTCTGGTGTTCCGCACCTTCGACCGAGTGGCCTACGCTTTGGTAATGCAGGCAGCAGCCGCCGTACACCAGGGCGACGTGGTGACCAACCCTTAAGCCGCGCTGCTTGCGGTGATGCACGCCGACGACCGCCTAGACTGGGTCGCCCTATCCCTCATTCCGGGTCTATCGTCTGAACGCCTGCGTCTGCTGCTGTCCCGGTTCGGCACCCCGGATCGCATCTTCGCCACGCCGCCCTCGGCCCTGGCCACCGTGGTGCAGGAGGCGCTTGCCCACGCCATCAGCGCACGCCGATTCGACGGGGCAGCCGTCGAAACGACGGCCCGTTGGTTGGAAGACCCCGTAAACCACATCATCACGCTCGCCGATCCAGCCTATCCCCGTTGTCTGCTGGAGATCGCCGATCCGCCGCCGCTGCTTTATCTCAAGGGCGATCCCGCATGGCTTGGGCGCCCGGGCTTTGCCATCGTCGGCAGCCGCCATGCCACGGTGCAGGGCCGCCGGGACGCGATGGCCTTTGCCGAGGCCCTCTCGCGCGCAGGTTTGTGCATCGTGAGCGGGCTCGCCGTCGGGGTGGATGCCGCCGCCCACGAAGGGGGGCTCGCCGGTGGCGGGGGCAGCATCGCCGTGGTGGGCACGGGTCTGGACATCGTCTATCCCGCCGCCAACCGGGCTCTGGCGCACCGGCTGGCGCAGGAAGGCCTCCTGCTATCCGAGTTCCCCCTCGGCACGCCCCCGCGCGCCCAACACTTTCCCCGGCGGAACCGCCTCATCAGTGGGCTGTCCCGGGGCGTGCTGGTCGTGGAAGCCGCGCCCCGGAGCGGTTCCCTCATCACTGCGCGGCTCGCGGCTGAACAGGGGCGCGAGGTGTTCGCCGTGCCGGGTTCTATACACTCGCCCTTGAGCAAGGGATGCCATCGCCTCATCAAAGAGGGCGCGAAGTTGGTGGAAACCGCCCAGGACGTGGTAGACGAGCTGGGCGTTGGCGCGTCGGCCGCCTTTCCAGAAAGCGCCACGCAGCGAGCCGTTTCCCAGGAGGCGGAGCGGTGCCTACGCGCCCTGGGCCATGCGCCGCTGGGACTGGACGGTCTGGTCGCGCGCACAGGGTTGACGCCGGAAAGGCTTTCCTCCATTCTGCTGGAACTGGAGCTGGCCGGCCGCGTGGCCGTGCTTCCCGGTGGCTTGTACCAGGCAATTTTCTGACAACGTTGGGCGTCGCGAGCGGCTTGCCAAGCAGGATGCGCATTCTGCCACCCCTTGATTCTCATACCCTTGGCGCGCCCGTGTTCCACATCCTCTTGTGTCTCTTCGAGCATTGTTTGAAGCAGCGCACAACTCCGATCAGGGCAAGCTCGCCCGGGAATTGTCAGAGGCGGGCTGCGAGGAAGCGGAGATTTCCCAGGCCTTCGGCTGGTTCAAGGGGCTGAAGCGCTTGAGCCAAGCCGAGGGTGAGGCCGAGGCGCTTAGGAAAAGCGACGCCCTGCGGCTTTATGGCGCCCCGGAACAGGTCCGGCTCGATGCGCAAAGCCGCGGCCTGCTCGCTTTCCTGGAAGGCTCGGGCGTGCTCACCCCCTTGGAGCGGGAGTGCGTCATCGACCGCGCGCTGGCCCTGGACGAGACAGAAGTCACCGTGGATCAGGTGAAATGGATCGTGCTCATGGTGCTCTGGAGCCGGGGCCGCGATTACGTTTTCATGGAAGATTTCCTCACCGGCCAGACGGATCCTCGCCTGCAATGACTTGGGGCCTGGCTTGCCAGGCGCCACCGGCTGCCCTTAATATCCGGCGCCCGACTTTTCTCGGTTCCCTCCGACATGTCCCAGCATTTGCTCATCGTCGAATCGCCCTCCAAGGCCAAGACCCTCAAGAAATATCTGGGCAACGGCTTCGATGTCGTGGCCTCCTACGGACACGTGCGGGATCTGGTGCCCAAGAGTGGCGCTGTGGATCCGGAGCACGGCTTTGCGATGAAGTATCAGCTCATCGAGCGCAATGCAAAGCACGTGGAAACCCTGGCCAAGGCCGTCAAACAGGCCCGAGAAGTCCTGGTCGCCACCGATCCGGACCGGGAAGGCGAGGCCATTGCCTGGCACATCGCGGAGATCCTGCGGGAAAAGAAGCTCCTCAAGGATAAGCCCCTGCGGCGCGTGGTGTTCTACGAAATCACCCAGAACGCGGTGAAAGAAGCCATTAGCCATCCCCGGGACATCTCCATGCCCTTGGTCAACGCCCAGCAGGCGCGTCGCGCCTTGGATTACCTGGTGGGCTTCAATCTCTCGCCGTTGCTCTGGCGCAAGGTGCGGCGAGGACTCTCCGCCGGTCGGGTGCAGAGCCCGGCCCTGCGCCTGATCGTGGAACGGGAACAGGAAATCGAGGCTTTCGTCAGCCGCGAGTACTGGAGCATCCACTTGCGGTCCCACAAGGGACGCCAGGGGTTTGAGGCCAAACTGTTCCAGTTGCAAGGGCGCAAGCTAGAGCAATTCTCCTTGGGGGACGCGGCGAGTTCGGATGCGGTTCTGGCCACATTGCGTGCCGCGGGAACGGAAGCCATCGTCCGCAGCGTGGAGCGGCGCAAAAAGACGCGGGCCCCCGCCCCGCCCTTCACCACCTCGACCCTGCAGCAGGAAGCGGTGCGCAAACTGGGCCTGTCGGCGGAGAAGACGATGCGCATCGCCCAGCAGCTCTACGAAGGGGTGGACATTGGAGGCGGGGCGGTGGGGCTGATCACCTACATGCGCACCGACTCGGTGAACTTGGCGCAGGAAGCGGTGGAGGAGATCCGCGCTTATATCGCGCGACAGTTCGAACCGGGCTATTTGCCAAAGCAGCCGGTCGCCTACAAGAACAAGTCCAAGAACGCCCAGGAGGCCCATGAGGCCATCCGTCCCACCTCCATTACGCGCACGCCCCAGGAGATGCGCAAATACCTCACAGCGGAACAGGCCAAACTCTACGAAATGATCTGGAAGCGAGCGCTCGCTTCCCAGATGAGTCCTGCCAAGTTCGACACGGTGAGCCTCGATATCGAGCTGGGGGCAGGCAACCTGTTTCGCGCCAGCGGGCAGACCATGACATTCCCGGGTTTCATCGCGGTCTACCTGGAGGGAGAAGACGAAGCCCCCGGGGACGAAGAGGGGGAAGCCCGCCTGCCACCCTTGGAGGAAGGTGAAGCCATTCCCGTGGACGAACTATTCGGCGAACAGCATTTCACCCAGCCACCGCCCCGCTATTCCGAAGCCAGCCTGGTCAAGGCGCTAGAGGAATACGGCATCGGTCGGCCATCCACCTATGCCAGCATCATTTCTACCCTGCTCAAGCGCGAATACGTGGTGCTAGACAAGAAACGCTTCGTGCCCACCGACGTGGGCCGGGTCGTGAACAAGTTTCTGACCGAGCACTTCAGTCGCTACGTGGACTACGACTTCACCGCGCGGCTGGAGGATCAGCTAGATGATATTGCGACCGGAAAGGCGCAGTGGATACCGGTGTTGGAACGCTTCTGGCGGGATTTCTCCCAACAGCTTGCGGAGAAACAGGCCATCGCCCGCAAGGACGTCACCACGGAGCAGCTCAGCGAGGCCTGTCCCAAATGCGGCAAGCCCCTGACGCTACGGCTGGGCAGGCGGGGGCGCTTCATCGGTTGTACCGGCTATCCGGATTGTGACTACACCCGCAATGCCAACGAAAGCGCCGCCGAGCAGGCCGCCGCAGCACCCCCCGAGACACTGGAAGGCCGCCATTGTCCCAAGTGTGGCAGTGGGTTAGTGATCAAGTCCGGGCCCTACGGGAAATTCATCGGCTGCTCGGCTTACCCCAAGTGTCGCTACATCGAGCCGCTAGAAAAACCCAAAGACACGGGGATCCCCTGCCCGGAGTGCGGGCAGGGGACGCTCATCGGGCGCAAGAGCCGCTACGGCAAGCTGTTTTATTCTTGTAGCACCTATCCCAGCTGCAAATACGCAGTCTGGAACGAACCCCTTGCCGAACCCTGTCCCAAGTGCGGATGGCCCATCCTCACCCTCAAGACCACCAAGCGGCGGGGCACCGAGAAGGTCTGCCCGCGCAAGGAATGCGGCTATAGTGAAGCGATCGGGCCGCCGGCAGAAAGCTGACCCCACCGCAACACAAACAAGGCCGCAGGTGCGGCCTTTTTTACTGGCACGCTGGGGCTAGACGTCGATGTTGCGGGCCACCAGGGCGTTGTTCTCGATGAAGGCCCGGCGCGGTTCCACCGCTTCGCCCATCAGGGTGCTGAAGATATCGTCGGCCGCGATGGCGTCCTCGATCTGGACTTTGAGCAGGCGGCGCACGGCGGGATTCATGGTGGTTTCCCACAGCTGCTCCGGATTCATCTCGCCTAGGCCTTTGTAGCGCTGGATCTGCAGGTTACGCTGGACATCCTCCATGAGCCAGTCCAAGCCTTGCTTGAAGTCTGCAATGGCAAACTCCTTGTCCCCACGCCGGATCGTGGCGCCCTGGCCTAGCAACCCCTCCAGCAGGTCCGCAGTGGCCCGGATCTGGGCATAGTCGCCGCTTTCCACGAAATCGCGATCCAGGGCGGACAGCTGCAGGTTTCCATGGTAAGTGCGGGTGATGAGAATCCGGCAGCTTTCGCTCGCTTCGTTGTATTCAGCGCGCAGACTGACGGCCGGGTCAGCAAGCACCGCACCCAGGGCGGCAGCGGACCGTTCGGCAGCCGACAGATCGGAAAGATCCAGGGGCGGAGCCTTGAGCAAAGCGTAAAGTGTTGCTTTGTCGAGAACTTTTGACAGCCGCTGGATGACCGCCTCAGACAGGAGATAAGACTTCGCCAAGGCTTCTAGCGCCTCCCCCGACAGGGGCTGGGCGCCCGCGGCCGGCGTGAGCACCGTCTCAGAGAGGGCCAACTCCAGCAAGTACTGCTTGAGCTCGTGGTCGTCCTTTAGGTAGCGCTCCTGCTTGCCGTGCTTGACCCGGTAGAGGGGTGGCTGAGCGATATATACGTAGCCGCGCTCAATCAACTCCGGCATCTGGCGGTAGAAGAACGTCAGCAAGAGCGTACGAATATGGGAGCCGTCCACGTCGGCGTCCGTCATGATGATGATGCGGTGATAGCGCACCTTGTCGGGGGAATACTCATCCTTGCCAATGCCCGTGCCCAAGGCGGTGATCAAGGCGGCGATTTCCGCCGAGGACAGGAGCTTGTCGAAGCGTGCCCGCTCCACATTGAGAATCTTGCCCTTGAGGGGCAGGATGGCCTGGAATTTGCGGTCCCGGCCCTGTTTGGCGGAGCCGCCTGCGGAATCCCCCTCCACGATGTAAAGCTCGGACTGGGCGGGATCTTTTTCCTGGCAGTCGGCTAGTTTGCCGGGCAAGCCCATGGAGTCCAGCACCCCCTTGCGGCGGGTCATCTCCCGGGCTTTCCGGGCCGCCTCCCTAGCCCGCGCCGCTTCAATGATTTTGGAAGCGATGGCCTTGGCGTCCACCGGATGTTCCGCTAGGAATTCCCCGAGCTTGGCGGCGACGATTTCCTCGACCGCAGGACGCACTTCAGAGGAAACCAACTTGTCTTTGGTTTGGCTGGAAAATTTGGGGTTGGGTACCTTGACGGAGAGCACACAGGTCAGACCTTCCCGCATGTCGTCGCCGGTGGTTTCCACCTTGGCTTTCTTGCCCAGATCGCTGCCTTGGATGTAATTGTTCAGCGTACGGGTGAGCGCGGCGCGCAGACCCGTGAGATGGGTGCCGCCGTCGCGCTGGGGAATATTGTTGGTAAAACACAGAACGTTCTCCTGGTAAGAGTCGTTCCACTGCATGGCGACTTCCACGGCGATGCCGTCCTTCTCGCCGCTCGCGTAAAAGATATTGGGGTGGAGCACATTCTTGCTGCGGTTCATGTATTCCACGAACCCCTTCACCCCGCCCGAGAAGGCGAAATTTTCTTCCTTCCCCGTGCGCTGGTCCAGGAGGGTGATGGCGACCCCATTGTTGAGAAAAGACAGTTCGCGCAGGCGCCGAGCCAGGATGTCGTAGTGGTACTCGATGGGGCCAAAGATCGCCTTGTCGGCCATGAAATGCACTTCGGTGCCCCGTTGCTTGGTCTCGCCAACGACCTTGAGCGGCGCAACCGGTTCGCCGCGGCGGAATTCCATGAAATGCACCTTGCCGTCGCGGCGAATGGTGAGCTTGAGCCATTCGGACAAGGCGTTGACCACCGATACGCCGACCCCGTGGAGCCCACCGGAGACCTTGTATGAATTGGAATCAAACTTGCCGCCAGCGTGGAGGACGGTCATGATGACCTCGGCCGCGGAGCGGCCCTCCTCGGGATGAATGTCGGTGGGGATACCGCGCCCGTTATCGGTGACACTGATGGAATTATCGGTGTGTATGACGACACGAATCTCGTTGCAGTAGCCGGCTAAGGCCTCGTCGATGGCGTTGTCCACCACCTCAAAAACCATGTGATGCAGGCCTGTACCATCGGCGGTATCGCCAATGTACATGCCGGGCCGCTTGCGCACAGCCTCCAGCCCGCGCAGGACTTTGATCGCCGAAGAATCATAGGTCTGCGCTTGCAAGTCGGCCCTGTGGGCTTGGGCTTCCTGTTCCGTCTTGAAGCAGGCGAGTTTTTCCTCTCCGGAGAACACGCACCACTCGCGGCCGGACTTCCTGACGCTCAAATCACTCATGAGGCTTTCCAAAAAATGATTGTTTCACGTGAAACATCTCAACCCAGATCATGCTTCGGGCTCCGGCCCCAGGGACGCCCTACCACCAGCATCCCGCCCCAAGCCAGTCCCCGTCTGGGCAAGGGCGATCCCCTTCCCCCCATGAACGCCCTCTTACTTCAGATGCGCATGGGCATCACCACGTACTGGAAACCTGGGTCGTCTGGCGCCGTAATCAGCGCACTGCTCGAGGAATCCCCCAGCGCCCATTCCACTTCCTTGGACTCCCCGTGACTCAGCACGTCCATCAGGTAGCTGACGTTGAAGCCGATATCCAGCGCATCGCCCGCATATTCGATTTCCAACTCCTCTTGAGCTTCCTCCTGCTCGGCGTTGCTGGACAGCACTTTCAGGCTATCTTTTGTGAGCACCAGCCTCACGCCGCGCACCTTTTCGTTCGATAGAATCGCTGCCCGCTGCAACGCCTGCAGCAACATCACTCGATCGACGCGGAAGCGGTTACCATAACCCCCGGGGATCACGCGCGTGTAATCGGGAAACTTTCCATCCACCACCTTGGAATCCAGCGAAATGTTGCCGAAGCTGAAATGCACGTGGTTCTTCCCGGCCCTCACGGACACCGGCTCCTCGCTCTCTGCCAACAGCCGCTGCACCTCCAGCACGGTTTTCCTGGGGATGATGATTTCGCGGGCTTCTCCCTGAGCCTGCTCCAGTTCCCGTTTGCACAAGCTCAGCCGGTGGCCATCCGTCGCCACCAGCCGCATTTCCCCCTGGCCAATCACCATCAACATACCGTTCAGGTAATAGCGGATGTCTGCCTGCGCCATGGCAAATGCCACCAACTGGATGGCCTGGCGCAGCGTTTTCTGGGTCAACGAAATCGCCAGCTCGCCACCCTCCCCCGCCGAGAACCGGGGAAAGTCCTCCGCCGGTAGCGTCTGCAGGGTAAACCGGCTCTTACCCGCCTTGAGCACCAGTCGCGAATCCGATGATTCCAAACTGACCCGCGTCCCTTCCGGCAAGGCGCGTAGGATGTCCTGCAGCTTGCGCGCCGAACAGGTCGTCTGGAACGGCGCTTGCACTTCAACCGGCGCCGTCTCTGCATGAATCTGTATCTCCAGATCGGAAGCCAGAAAACCCAAGCGCCCCGGCTGCCCCTGCACCAACACATTCGACAAAATGGGTAGGGTATGTCTGCGTTCCACGATGCCGGTAACGGAGGAAAGTCCTTTGAGTAAAGTTTCCCTGTCGGTTTCGGTCAGTAGCATTGTTGTTTCTTTCCGATAGTAAATCTAAATAGGCGCGCCGGATCTGTGGAAAACTTGGAATTTCTATTGTCTTCCGTAACTTAACCTAATGCTCCCTGTGCATGGAACTGGGGATGTCTGTCGAGTCGTTTTGTGAATGCTTGGGCTTTCGCCTGGTTGGGCGCGGTTGTCCACAAACCATTCCCAGTTTCTCCCCTTGCTTACCACCCTTGAGCGTCAACCCCGTAGGGTCTGCATCAAGACGGCGAAATCCCGACTCAAAGTGGGATCCTGATTACGCAACTCTTCGATCCGCCGGCAGGCATGGAGGACCGTGGTGTGGTCGCGTCCGCCAAAGGCATCGCCAATATCTGGTAGGCTCAGTTGAGTCAGCTCCTTGGCGAGAGCCATCGCCATCTGCCGCGGCCGAGCCACTACCCGCGAGCGTTTTTTCGAGTACATCTCCGCAACTTTGATCTTGTAGTAGTCGGCCACGGTTTTCTGAATGTTTTCGATAGAAATCTGGCGCGTCTGGACGGCGAGGAGATCTTTCAGTGCCTCCTTGGCGAGATCTACAGTGATGGGTTGCCCTGTAAAGCGAGAGTAAGCGACCACCCGCTTGAGCGCGCCTTCCAGCTCCCGCACGTTGGATTGGATTTGTTTGGCGATGAAGAAGGCCACGTCCTCACCCAGGGCGATCGTTTCCCCCTCCGCCTTCTTGAGCAGGATGGCCACCCGCATCTCCAGCTCCGGCGGCTCGATGGCCACGGTGAGGCCCCAGCCGAATCGGGAAACCAATCTGTCCTCTATCCCCTGCATTTCCTTGGGATAGGTATCGCAGGTGATGATCACTTGCTTCTGTGCCTCGATCAGGGCATTGAAGGCATAGAAGAATTCCTCTTGCGTGCGGCTTTTGCCCGCGAAGAATTGAATGTCGTCGATTAAAAGTAGGTCAAGGGAGTGGTAATAGCGCTTGAAGTCGTTGAAGGATTTGTGCTGGTAGGCGCGCACCACGTCCGACACGTAGCGTTCTGCATGGATGTAGCTGATCTTGGCGTGCCGATTGTGTTCCAGAACGAGATTGCCGATGGCCTGGATGAGGTGGGTCTTGCCTAAGCCCACGCCGCCGTACACGAACAAGGGGTTGTAAGCAGAGCCAGGGTTTTCCGCCACTTGCATGGCCGCAGCACGAGCGAGCTGGTTGGCCTTGCCCGTGACGAAATTGGCGAAGTTAAAGGCGGGATTGAGCCCCGAATGCCCTTCCCGGGCCGGCTTGGCGGGAGCGAATGCCTTACTCTCCGCCGCTGCGCTAGCAGGCCGGACCTCTGGCTGGCCTAGCACCACTTCGATATTCACAGGGCGCCCCAACTGGGTTTCCGCAAGCTGCTGGATGCGCGAGAGGAATTTGTCCTTGACCCACTGCTGGACGAACCGGTTGGGCGCAAGCAGGCGCACGCCCTCCTCGTCACCTTCCGCTTTGAGTGGCTTGATCCAGGTATTGAACTGCTGGGGAGTCAGTTCCTTGCTGAAACGGTCGAGACAATGCTGCCAAAAACCATCCATCCGGTTCATGCCTCTTCAGGTCTGTTTTGGGGAAGGACGCAGCCCGGGCCACGGGCGGGAAGGAAGCCCATATTGTACCGCATCCGCCCCAGTTATCCACAGCGGCGCCGCGTGCTGGACCTGCTTAGACCGTCATTTAATCGTTGACAGGGAAAGGTTTTTCCTGCTGTAATATACCGTTTAAGACTTTTGACCCGCAGAGGCCAACATGAAACGCACCTACCAGCCCTCCGTTGTTCGCCGCAAGCGTACCCATGGTTTTCTGGTCCGGATGCGGACCAAAGGTGGCCGCGCCGTCATCAACGCCCGCCGTGCCAAGGGCCGGAAGCGTCTCGCGGTGTGAAGACGCGGGCGCTAGCGGGCCCGCGCCGTTGAAGCCACAATACCGCTTCCCCAAACGCAGTCATTTGCGGAAAACGGACGAGATCTCGTCCGTTTTCGATTTTCGGCGGCGCTTAAGCGGTGCCTTCCTAACGGTGCAGGTCAAGCCCAACGACCTGGGTTTCCCCCGCCTCGCAGTGATGGTGGCGCGCTCAATCGCGCGCCGGGCCGTGGATCGGAATTACATGCGACGGGTGGTGCGCGAAGTGTTTCGCCTGGCCCAGCCCAACCTGGGCGGCTGCGACTTCGTGGTGCGGGTCACCCGGCGCTTCGGCCGAGAGGACTTCCCAACGGTCCGGCAAGAACTGTCCCAGCATCTGGCAAGACTGTGCCCATGTCCCGATTCCTCCTGCGCCTGATTCGGCTCTATCAGATCGTCCTCAGTCCTTACCTGGGGGCGGATTGCCGCTATCATCCCACTTGCTCCGAATACGCTTCCCAGGCCATTACCGAGCACGGTCCCGTGCGTGGCCTGTGGCTGACCGCGAAGCGCCTAGCGCGTTGCCATCCCTGGGCCGCCGGCGGCAGTGATCCCGTTCCGCCGCGCGCGGGGCAGTAACAACAACAGCGAGACGCTAAAGCTCCCGCCCCAATTCTTTCCGTTCCGAGATCGCTTCGATGGATACCCAGCGCCTGATTCTCTTCATCGTTTTTTCTTTTTCGCTGCTCCTGCTATGGCAGGCCTGGCAGGATTACAACGGCGCCAAGGTGGGCGTCGCCCCAGCCCCTCGCCAGGGTTCCACCGATGCGGTGCCTCAACCAAGCCAGGCGCTGGGAACTGCGGTATCGACGCTCCAACCGCTCGCAACGCAGGCCGCGACCTTGCCCAAAGGACAGCGCATCCGCGTGCGGACCGATGTGATCGACGCCGAACTGGATACCATCGGCGGTGATCTGCGCAAAGTCGTGCTGCTGCGCCATGGCGCCACCGAGGATCGTCGCAAACCCATGGTGCTGCTGGCGGACGACCCTCCCCATTGGTATGTTGCGCAAAGTGGCTTGCTGGGCAAGGGGCTACCGACCCATAAGGAGGTCTTCCGCGCCGACCGTAGCGCCTATACCCTGACACCAGAGGCGCAGACGGTGGACGTTCGCTTGACTTGGGAGGCCCCGGGCGGGCTGCGGGTGGACAAGGTCTATACATTCCGGCGTGGCAGCTACCTCATTGGTTTGCGCTACGAGATTCACAACACCGGCACTGCGCCGCTGGCAGCCGACGCCTATTTCCAGTTCTTGCGCGACGATACACCGCCGGCGGGGGAGTCCAGCCTGATGCCCACCTATACCGGTCCGGCTGTGTACACTGAGGCCGACAAATTCCACAAAATACCCTTCTCCGACATCGCCAAGGGCAAGCCGTCGGTGAAAGCCCGGGATGGCTGGGTGGCCATGCTGCAGCACTATTTCCTCGCGGCTTATCTCCCGCCGGCCGGCCCGGAGCGGGAGTACTATACGCGCAAGCTCGCCGATCATCTCTATGCCGTTGGCGTCATTCTCCCGGTCGGGCAAATCGCGCCGGGCGCCACGGCGGTGCTGAACACCGGCCTCTACGTGGGCCCCCAGGACCAGGAAACCCTGAAAACCCTCGCCCCCGGTCTCGATTTGGCGGTGGACTATGGCATGCTCACCATCATTGCCAAGCCCCTATTTTGGCTGCTCAAGACCCTGCATGGGCTGTTCGGCAACTGGGGCTGGGCCATCATCGCCCTCACCGTCTTGATCAAGCTGGTTTTTTATCCCCTCTCCGCCGCGAGCTATCGCTCCATGGCCAAGATGAAGGCGGTCGCGCCGCGCCTGCAGCAGATCAAGGAACGGTACGGTGACGATCGCCAGAAATTGCACCAGGCCATGATGGAGCTTTACAAGAGCGAGAGAATCAATCCCATGGGGGGCTGTCTGCCTGTCCTGATTCAAATCCCGGTGTTCATCGCCCTCTACTGGGTGCTGCTCTACAGCGTGGAGATGCGTCATGCCCCGTTCGCGCTGTGGATCCAGGATCTTACCGCGCCCGATCCCTATTACGTGCTGCCCGTGCTCATGGGCCTGTCCATGATCGTGCAGACCAAGCTCAATCCGACCCCGCCGGACCCCATCCAGGCCAAGGTCATGATGATCATGCCCATCGTTTTCTCGGTCATGTTCTTCTTCTTCCCGGCGGGCCTGGTGCTCTACTGGCTGGTGAACAATCTCCTTTCCATCCTCCAGCAGTGGCGCATCAACAGCCTCCTGGGCGGCGAGACCAAGGGTGGGACCAAGTGATACCATCGCGGCAGTCGCCACGCCGCCCGGCCGAGGTGGCATCGGCGTGGTGCGCGTGTCTGGCCCTGATGTCCGTCGCATCGCTGCGGCGATCTTGGGCCGCCTGCCCTCGCCCCGCCACGCCACCTTGGCCGATTTCCGCGGCGCTGCCGGCGAGGCGCTAGACCGGGGCATCGCCCTATTTTTTCCTGCTCCCCATTCCTTCACCGGCGAGGACGTGCTGGAGCTCCAGGGCCACGGCGGCCCAGCCGTGCTGCAGCTGGTCCTCGAACGGTGTCTTGCCCTCGGCGCGCGCCTGGCCGAGCCCGGGGAATTCACTCGCCGCGCCTATCTCAACGACAAGCTCGACCTAGCTCAGGCGGAAGCGGTGGCGGACCTCATCGATGCGGCCTCGACCCAGGCAGCGAGAAGCGCGCTGCGTTCCCTGCGTGGCGACTTTTCCCGGGAGATCCAGGCGCTGGTGGAGGGTCTGATCGAGCTGCGCATGCTAGTGGAAGCCAGCCTCGATTTTCCCGAGGAGCAAATCGATTTTTTGAGCGCGGCGCATGCTCGGGAAAAACTTGGTGAGCTCCAAGCGCGGCTGGCCACCGTGCAAACCCGCGCCCGTCAGGGAAGTCTGCTGCGGGAAGGTCTCCAGGTGGTTCTGGTGGGGCGCCCTAATGTGGGTAAATCCAGCTTGCTCAACCGTCTGGCAGGCGAAGAAGTGGCCATCGTCACGCCGCTCGCGGGCACGACGCGCGATACCTTGCGCGAGGAGATCCATGTCGAAGGCATCCCACTGCATATCATCGACACCGCAGGTCTGCGCGAGGCAAGCGACGAGGTGGAGCGACTGGGCATCGCCCGCACCTGGGCGGCGGTGGAAAAAGCGGATCTTGCCTTAGTGGTAATCGATGCGGCGCAGGGCCTGGCGCCAGAGGATGCTGCCATCCTGGCACGGCTGCCGCCGGGATTGACTGTGCTGCGGGTGTTCAACAAAATCGATCTGACGCAAGACGTCCCCCACGTGGAGCCCAATGGGGTCTATCTTTCCGCCAAAACCGGCGCCGGGCTTGATCTGTTACGGCAGCGACTGCTGGAACTGGCGGGCTGGCAGCAGACCGGAGAAGGCATCTATATGGCGCGCACCCGCCACCTGAATGCCCTCGCGCAGGCACGCACCCATCTGGAAGCGGCGCAGCGCAACTGGGAGGCGCTGGAACTACTGGCCGAAGAGCTCAAACTGGCCCAAAACCAGCTCGCCACCATTACCGGCGAATTCACGCCGGACGATCTCTTGGGCGAGATCTTTTCCCGCTTCTGCATCGGCAAGTGAAGCCACTGCCGGGTTTCTCAACCCTCCTCGTCGCACACCACGTGACCTACCCCGCGCGCCACCAGCCATGCGCGGGCGGTCTGCACGGCCAGGGTGGGGCCGGCCACGTAGGCGTCCATGCCCGCCAGGTCCGGCCGTGCCCCCAGTGCTTCTTGGAGCACGCGAGGCACCACCTGCGCCTGGCGACTGGCAGTGGCCTCCAGATCGCCGCCGGCGATCACCGGCGTGAAGGATACGTGGTCCAGGGCATCGGCCCACGCGCGGCACAGGTTGGCGGCATAGAGGGATTCGGCACGCGCGCCGATCCAAACCAGGTGGATGGCCGGCGCGTTCTCCAGTGCAAGGGCATGCTCCATCAGGCTCTTGATGGGGGCGAAACCGGTGCAGAAGGCGAGGAATAGCACGGGACGGGTGGAACGCCGATCCAACACGAAATCGCCAAAAGGCCCGTCTACCCCCACTTCCTGCCCGGGCGAGAGGGCCTGGAACACGTGGTCCGCGAAGGGGTAGCCTTCCACGCGCCGCACGTGAAACTCCAGATGGCGGTCTTCGCAGGGGCAGCTTGCCACCGGCAGTTCCGCGCTCAGGGTTTGGCCGAACGTCAGGCGCACCCGCTGGCCCGCGAGGAAACGCAGCCGGTTGCGCTTAGGCGTGCGCAGATGCAGCACCGCCACCTGCGGCGTGGGGTGTTCCACACTGCGCACTTCCGCGCGCAGGCTCTGAAGCCCGACGTCTTGCGGTGTCTGGGCCACGGAGGCCTCAAGCACCACGTCGGTCACCGCCGTGGTGGAGCACAACAGAACTTCCCCTTGTGCTTTCGCCGCCGGCGCCAGCTTGTATTCGGTGGGGCGTACTTGCTTGACCTCACCCGAGACCACCCGCGCGCGACAGGTGCCGCACTGGCCGCTGGAACAGCCATAGGCTAGGGGAACGCCGGCGCGCAGGGCGGCCTCCAGGATGGTGTCGCCGCCTTCTACGAAAAACTCCTCGCCCGTGGGCAGCACCTTGACCTGGGCTGCCATGACCTTGAGCAGACTGTCCCGCAGCAGCAGGCCCCAGGCACGGTCATCGGTGGCGGGCGTGGCCAACATCTGCTCGTGCAACCAGGATTTGAGGCGACGCGCGACCTCCCCAGTGGCGCCGTCTTGCACGGCCCACTCGTCGAGCAGCTTATGGAGTCGTTCCAGCACCCCGGTGCTGTGGCTCAAGAGGGCCTTGGATTCGGCCAATTCCTTCCCCATCTCGTGCACCCGCGCGGCGAGCACTTCCGCCGGCGGCAAGGTGCGCTCTGCGACGCGGCGGCCGAAGGCCTTTTCTTTGATGCCTTCCACGTGTTCCAGCACGGTGTTGTCTTCCAGGGCTGCTTCCGGGAACACACGCTGGAGTTCTTCCAGGCTCACCTGGCCGTCGAAGGATTGCAGTTCGCCAGCCTGGATTTTCTGCTGCAGGGTGCCGCGGGAAGTACCGACCAGGCGGGCGGCGCGAGCGAGGTTCAACAAGCGGGGCATGGGGGCGAGGGTTCCGACTGGCTTTGATTTAGTAGCTTAACGCAAACCAAGGGCACTATATAAGCCCCTGTTTTGACACGTGCCCACGCTTACCCGGCACAGGGATTTCACGTATCATGCAATCCTTTTCCGGACTTTCCGCAGCATGGATTTCCCCCAGGTCTTCGGTGTCATCGTGATTGGTGGTGGCCACGCCGGCACCGAGGCCGCGCTCGCCTGCGCGCGCATGGGCGTGGATACCTTGCTGCTCACCCACAACATCGAGACCCTGGGCCAGATGTCCTGCAATCCTTCCATCGGCGGCATCGGCAAGGGCCATCTGGTCAAGGAGGTGGATGCCCTGGGCGGCGCCATGGCAGCCGCGACCGACGAGGCCGGCATCCAGTTCCGCATCCTCAATTCCAGCAAGGGCCCGGCGGTGCGCGCCACCCGGGCCCAGGCCGACCGGGTGCTCTACAAGCAGGCGATCCGCCGCCGTCTGGAAAATCAGCCCCGTCTGTGGATCTTCCAGCAGGCCGTCGATGACTTGATCCTTGAAGGCGATCGCGTGGCGGGGGCGGTGACTCAACTGGGCATCCGCTTCTGGGCGCGTGCCGTGGTGCTCACCGCGGGCACCTTCCTCGGCGGCCTGGTGCACGTGGGGCTTTCCAACTACCGCGCGGGTCGGGCGGGCGATCCGGCTTCCTTGAGCCTCGCCGCGCGTCTGCGGGAGCTCGACTTGCCCGTCGGGCGGCTCAAGACCGGCACGCCGCCGCGCATCGACGGCCGCACCATCGATTATTCCGTGATGACCGAGCAGCCGGGCGATGTTCCCGTGCCGGTGTTTTCCTTCCTGGGTGATGCCAGCCAGCATCCGCGCCAGGTGTCTTGCTGGATCACCCAGACCAACCCGCGCACCCACGAAATCATCCGCGGCGGGCTGGACCGCTCGCCCATGTACACCGGGGTGATCGAAGGGGTGGGGCCGCGCTATTGTCCTTCCATCGAGGACAAGATCCACCGCTTTGCCGACAAGGACAGCCACCAGGTGTTCGTGGAGCCGGAGGGGCTTACCACCCATGAGGTCTATCCCAATGGCATCTCCACCAGCCTGCCCTTCGACGTGCAGCTGGAACTGGTGCGGTCCATCCGCGGCTTCGAGCGCGCCCACATCACCCGTCCCGGCTATGCCATCGAGTACGACTATTTCGATCCACGTGGGTTGAAGCGCTCGCTGGAGACCAAGGCCATCCGGGGGCTGTTCTTCGCTGGTCAGATCAACGGCACCACCGGCTACGAGGAAGCGGCCGCCCAGGGCGTGCTTGCCGGCATCAATGCCGGGCTGTACGTGCGGGAGGAAGAGCCCTGGTGCCCCGGACGCGGCGAAGCCTACATCGGCGTGATGGTGGATGACCTGGTCACCCGGGGCGTGATGGAGCCCTATCGCATGTTCACCAGCCGCGCCGAGTACCGCCTCTCCCTGCGCGAGGACAATGCCGACCTGCGCCTGACGGAGATCGGCCGCCGCCTGGGCGTGGTGGACGATGTGCGCTGGGAGCAGTTCAACCGCAAGCGGGATGCCATCGCTCGCGAGCAAGAACGTCTGAAAGACACTTGGGTCAATCCGCGCACGCTGCGCGAGTCCGACGCGGTGCGCGTACTGGGCCAGCCCCTGGAGCGGGAGCACAGCCTGTTCGACCTGCTGCGCCGCCCGGGCGTGCGCTACGCAAGCCTGATGACTCTGCCCGGTGCCCTGCCAGAGGGCGCTGCGCCGGTGAGCGATCCGCAGGTGGTGGAACAGCTGGAAATCCAGGCGAAGTATCAGGGTTACATCGACCGCCAGCGGGAAGAGGTGCAACGCCATCGCGCCACCGAACATCTGCGCCTGCCGCCGGATCTCGATTACCGCGAGGTGCGTGGCTTGTCCATCGAGGTGCAGCAGAAACTCAACGCCCACAAGCCCGAGACGCTGGGACAGGCGGCGCGCATCTCCGGCGTCACACCCGCCGCCATTTCCCTGTTGCTGGTGCACCTGAAGCGGCGGGAGAGCCAACGCGCATGAACGTGGCCAGCCTGGAAGACACGCTGCATTTAGGCGCGGCAGAACTGGGGGTGGCCCTGTTGTCCTCGCAGGAGGCGAAGCTCATCGCCTATCTCGAGCTCTTGCTGAAATGGAACAAGGTCTACAATCTCACCGCCGTGCGCGAGCCGCAGGCCATGGTGACACAACACCTGCTGGACAGTCTCTCGGTGCTACCCCATCTCGGGGAGGTGGCGACCCTGGTTGACGTGGGCGCGGGGGCGGGCTTGCCGGGCATTCCCCTGGCCATCGCGCGGCCGCAGCTCAAGGTGGTGCTGGCCGACGCCAGCCACAAAAAGACGAGTTTCATGCAGCAGGCGCTATTGGAACTGGCGCTTCCCAATGCCTCGGTGAGGTGTGAGCGAGTGGAGCGCCTGCGTCTTTCGGCGCCGGCCGATGCGGTGATCTGCCGGGCTTTTGCCGATCTGAAGGAATTCGCGCGCCTGGCGCGGCATCTGGTCGCGCCAGGCGGGCGGCTGCTGGCGATGAAGGGCCTCTATCCCCACGAGGAACTTTTGCAGCTGCCGCCCGAGGTGGTGCTGCGCGACGTGATTCCCCTGCGAGTGCCGGGGCTTGCCGCCCAGCGGCACTTGGTGGTGATGGAGGTGCGCTGACATGGCCAAGATCCTCGCGATCGCGAACCAAAAGGGTGGCGTGGGCAAGACCACCACCAGCGTCAACCTCGCCGCGGGGTTGGCGGCAGCGAAGCGCCGCGTGCTGCTGGTGGATCTCGATCCCCAGGGCAATGCCACCACCGGCAGTGGCATCGCCAAGACGGGACTTGCCCGCACCGTGTATCATGTCTTGCTGGAACAGCACACGGTGGCGCAAACCCGCCTCACCACGCCGCAGGCGAAATACGACCTGCTTCCTGCCAATCGTGAGCTTGCCGGCGCCGAGGTGGAACTCGTTGACGAAGAACGGCGCGAGCGCCGGCTGCGCGAGGCGCTGGCGCCAGTGGCCAATGAATACGATTACGTCCTGATCGATTGCCCGCCCGCCCTCAATCTCCTCACCTTGAACGGGCTGGTGGCGGCCCATTCCGTGATGATCCCAATGCAATGCGAGTATTACGCGCTGGAAGGCCTGACCGATCTAATCAACACCGTCAAGAAGGTGCGTGCCCATCTCAATCCGGAGCTGGAGATCGAGGGCTTGCTGCGCACCATGTACGACCCACGCAACGCGCTCGCGCAGCAGGTCTCCCAGCAGCTCACCCAGCACTTCGGCGACAAGGTCTACAGCACCATCATTCCCCGCAACGTGCGCCTGGCAGAGGCGCCCAGTTACGGGTTGCCGGTGTTCTACCACGACCGTTCCTCCAAGGGTGCGCTTGCCTATCTCGCGCTGGCCGGAGAGTTCCTGCGCCGGCGCGAGGGCGTGGGCGTCGCTCCATGACGCGCGGACTGCCATGGCGAAGATGAAAGGTCTGGGCCGCGGCCTCGATGCACTCCTGGGTGGCGAGGCGCCGACCGCCCCGGATACCCCACGCGAGTTGGACATCGGGCTTCTGCAGCCCGGGAAATACCAGCCGCGCGCCCACATGGACGCCGCTTCGCTGGCGGAACTCGCCGCATCGATCAAGGCGCAGGGCATCATGCAGCCCATCCTGGTGCGCCCGCTGGCGAGCGGCCAGTACGAGATCATTGCCGGCGAGCGCCGCTGGCGGGCGGCGCAGATGGCGGGACTCAAACAGGTGCCGGTGCTGGTGCGCGACGTGCCAGACGAGGCGGCCTTGGCCATGGCCTTGATCGAGAATATCCAGCGCGAGGATCTCAATCCCATCGAAGAGGCCCAAGGCATTCAGCGCCTGATCGAGGAATTCGGCATGACCCATGAAGACGCGGCGGAGGCAGTGGGGCGTTCCCGCTCCGCTGTCAGCAATCTGCTACGCCTGCGTCAGCTGCCCCAAACAGTGCAGGACATGGTGTTGGCTGGCACCCTGGACATGGGCCATGCGCGCGCGCTCTTGCCTTTGCCGGCCGCCCAGCAGATCACCGTGGCCCATGAAGTGGCGGCCAAGGGCCTGTCGGTGCGGGAGACGGAAAAACGCGTGGCGCGCCTTCTTAAACCAGTCCGCAAAGGGACGCTGCCAGAATCCGATCGCGACATCCAGCGGCTGGAACAGGAACTGTCGGAGCGCCTGGGTGCCACGGTGCGCATCCGCCATGGCCGCAAGGGCGCGGGTCGTCTCACCATCGACTACGCTACGCTCGACCAGCTCGATGCCATCCTCGCGCGGCTAGGCGGGGCTTAAGCTTTCATCAGCCTTCCCTGAATTTGTGACATACTCCTAGCGCACCACATCGCTTGACACGTGCGGTCAGACACTCCCAACAGCCGCCCCGAACGGCAGCCTGCATAGGCTGCTTCAAATCGCATCTTCCGTATCGCCTGTCACACTTCCGCCCCTCTCATCAGACACCTCCTCGGTACCCAATAAAACCGGACGAACCACGTGTTACAAGTCCGGGCAGTTTATTTGCTCTCTACATGGGCAAATACATGCACTTGACATAAAAGAGTGCCTTCAGTACGTTGGCATATCTGGTTTGACGCAGAAACAACGAAGCCAATGAGCAGAGCATGCGGGGCGCGCATCGGGACACGGTTACCGATCCGGAAGAACGCGTAGAAACCCAAGCCGCGCTGTGGCTTCTGGCGAACCTGGCCGGTTTGTATCGCCAGCCCTTCGATGCCGAGCTGGTGATTCGGCGTTTTCCGCCGCCCTTTGATCTACCCACGCTGATCGAGGCTTTGAACGCGCTCGGCCTCAAGGCGGGGCTGGCGCGCTGGCCCGAAGCGGGACTCTCATCTTTGCCGCTGCCCGCCGTGGCGCTGCTGCCAGTTCCGGCAACTGAAACCACTCACACAGCTTCCCCCGAAACAGAAGCTGCAGCCTCTCCCCAGCCACCCTCCCGCACGCCCCTCACCCCGGCGCTCATCGTCCAGCACGGTGACGACACCCTGGCCTGGGTCAAGCCCGGCCAGTCCGCCCCGGAAACCGTGGCGCTCGATGAGGCCCGCGTTCAAGCCGCGCCGGTTCTGCTGCTGGTGGCGCAGGCCGATCCGCCGGTGTCGGAGTCCGCAAGCCGCGCCGAATCCCCCGAGCCCCAGAAAAAGCCCTTCGGCTTTTCCTGGTTCGTGCCCGAACTACTGCGCCACAAGCGCATCTGGCGCGATGTGCTCTTGGCCAGCCTGGCTATCCAATTGGTGGGCCTGGCCACGCCGCTTTTTACCCAGGTCATCATCGACAAGGTCATCGTTCACCATTCGGAAAGCACGCTCATCGTGCTGGGCGTGGCGCTGGTGGTGTTCATGCTCTTTACCAGCGCCATGAGCTGGCTGCGCCAGTATCTGGTGCTGCACACTGGTAGCCGAATCGATGCCGTGCTGGGGGAAAAGGTGTTCAAGCATCTGCTGCACCTGCCGATGCCGTACTTCGACGCCCGCCCCACCGGCACCCTGGTCGCCCGGCTGCACGGCGTGGAGCAGCTGCGCGAGTTCATCGCAGGCAGCGCGGTCAGCCTGGTGCTCGACCTGCCCTTCCTGCTCATCTTCCTGGCGGTGATGTTTTCCTACAGTTGGCAGCTCACGCTGATTGCCCTGGGCATCCTGGCGCTGATCGTCATCGTGAGCCTCATCATGGTGCCCATCTTTCGTGAGCGACTGGACAAGCAGTTCCTGCTCGGCGCGAGGAATCAAGCCTTCCTGACCGAATACCTCGCCGGCATGGCCACGGTCAAATCCCTGCAACTGGAGCCGGATGTCGGTAAGCGCTACGGCACCTATCTGGCGCAATACCTCTCGGCCGGCTTCGCGACCAAGCAGGTGGGCAACACCTATAACGTGGTGGCCAACGGCTTGGAGCAGGTGATGACGCTGTCCATCCTCATTGTCGGGGCGTGGCTGGTGATGCAGCCCGAAGCGGGCATGACGGTGGGCATGCTGGTGGCCTTCCAGATGTTCGCCAGCCGCATGAGCCAGCCCCTGTTGCGGCTGGTCGGGCTGTGGCAGGAATTCCAGCAGGCCAGTATTTCGGTGAAACGGCTGGGCGACATCCTGGACATGCCGCAGGAGCCCTTCACGCTCACGCCGCAACGCGCCGCGGGCGGCGAAGGCCGCATCGACCTCCGCGATGTGAGTTTCCGCTATTCGGAACGACACCCTTGGCTCTACCGCAACCTCAATCTCACCCTTCCCGCCGGCAAGCTGACGGTACTGATGGGCCCTTCCGGCTGCGGCAAGAGCACCCTGGCCAAGCTGATGCTGGGCTTCTACCTCCCGCAGGAAGGCCAAATCACCCTCGACGGGCGCGACATCCGCACGCTGGCGGCCAATGAACTGCGCGCCGCCTTCGGCGTGGTGCCGCAGGAGACGGTGCTGTTCTCAGGCACCCTCTACGACAACCTGGTCATGGCCCACCCGCATGCAAGCTTCGAGGACGTGGTCGCTGCGTGCAAAGCGGCGGAAATCCACGAGGTGATCGAGAAACTCCCGCAGGGCTATCAGACCGAGATCGGCGAGCGCGGCACGGGTCTATCGGGCGGGCAGCGGCAGCGCATTGCGATTGCCCGCGCCCTGCTCAAGCGCCCCAAGGTGCTGATCTTCGACGAGGCGATCTCCAACCTGGATCAGCAGACCGCCGAACATTTCGCCCAGACCATCAACCGACTCAAGGGCAAGGTGACGACGATCTTCATCACCCACCAGGTGCCCAAGGGCCTGCAAGTGGATGAGGTGGTGAATATGGGGCAGCAGGGCATGCAGATGAGTGCGGTGAAGGAGGAGATGTGAGAGAGCAAATTCGATCCTTCAATCTTTTTGGCCTTCCGGATTATCCGAAGCGCTCTCCGTTCAATGTCGGCACGGCCACGGCCCCCCGCTACGCCCTGACTGTCGATTCCCTGGTCAACAACTCCACGGCCGACCTGATCGCCGCCGCGAAGGCCGATCCCGCCGCCCGCTACGCGCTGTTGAAGCTCAACCCCTTCATCCTCACCAATGCGAGCGGCTTATACAGCACGATCAACGCCGACCATTCCCTGGATCTCTATGACTCTGCTGCCCGCACCGGCAGCCTCACCGACGAATACCTGAAAGACCGCGCCGCGTTCCTCTACAACAAGATTCAGGCCAACAACCAGGACAACGACATCACCGCCGACGCCACCACGCTCGCCACCACCTGGGTCGCCTACACCGGCAGTCCGCAGTACTTCGAAGACAACGGCAATTATCTTCCCTACAAGCTCTATCTCGGACCAAGCTCATCCATCGTCAGCCAACCCCTCAATAGCCTGACCCAGATCAAGTTCGGCTCGGCCAACACCGACATCCTCACCGGCGGCGGGAAGTGGGACAAGCTCTACGGCAGGGGCGGGGACGATGCCCTCAGCGGCGGGAAGGGCAGGATGCTGTCGCCTGAAGTTGTCAGGCTGGTCCGAACAGCGGCTGGGGCTTCTCGTCACTTGCGCCTACATCGTGCGCCCGACAACGGAAACAAAACCCCACTGCAGGAGGCGGCGTAAATGATTGCATTAATGCTCATTGGCGGATTCGTAATCTATCTCGCGATTACTTTTGCGGTAACGGTCTTGATTGTGCGGCGGTTCAGCGGACGTCGCGCTAAAGTGATCGCCGCGATTATTTCTGTGCTGGTGTTTTTTCTGATCCCGATGTGGGATGTGATTGTTGGGAAAATTTATTTTCAGTATCTCTGTGAAGCAGAAAGCGGGGTGAGGGTTTATAAAACGGTAGAGCTAGGACCTGAGTACTGGTTTCCGGATGGAAGGCCGAGGTTTATCACGGCAGATGGACTCGCTGATAAGACCCTGCTTGGGCAGCGTTATGAGTTCTCTGAAGAGTGGCAAGAAAACCACTCAGAGATTTTTCATATAAAGAGGCATGCGCACGTTGTAACAGATAAGCAAACCCAGCAGATTCTTGGCCGGTATATTAGCTTTATTCATTTCGGTGGATGGCTTGCAAACAGTACTGGACTGCAAATTCGGGGAACAGGTTGCCCATCCCTTCAAGAGTACGATTATCGCGGTTTCTTAAAACAGGTATTCAAACCGCTTTCCACTAGGAATTGATGGAGGAGACGATCATGGCCAACACGATTTCCAGTTATTTCGAGAATGCACAACTGTCTCTGGCTGCTTATGCGGAACTTGATCTCCGGATGAATCAGGACAAAACGAGATATCAGCAAGCTTTGATTCGTGCTGGTATGTCTCCCTCCCAAGCCACCCGTTTCGCTGACGCTGCTGATGGTTATTCCATCCTCGACCAATACACCGACGCCTCCGCTGGTTTCTCCGCCACCGTCTTTCAGAAAGGCACCGAAACTTTCTTCGCCATCCGCGGTACCGAAATCGGTACTAGCTTCCCCTGGATCACCCAAACCGACGTGGGCGATCTATTGAGCGATGCGGCGCTGGCCTTGGGCGGCGTTGCCGCCGATCAGGTTGTTTCCATGTACAACTATTACCAACGCTTGATTCATTCACCAAACGAGGCTGTGCCGCAGCTTACCAAAGTGGTTGGCGACAGCGGGACGCATCTGTATCTCAGCTCGGTTTCTGGTATCGGGCTCGGCATGCAAGCGCAGATGACCTGGCCCCTGACGGTGACGGGCCATTCCCTGGGCGGGCACCTGGGGATGGCGTTTGGACGCATTTTCAACAGCAATGTCAGCCAACTCTATACTTACAATGCCCCCGGATTTAATACCGGCGCGGCGGAGGTCTTCTTCAACGAAGTTAACAGTGCATTGGGTATCAGCCAACCCTCGACCTATCTCGATGACAGCCGCTCAACCAATCTCTACGGCAGCGGCAAGAACATCATCGCCGGTTATGCCACGACCTACGGCGTAGATACGCCGGTGTTTCTGGAAGCCAACACCCATAGCATCGTCGCGTTAACCGATTCTTTGGCCCTCTACAGCCTCTTCGCGCAGCTCGACCCCGCCCTCAACACTGCGGCCGACGGGCGCAGCCAAATCACCGCCATTCTGCAAGCCTCTGCCAACATCGCCGCCAACAGCCTGGAAGCCACGCTGGCCGCGGTCGGCAAGATTTACGGCAAGACCTATTCTGCCCTCGCGGCCGACCGCAACGATTTCTACACCCAC